>CAJWCP010000025.1 GCA_913031595.1 uncultured Flavobacteriales bacterium | reverse complement strand
ACCAAGCTGTAGTTCCTACCTCTCTGTATTGAATTCTGTACTGCTTAGGTAAACAAGCACCTGAAGTCATGTTATCCCAGTGAACTCTCACTGTATTATGAATGATCTCACTAACATAAACACCTGTTGGTGTTGGCTTATCACAAGTACTTAGGTAAGTACATGAGCCATCATCAATATTAGCTGTTGAATCATAATTAGTGGCTATTATATCTGTACAACCTAAATAAACACAAGAGCCATCATCAATATTAGCTGATAAATAATAGTTATCAGCTAATGGATCCATACAGCCAAAAAATATCGGAGTACAAGAACCATCATCATGAGTTGCTAAAGGATCATAATTAAACTGTGTAGAATCAGTACACCCCAACACACCCTGAATACAAGACCCATCATCCCATGTTGCAGTCAAATCATAATTAATTGAATTTGTATCTGTACATCCATCGATAACATTCTGATCATAAGAATAACAAATATCATCAACCCAGAAAGATTGATTATGTAGAGGAAAAAGATCTAAAGAAGCTATCTGATTAATACTATTAGAAAAGCTACCAACAAATACATCATCAATATATACATTCCATTGATTAGTAGAAATATTTACAGCTATTTTTAATTCAAACCAATTATTTTCTGGATAGACAGATGTTAATAAATTATTATTAAAAGAATTTGAAAAAACAATACTACCATTCTGCTGCATAAAAACATCTAAAGCCCATCCATTACCTATGTTGTAATCTGATTGAAAATTAAAATAAGCACCAGAATGAAATAATGTTTTTACATTAAAATTAGCAGAGAATATAAAAATCCCTGAAGAATATGAACTAGATGTTCCAAAAGGTAATACTATATCTTGTGGGCCACCTGAAAAAGACGAAGAAGTTAAATGAATACCTTTAGAACCTCCATTACCTAAAGAATCACTAGGGGTATAATTAATCTGAACATCTTCATCACAACCGTAAGACAAAGGATTACTCCATGTTCCCCAAACTGGAGAACTAAAAGCTAAATAGTCAGAAATCTGATACGACTCAAAATCTTCGCAAAAAGATTTACTAATAACATCTAAACAAGAATTATCATCACAGGTAGCAGAAGGATCATAATTAGAGGCTAAAGCGTCCATGCAGCCATAAATACAATACTTACATGATCCATCATCTATAGTTGCTAAAGGATTATAATTTCCAGCAGTAGAGTCTGTACAGCCATACTCAGTAATTACAATATTATCACAGATGAAATCTGTACATGTAGTGACAGTAGTAGTGCCACCACCACCATAACCTCCTCCTCCAGAAGTAGTAGTAATAACACATGTTAAGGTTAAACATGCCTGAAAAGAACCTGTATTCATAAAAGTATGTGTAGGATTCTGCAGAGTAGATGTAGTTCCATCTCCAAAATCCCATAAATAACTTGTAACTCCACCTGTAGATCCTGTAAAATTAAAGCTAACAGTTGCTCCTTCCTTATAAGAGCAATAATCTGCATCCACAACACTACAAACCTGAGCCTGTAAGGTGTTGAAAAATAATAACGCTAATAAAAATATTTTAATTCTCATGATTTAATGTTTTAATAATTTATTTGAGCACAAATATCTTGTAATAGCTTTTCTAATAAAAATAAAATACCCGTTAATCTTATCATCCCATAATTATCTTTAAAAATATTAATAAAAGATATTTAAGTATTATATATATATTATATCTTAGCAGTTCAAATAAAAAAAAATGGACCTCATACAACAAATTATCAGTAATCTATCTAAAGATGAAATAAGATACTATAAATTATACAACAATCTAACACATTCAGATATAGAAAAAAAAGAAGTTAAGCTTTTTAATCTAATAAAAGAAAAGGAAAAATATAGCCCAAAAGAAGCTTGTGAAAAACTATCTTCTGGAAACAGAAACAACTTCTATCAACTAAAAAACAAGACAATAAAAAGCATAAACAAGAGCTTGAGTCTCCAGCATATGCATAAAGAAAAAGATCTTCATATTTTTAATGATATCTTACTTTCTAGAATTTTTAAAAGAAAAGGAGATCTTGATCTTTCACTACACTACCTTAAGAAAGCGGAAAAGAAGTCCCATAAAAATGAAAATTTTGAAATTATATCAATAGTATATTCCGAAATACTAAAACTATCCTATGACCTTGTATCTATTGATATAGATAAATACCTTAAGAAAGCTAGAGCGAACAAAGAAAAACTAGACCTAGAACAAGAAATAGATCTAACACTTTCTTCAATCATGTATGAGATTAAGACATCACAAAATTTACACCAGAATAAAACATCCTTGTTAAATATTCTTGAAAAGAAACTAAATCATCTACATTCAAATAAAAAAATAATAAAAAGTAGAAAATTTAGAATAAGCATCTTCAAATCAATCAGTAGAATATTATTACAAAAAAATGACTACATCTCTTTAGAAAAATACCTAAAAGATACTTATAAGGATTTCCTTAAAGATAAAATATTTAATAAACAAAATCATGAGCAAAAACTAATGCTAATAACATACCTAACAAACTCTTTATACAAAAATGGAAAATTAAAAGAATCCTTATTTTTTGCAGAAGAACTAAAAAAATCCATGAAAGAGTATGAAAATTTATTAAAAGAAAAGTATCTATTCTACTACTACAATGCACTAGTAATAAACTACTCTAAATTAGACAAACTTAAAGCTATAGACATATTAAAAGAAGCTAAGAAGAACAGTCGAATCCAATCACAACCTACATTTAGTGTATTTATATATTTAAACACAGCTCTATTATATTATGATTTAAATAAATTTAAACTATCTATTAAACACATATCCAGACTAATATTACATGAAGATTTTATAAGCCTCTCTACAACTTTTCAACTTAAGATCTTAATCTCAGAACTAATTATAAGACAAAAATTAAAGCAAAGTGATTCTGTAGAAGAAAAGATTAAAAATATAAAAAACCTGTACAAGAAAGATTTAAAAATCCATAAGAGAGAGAAAGCAGTATTGTCAATTATTACTAAATTAATCTATTGTAATAATATATACCTAGATAAGGATCTTCAAAAAGAAATATACAAAACAAAGGAAATGATAACAAATAAAGAGGCCGAGAATATAGACGTAATAAATTACAACACATGGCTAGAAAGTCTTACTAAGCAATCCATTGCTTAGTAAGACTCTCCAGAGGAATAAACCTTATTATGGAAACAAATTATAGCTCTAAAATCTCCCCCTTCTCCATAACATCTCCTTCTGCAAGAACTTTCATTCTTTCAAAAGCAACAGACTTACTAAAAGACTTAATGGGAGACCACATGTTTGAATTACCAACAGTATAATCTCTAGACCAACTCTTAAAAAAAAATCCTTTCTTTTTTTCAATAATCCAGATACTTTTACCCGTAATATTATTAATCTCCTCAACGACCCTCCACATAATAATTATTTTTAATGAATAAAAAATTTGCTATTTATAATCTTACCATCAAGTAATACTTGAAGCACATATATTCCAGGTTTAAGAATAGGAGTATTAAAATAATTGAATACCACCCCTTTATTATAAATAATAACTCTACCTGTAGGATCTAACAAAAGAAGATCAGAAACTAAAACACCTTCTGGGAACAAGAAACAATTCCTCTCTCTAGAGTAAGTGATAAATATTTTATTGGCAATATCCTTATCAAGAATGGAAGAAACACAATCTAATATATAGATAGGAGAATAACTTGTATCGCTAATATTCACACCAATTGAAGCTGGCCATATAACAATAATATTATCACCAAGATTAAAAGACTGAGAGGTTACGACATCTCCAATACTGATAAATAAACTATCTCCTGGATCTAAAGAGTCATTAGAATTATAAGAAGAACCTATTTGCATAGAAGATATGCTAATACCTACTTCATCAAATGTTTCGCAGGTAACTAAAATTGAATCACGTAAAGAAATTGAAGAATTATTAACTAACCAAAAATTAAAAAATATAGAATCACCTAAACATAGAGTGTCTGCATGAGTAACACCATCAGCACCAAAAGAAAGGCTTTGAGAATAAGAATAATTTATAGAAAAAGAAAATAATATGGTGATTATAACTACTCTAAAGATCATAATTAAATTTTAAACACTACAAATATGAGAGATATAGATTAAATTCAATGAAATAAATACAAATAATATACAAATTATTATCTATCCAATATTGATATAAAAATAAATCTACTATTGTATTTATAAAAAAAAAATTATAAAATATTATCTACCCAAATAGATATAAGCAAGAATTGTAATTATTAAAAATGTTGTGGCAGCTAACTAACTATTCATCTTCAACCACAGATTTCTCTACAGTTTTTACCTCCTTTTTAGTTTGAAGCTTAGGTGCTGGTTTTTCCCACGTCTTTAAGTCTTGTACAATAATTTTATAGTAATCCAGAAGCATTGATTCAATCTCTTTCACAAAACTTGAAACCGAAGTAAACTTTGCAGATTTAATTACATCCAAATTAAAGCTAATAATATCTTTGTTTTTTATATCATCATGCTCATAAAACTTATCAATATTTGCATATTTATATTTGATTGAATTAGATGTGTATTTTATATCTGCATCAACGTATAAATGCTCTAAGAAGGCTTGGTTATCTATCTTTTCTAATTGATTTTTAATCCAAGTTACTCTTGCAATAACCCCTTTGTTTAAAGGGGGAGTAACATCAACAGACATTGAAATTGTTCTTCTTTCAAAATCTGCAGAGACTTTAATGTCAGATACAGCTCCTCTAACTCTTAACTTAGTTGACAAATAGTGTTCATTCTTTAATTTTTTAATATCTCTTTTAAGTTTATTCTTCGGATTCTCAATATCTGATTTAACTAATACGCCTAACTTTCTACTTAACATAAGAGTCATGTCCCTTTCTTCCTGATACCAGCTCGTTATAGCATCTGCAAGAACGTTGTCATCAGATAAAGACTGTTGACCTTTCACTTTTTCAGCCACCTCTTTCCATCCAGCACTCATTTTATGAAAACCACTAACTCCTGAGCGTTCATCATTTAAATAGTGCATTACTTCATTCATTATTTCAATTTGGTCTTCATCATCAATATTATCATCATTATCAAATAAAAGTAACTGAGCTAATGTTTTAATATATGTCCAAGAGAAATGATATAGTGATATTTTCTTAGACTGATTACTAATTGAAATAGGTGATTGAGAAGAGTCTGCAACAAATTCATTTGAAACAGTTAGGATTTTTGGCACATTGTTTAATGAACGTGCAAGCTTATAATATTTCATTATTTGCTCACTCTTAATCAAATTCTTGCCACTTTTAACTTCAATAAATACTGCATCCTGTATTACTCCAGAAACAACAATTAAAATTAATCCATCTAACCTTGAATCTTTATCAATATCTTTAAAGCATACTTCTGTATAGAAATAAGCCTTGCCGCTTCTTTTTAATTTTATATCTTTAAATATTTGATATCTAAACTCTTTAATTAAACGAATTGATGACATCAATACTGATGTTAAAGCCATTTCATCTCCAGGCTTTAAAATAGGAATTAATCTTGCTTCTGAAAGACTAATCTTACTATTATTAACATACTCATCAAAATCAGCTTTTTTAAGTCCAACAAGTTTATTTATCTTCTTTATCATGACATTATATTTTAGAAGGCTAATCTAATAATTATTTCTTAAAGAATCCATAACCAATCTCTTTGTCAATATATTTAGCCATATAAAATTTAGCAAGTAATGTCCTACTAAAATTAAAAAACCCCTGCAATCTATTAAATTACAAGGGTTTAAACTTTTTAGTTGCGGTCTGGACGGGACTCGAACCCGCGACCCCATGCGTGACAGGCATGTATTCTAACCAGCTGAACTACCAGACCGTCCTTTTATAAAGTGTTGCAAATATATATTGTTTTTCAAAATCTCAAAACATTTTTTGTCTTTTAAGTAAATATGATATTAATACACTATCAAAACCACTATTAATATCAACTTCAACTAAATCAATTTTATATTGCAAACATTTTAACCTTAAATAATTCAGATGTTCTTCCATTTTTCGTTTATAATCATCTTGATAATGAACTGGATTTAACTTAACCTCCTGCTCTGTTTCTACATCAATAAAACTATATGGTTTATTATCAAAATTAAAATCAACCTCTGTTAGAGAATCAGCTAGATAAAATAAAACAATTTCATGCTTATTATATTTTAAGTGTTTATATCCTTCAAATTGCTCATCTATACCCTCTACATCACTAATCATATCTGTAAACACCATCACCATAGATCTTCTATGCAACATCTCAGATATTTGATGAATTACCTCTGTTGACCTTGTCTTTCTTAACTCTTTTACAGCATCTATCTGTAACAACTTATCTAACTCATGGTAAAGTAGTTGATGATGCCTTTCTGTTGTTCTATTAGGGGTATGAAGATGTAGTTTGTCAGTAAATACACTTAAACCAATAGCATCTCGCTGACGTTTTAAAAGATGCATTAACACAGCTGAAGCATATACGGAAAACAACAGTTTATTAGGATCTCTTAAATTAGGATCAGTGTAATTAGGATAATACATTGAAGAAGAAGCATCTAGAATAATATGACATCGTAAATTTGTTTCCTCTTCATATCTTTTAACAAATAATTTATCTGTTCTTGCATATAACTTCCAATCTATATGTCTAGTAGCTTCCCCTCTATTATAGAGTCTATGTTCAGCAAACTCAACAGAAAAACCATGATAAGGACTCTTATGCATACCGGTTATAAAACCTTCAACTGTATTTTTAGCAAATAGCTGAAGATTTGAAGAAAGATGTATGTTTTCTAATTTCTCCATAAAAATAAAAAGGGCTTAAAAGCCCTTTACATTTCACAAAAATGTAATTACATATGAGATTCTAAAACCTCAATTAATTTGGATTTTGGCTGATTACCCACAACTTTATCTACAACCTCTCCATTCTTAAATACCAATAAAGTAGGGATGTTCCTTACACCATAAGTAACAGGAGTATCTGAATTTTCATCAATATTAACTTTACCAATAACAGCCTTACCCTCAAGCTCATTATGAAGCTCATCAATTACTGGAGCAATTGCCCTGCAAGGACCACACCAAGTAGCCCAAAAATCAACCAAAACTGGTTTTTCTGAATTTAAAACTAATTCTTTAAAATTATCATCTGTAAATTCTACTGCCATTTTATTATTTTTTATGTTTATGTTACAAATTTATAAATTATTTTATTTTTAATTGAACTTGATTTAAGTTATTAACCTCACCTATAAAATCTTTGTTTAAATCTACTTTATATTTTCTAGACAATACATCAACCTCATACTTATTCAAATGGTCAGTAATATTTACTACTAAAGAATGTTTTCCTTTGTTATTATCTACTAACCCGATAATTTTATCTACCAAATCCGCAGAAATATCTCCAACACCTATTCTTAATACAGCATCCCTATTCTCTTGATTAATAAGTTCTGAAAGCAATGAAATTGTATTAACTTTAAATTCTAAATCATCATTATAAAATTTCTTTTTTACTTTTCCTTTTATATATAATAGCCATCCAACTGTAAAATAAGATTTAAAACTAACATAATCATCACCAAAAAGATATAAATTAAACGATCCTGTATAATCCTCTACCTGCAATACACCAAAAGGCTTACCTGTTTTAGTTTCTTTATGCTCAAAATTTGTCACAACAGCAGATAAATACAACTCTTTATCTTTAATTAAAGACATATTATAAAGCATACCTAAATTACCATTACAAAAATTATCAATTTCAAGCTTATAATCATCTAATGGATGTCCAGATATATATATCCCTACAACTTCTTTCTCTTTAGATAAT
Source organism: uncultured Flavobacteriales bacterium (assembly GCA_913031595.1). Taxonomy (GTDB): domain Bacteria; phylum Bacteroidota; class Bacteroidia; order Flavobacteriales; family BACL11; genus CAJWCP01. The sequence goes on along the minus strand of CAJWCP010000025.1, from coordinate 13,423 downwards.
AATTCCATTGTACTCCAAGGATCACTACTAGGTGGCAATGGAGCTTGAATACCTGCCTCTACACTTTGCCCAAACATGTCAACTTGATTAGAATTTGTGATATCTTTAATTTTATTACCAAATTTTATCATTTGCTCAATATAACTGCTATTATTCCCCTCTTTAGCAAAATATTGAGATCTTTTTAAATTAAATGAGTCAAACCCCCCTGCACAAGCAATACTTTCTAAAGTTCTCTTATTTGCTGAACGCAAATCTACTCTCTTCATAAAATCATCAAATGTCATGTAATCACCTTTAGCTTTTCTTTCATTCACAATAGCTTCAACAGCCCCCTCACCAACTCCTTTAACAGCACCTAAACCAAATCGAATTTCTCCTTTTTCATTTACAGCAAATTTGTAAAAACTCTCATTAATATCAGGCCCTAAAACCTTTATATTCATCCTCTTACACTCCTCCATATAATGAGTAACATCTTTTATATCACGCATATGATTGGTTAATACAGAAGCCATAAGTTCTGCTGGATAATGAGCCTTTAAATATGCTGTTTGGTATGCTATAAGAGCATAACATGTAGAATGCGACTTATTAAAAGCATAAGATGCAAATGCTTCCCAATCTGACCATATTTTCTCTACAATATTTATATCAAAACCATTTTTCTCACACCCATTAAAAAATTTTGATTTTAATTTATCAAGAACTGATTTAATCTTCTTTCCCATTCCTTTCCTTAACATATCCGCATCACCTCTTGAAAAACCAGCTAACTTTCTTGAAAGCAACATTACTTGCTCCTGATAAACTGTAATACCATAAGTAGAAGAAAGATACTCTTCCATCTCATGTAAATCATATTTAATCTCTTCTTTTCCATGCTTTCGTTTTATATAATTAGGAATATATTCCATTGGACCAGGTCGATACAAAGCATTCATTGCTATTAAATCGTCAAACTTATCAGGCTTCAAATGCTTAAGATGCGCCCTCATTCCCTCAGAAGAAAATTGAAAAATACCTGTGGTATCTCCTTTTTGAAAAATCTCAAAAGTTTCTTCATCATCTAACGGTATAGATTCAATATCAATATTAATATCATGTATTTTCCGAATAATCTTTATACAATCTTTTATAATAGTAAGATTTTTTAATCCTAAGAAATCCATCTTAAGTAAACCTGCATGCTCCACTACACTATTATCAAATTGAGTAACCATTAGATCAGAATCTTTTGAATTAGCCATAGGAATCAAGTCAACTAAAGGCTTTGGAGTAATGATAACACCACAAGCATGGGTGCCTACATTCCTTATACTCCCTTCTAATTTTCTAGCATTATTAATAGTATCAGAAAGAAGATCATCTCCAGATGATAACTCTATTAACTTTTTTGCATTAACTAACTCATCAGATTTTAAATTTTCTTTTAATACTTTATTATCCCATGAGAATATTTGTGATAAAGACTTAAAATCAGGAACTAACTTAGCTGTTCTATCTGCATCTGATAAAGGCAAATCTAAAACGCGAGCTGTATCACGAATTGAAGATTTTGCTGCCATACTACCATAAGTTATAATTTGAGCAACATTTTCTTTTCCATATTTATCCACAACCCAATCAATTATTTTCCCTCTACCTTCATCATCAAAATCAATATCAATATCAGGTAATGATATTCTTTCAGGGTTCAGAAACCTCTCAAAAAGTAAATCGTATTTAATAGGATCAACATTTGTAATTTTTGTGCAATATGCAATAACAGAACCAGCAGCAGATCCTCGACCAGGACCTACAGAGACATCCATTTTTCTTGCTTGTTGAATAAAATCCTGTACAATTAAAAAATAACCTGGATAACCTGAATTCTCAACAACCTCTAATTCAAATTCTATTCTTTCTCTTATCTCATCTGTAATCTCTATATACCTTTTTTTTGCTCCTTCATAAGTCAAGTGTCTTAGGTATGCATTTTCTCCCCTTTTTCCTCCATCTTCTTCATCTTTTGGATCAATAAAATTATCTGGAATTTTAAATTTAGGTAATAAAACATCCCTCTTCAAAGAAAAAGTTTCAATCTTGTCAATCAATCCTGTAAGATTATCTATGGCCTCTGGAAGATCTGAAAATAATTCTTGCATTTCTAAAGAGGATTTAAAATAATATTGATCATTAGGAAATCCGTATCTATAACCTCTCCCCTTACCCTTTGGAGAAGACTGTAATTGACCTTCCTTAACACAAAGTAAAATATCGTGAGAGTTTGAATCTGATTTTTCTAGATAATATACATTATTTGATGCTATAATTTTTACATTATACTTTTTCGCAAATCCTAAAAGAACACGATTAACATATTCTTCCTCTTCTAAATTATGACGATTAATTTCTACATAAAAATTATCTCCAAAATTATCAAGCCACCAAACAAATTCTTCTTCAGCCTGCATCTCACCAACATTCAAAATAAGATGAGGTATCAAACCATACAAACTACCTGTCAAAGCAATTAAACCTTTTTTATATTTTTTAATAAGTTCTTTATCAACTCTAGGAACATAATAGAAGCCCTCTAAAAAACCTATTGAAGAAAGCTTAGCTAAATTATGATAACCTTCTTTATTTAAACATAAAAAAGGTATTTGAGCACCATGATCTTTAACAGATTTATCTAAATGATCTTTACAAATATTTAACTCACAACCTAATACAGCTTTTAATCTAAGATTCTCTCCCTCTTTAACAGTACTATTTATAGGATGTGTCTCAACAGCATCGATAAACTTATAAGCACCAAACATATTAGCATGATCTGTTAGCCCAATAGCCGGCATGTTTAATGATGCAGCTCTATCAACTAAAGATTCTATATCTGCTGTAGCTTGTAATACAGAATATTGAGAATGTGTATGTAAATGCACAAAATGAGAATTAGAAATATCTAAATTCTTTATATCAGAAGAAATATTATCAGAAATAACTTCCTTTTGATCTTGAAAATTATCATGAGACTCAATATTCAAATCTATCAACTCAAAAGGCTTATTATTTATTTGCTGGAATACTTTCAAATCATCTATAGTCAGACCTAATTTATTAGAAGAAATAACCCCTAAACGCACCAACTCTAAGAAACACCTTGCTGTAGCTGCTACATCGGCAGCAGCATTATGAGCCTCTGCAAAAGAATCACCAAAAAGCTTATTATACAGTTCTGTTAAAGATGGCCATTTAAAACCACCTCCTTTTCCTCCTGGAATAGCACAATAATCAGTTGATTCATCTTTTGTATCAATAAAAGAACAGTCTGACAATATGTTTGACATATCTTTTCTTAAAAGTTCACAACCTACTATACTATTATCAAAACTTACATTATGCCCAATAATAAATTTATTCTGCTCTACATCATTAATAAATTCCTCTAACACTTTAGAAAGTAAAACTCCCTGCTCTAAGGCTATCTTAGTAGAGATACCATGTATCTTTTCAGCATTAAAAGGAATATCATAACCTTCTGGTTTAATAATATAATTCTTTGCACTTATTAAGGATCCATTAACATCATGTGTTTGCCAAGCTAACTGAACCATTCTAGGCCAATTATCAAAATCAGTCAGAGGAGCTTTCCAATTAGAAGGCAAACCAGTAGTTTCAGTGTCAAATATCAAATACATACAGATAAATATTATCAGAAAAGAATTGTAAATTTAAAAAAAGAGAAAAATGAGCCTTCTAATTTATGAATCGAATTTTAAAGAAGTTAATAACTTTCTAAAAACCATAATCAACATAATCCTTATTGAATTCATTATCAGTAAATTGAGGGTTAACAACTAAATTTCTAAATTCGTAATATTCAAACAACTTATCATCTATAAACACTTTTTGTATAAGCGGTAAATAAGATTTTAAATCAATCCACAACTCTACTTTTTCTGCATATGAATTAGGTATAAATATTTTATCCCCTACATAAACTTCATCATAAAAATCAATATTATTCTTTAATAAAATAATATAGGAACATAAATTCAATGACTTTGATATAGACTCAATATCCTCTCCTTTTTTTACAACATATTCTATAAAAGAAAAATCAGGATTAAGTAATTGGATAACCTTATACTCCCTTCCTTCTACATTTCTATTACCTAAATCGAAAATATATCTATCTGGATTATTTCTTATAGTGCCTAAAACTGAAAGAACAATCTCTTTAACATTATCAAAACCTGAATCAAGCAATGTATGATGCTGATTATTTCTCATTATTTTACCATAAGGGTCTAAACGTATATTAATAAATGGAAAACCTTTAGGCTTAACAAGAGCAAACTTATTTTCTTCAGAAAACAAAACTTCTACGCCTTTTTCAGGTTTTATCATATAAGTATAAACACGAAAAGGTTGTTTATTAAACTTAACTATTACATGAGAATTAATAAATTGACCATCTATTAATTCTTTAGAATGAAGATCATACTTTAATGTTTGAATAGTAGAAATTGATTCTACCATCTTATCTAAGTATGAAACAGCTGACTGTCCAGAAAAAAAATAAGGAAGTAAAAGAATTAAACAAGAAAGGAATAATCTCATAAGTTATAAGAAATCATTCTCTTTCATCCATTCATCATTAAAAATTTTACCCACATATCTACTGCCATGATCGTGTAGTAAAACAACAACAATATCTTTTGGGTTAAGTTTACTTTTTAACTGATTTATTGCTGCCACAGCACTACCGCAAGAATATCCAGCAAAAATACCTTCCTCCTTTGCTAATCTTCTAGCCATAAGTGCACCATCTTTATCTGTAACTTTTTCAAAATGATCAATCAACTTGAAATCAACATTTTTTGCTATAATATCCTCTCCTATTCCTTCTGTGATATATGGATAAATTTCATTTTTATCAAATTTTCCTGTTTCATGATATTTTTTGTAAACCGAGCCATAACTATCTACACCCCAAATTTTAATTTTTGGATTTTGTTCTTTTAAAAACTTACCTATACCAGAAATAGTTCCTCCTGTGCCAACTCCAACAATAAAGTGAGTAATCTTTCCTTCTGTTTGCTCCCAAATTTCAGGTCCAGTAGATTCATAATGTGCTAATCTATTTGATAAATTATCATATTGATTTGGATAAAAAGAGTTAGGAATTTCATTGTTTAATCTTTTCGCAACAGAATAGTATGATTCAGGATGATCAGGATCAACATTTGTAGGGCAAACATAGATTTCCGCTCCCATTGCTTTTAGAATATCAATTTTTTCTTTTGATTGCTTGTCTGAAATTGTACAAATTAACTTATATCCTCTTTCAATACATACTAAAGCTAAACCCATACCAGTATTTCCAGATGTTCCTTCAATAATAGTTGCCCCTTTAGAAATTATACCTTTCTTTTCAGCATCCTCTATCATTTTTAATGCCATTCTATCTTTTGTCGAATGACCAGGATTAAAACTTTCAACTTTTGCTAAAACTAAAGCATCAGCATCTACTACTTTATTTAACCTTACTAAAGGAGTATTTCCAATAGTCTCTATAATATTATTATAATAATTCATTATTTTTTTTTGTTATGCGAATTTATCAAATTTACTCAAAGCGAATAGCATTTATTGGATTGATTCTTGCAATTAAAATTGAAGGAATAATCAACACTAAATAACAAATAATAATAGTAGAAAGATTCAACATAATAATATTGAGAAAATCAAAATTAATTGGCACCTTATTCATATAATATATATCTGGATCAAGACTTATAAAAGAGAAATTATTTTGCAAAAATCCGAAGCCAAGACCTAAAATATTACCTAAAAAAACCCCCTTTACAATAAGATGCATAGCATTATAAAGAAATACCTTCCTAACACTCCAATTTGAAGCACCAATTGCTTTTAATATACCAATCATTCGTGTACGTTCTAATATTAATATTAATAATGCTGTAACCATATTAACAATAGCAACAATTAACATTAAAATCAAAATTACCTTTACATTAATGTCCTGTAAATTTAACCAATCAAAAATATGAGGCATTCTTTCTTTAACACTATATGCATTAAGAGTATAATCTATTTCTTCATAAATCTGATCTGTTATTTCATCAATATTATCAAAATCATCTAACATAATCTCAAAACCGCCCACTTGATTAGAATCCCATTGATTTAATTTTTGAATATGTTTAATATCACCTAAAACTACTAGTTCATCAAAATCATTAAAACCTGTCTCATAAATGCCATGAATAATGAACTTACGCACTCTAGGAGGATCATCAACAAAATACATAATCAATTTATCCTCAATTTTGAGACTTAATAAATCGGAAACTTTCTTAGAAATCATTACATAATTTGAAGTAGCAGTATCATTATAAATTGGAACTTCCCCCTCTATTAAATTCTGATGAAAAAACAAAGAATTAAAGTCACTCCCTACCCCTTTTAAGACAGTACCTAATATTTCTTCTTCAGTCTTGACAATTCCTGCTTTTGTGGCAAATACCTGAATATGTCTAACTCCTTCTTTATTTATTATAGATGGATAAAAATCCTGATTAATATTTACTGGCTCACTTTCATAAGATTGATTATCTGTATAATTTACAATTGTAATATGAGATGTAAAACCTATTACCTTATCAGATATCTCTTGTTTAAAACCAGAAACAATCATAATAGATATCAACATCATAGATAGAGAAAGAGCAATTGCTAAAATTGCTATGTTTAAAATAGGTTTAGTATAACGATTATTTCCTTCCTTTGCAGTAAATAACCGTTTAGATATAAAATATTCAACATTCATACTAATGGCGAAAATAATGCAAATATTCTTAATTTCTTGTTGTCTGCTTTTGAGTTGCACACAAGAAGAAGAAAAAAAAATAATAGTAGCTGCAGAAAAAACTAAAGAATACATAAAAATATTAGGTAATAAAAGAATAGCATTAGTTGTAAATCAAACCTCCCTAATTCAACAAACACATATAGTAGACAGCTTATTAAGCTTAAACATTAAAATCATGAAAATCTTTTCTCCTGAACATGGTTTTAGAGGTAAAGAAGATGCAGGAGCAAAAATAGAAGATGAAATAGACCTAAAGACAGGAATTCCTATTGTATCTTTATATGGAAAAAATAAAAAACCCTCAAAAGAACAATTATCAGATGTTGACATTATATTATTTGATATACAAGATGTCGGAGCTCGCTTTTACACATATATATCTACTCTACACTATGTAATGGAGGCAGCTGGAGAAAACAATATTAAGCTAATAGTATTAGATAGACCAAACCCTAACCTGCACTATATAGATGGACCTGTAAGAAAAAAAGAATTCACATCTTTTGTAGGCTTACATCCAATCCCTATTGTGCATGGAATGACCATAGGAGAATATGCTAAAATGATAAATGGTGAGAATTGGATTGCTAATACATGTGATTTAACGATAATAAAAATACAAAACTATAATAGAAACCTTAAATATAATTTACCTGTAAAACCTTCTCCCAATTTACCTAATTCAAGGGCTATAAATCTATACCCTTCTCTTTGCTTATTTGAAGGGACAACAATTAGTGTAGGAAGGGGAACAGAGTATCCTTTTCAACACTTTGGAGCACCTTATTTAAAAAGCAACTATAATTTTATACCAAAAAGTGGTGAAGGAAGCAAATATCCAAAACATGAAAACATAATTTGCTATGGGACAGATTTACGTTTTCAAGATGATTATTTAAAAAGTATTAACCTGAAATGGCTTATAGAAAGTTATCAAGCATGCCCTGAAAAAGATAATTTTTTCAATAATTTTTTTGATAAATTATCAGGTACAGATCAACTCAGAAAGCAAATAACTTCAGGTAAAACAGAACAAGAAATAAAAGAAAGCTGGGAAAAAGATTTAGAAACATTCAAAGAAATTAGAAAAAAGTATCTACTCTACTAAATGCTATAACTTATTAATTAGTTTCACCTTTAAAAATAATTATCATATTATCCTACCAGGATATACTTTAAGTGCTTTTTCTAAACAATCTATAGCCTTTTTCAAAGACTCTTTATTTAAAACATAAGCTATACGTACTTGATCTATACCTGTATTAGGAGTAGAATAAAAACCTGCAGCAGGAGCGACCATAATAGTTTCTCCATGAAAATCAAATTCTTCTAACAGCCATTGTGCAAATTTATCGGCATTATCTACAGGAAGTTGAGCAATAGCATAGAAAGCTCCCTTTGGTTTTGGACATACTACACCTTCTATTTTATTTAACCCTTCAATAAGTAAATCTCTTCTGCTGACATACTCTCCAATAACCTTTTCAAAATAAGAAAGAGGTGTCGATAATGCAGCCTCACCTGCTACCTGTCCAAATGTTGGAGGAGATAATCTTGCCTGTGCAAATTTTAATGCAGTAGCCATAACCTCTTTATTTCTAGAAACGATACATCCTATTCTAATCCCACACATAGAGTACCTTTTAGAAGTAGAATCAATTACTACTGTATTATCCTCTAAACCTTCTAAATTTAATACTGAATAATGTTTCTCTCCATCATAAGTAAATTCTCTATACACTTCATCTGAAAAAAGAAATAAATCATGTTTTACAACTATCTCTCTAAGTGTCTCTAACTCTTCCTTAGAATACAAATATCCTGTTGGATTTCCTGGATTACAAATAAGAATTGCCTTTGTTTTTGATGTGATAAGCTTTTCAAATTCTTCAATAGGAGGAAGAGAAAACCCATCATTAATAGAGGTAACTATTGGTTTTACAGTTACTCCTGCAGAAATTGAAAACCCATTATAATTTGCATAAAAAGGTTCAGGAATAATAATTTCATCTCCTGCGTCTAAACAAGAGTTTAATGCAAATAGTAAAGCTTCTGAACCTCCAGTAGTCACCATTAAATCTTCATGAGTAACATTAATTCCTAACTTTTGATAATAATTTGCTAATCCTTTTCTATAACTTTCAAATCCAGCAGAATGAGAATATTCAACCACATTGTCTGAAAAAGAATGTATAGCGTTTAGAGCAATATCTGGAGTCTCTATATCTGGCTGACCAATATTTAAGTGATATACCTTTTTACCTGATTTTTTAGCAAATTCTGCAAAAGGAACTAACTTCCTAATTGGAGATTCAGGCATATTGTTTCCTTTACGTGATATTATAGGCATAATTCTTATATAAAGAATCACCCCTTAAAAGGGGTGAAAATATTTAATTATTATAGTTTATTTTTTTTCTACAGGAGCTCCTGAGTTATTTCTTTCAGGTACCGTAGCTTCTTTTGGAGGAGGATTTACTTCCCCTTTAATTGTTAAAAGGACTGGTTTTTTACTAGCATTAGTCGTAAGAGTTATTGTTTTAGTAAACTTTCCAACTCTATTTGTAGCATACTTTACTTTAATCTCCCCTCCTTCACCTGGCTGGATCTCTCCTTTTGGATAATCTGGAACCGTACATCCACAACTTGCTTTAGCACTTTTAATCTGCAATGGCTCATTTCCATTATTTGTAAAAATAAATTTTCTTAACCCATCAGAATTATGTTCAATTACTCCATAATCTACAACTTTTGATTCAAAATCAATTGTTGCATCTACTATAACCTTATCATCAGAAGCTGAATGTTTATGCCCTGAATGATCTTTATTGTCTTTATGGATAACTTTTTTGTTCTCAACTGGCTTAATATTCTGTGCGTCAAGAGAAATGGTACCCAATAAAAAGAACAGTGATAAAAAAATATTTTTCATGTTAAAATCAATTTATTAAACTTATATCTGAAATAATGAACGACAAATTTAAGAAATTATTTTCTTTATATATGATAATTACTTAGAAGAATATAATGTGTAAATTTGCATAACATATTACATGATTAAATCTTGAATAATTTACCAAAAACATATAATCCTTCAATAGTAGAAGACAAATGGTATAAACACTGGTTAGAAAAGGAATACTTTTTTTCCTCTATTGATGAACGGGAAGCCTATACAGTAGTAATTCCCCCTCCAAATGTAACAGGAGTATTACACATGGGTCATATGTTAAATAATACTATACAAGATATACTAGTAAGAAGAGCTAGAATGATGGGATACAATACTTGCTGGGTACCTGGTACAGATCATGCCTCAATTGCCACAGAAAATAAAGTAGTACAAAAACTAGCCTCTGAAGGAATAAAAAAATCTGATCTAACCAGAAAAGAATTCTTATCTCATGCTTTCAAATGGAAAGAAAAACATGGAGGAATTATACTAGAACAATTAAAGAAAATAGGAGCTTCTTGTGATTGGAGAAGAACTAAATTCACTATGGATAAAGACATGAGTGAATCAGTAATACAAGTCTTTATAGATTTATATAATAAAGGACTTATTTACAGAGGGGTACGTATGGTAAACTGGGACCCTTCTGCACAAACTGCAATATCAGATGAAGAAGTAATACATAAAGAAGTAAATTCTAAATTATATTATATTGCATATAATATTGAAGGAAGTGAAGAAAAGATTACTATTGCTACTACAAGACCAGAAACCATATTAGGAGACTCTGCAATTTGTGTTAATCCAAATGACACAAGATACAAACATTTAAACGGAAAGAAAGCAATAGTACCTCTAATTAATAGAATTATCCCTATTATATTTGATGAGTATGTAGATATGGAATTTGGAACAGGAGCACTTAAAATAACTCCTGCCCATGATATAAATGATTATGAAATTGGAGACAAACATAACTTAGAAATAATAGACATCTTCAATGATGATGGAACACTCAATGATTCAGCCTGTTTATATATAGGTAAAGAAAGATTTCAAGTAAGAAAAGAAATAGAAATTGATCTAAGAAAAGACAATTATTTAATTAAAACAGAAGAATATAAAAATAAAGTTGGGTTCTCAGAAAGAACAGATGTCGTTATAGAACCAAAGCTATCTATGCAGTGGTTCTGCAACATGAAAGAACTCTCAGAATCTGCACTAGAAAATGTAATGAATGACAACATTCAATTCTATCCTAAAAAATTTAAAAACACATATCGCCACTGGATGGAAAATATTAAAGATTGGTGTATTTCACGTCAATTATGGTGGGGACAACAAATTCCTGTATTTTATTTTGAGGGAAATAGATTTGTCGTAGCAAAAACTAAAGAAGAAGCATTAATCTTAGCACAAAAACAAAAGCCAGACACTAAACTAGAAGACCTAAGACAAGATGAAGATGTGTTAGACACATGGTTTTCTTCATGGTTGTGGCCAATCTCTGTTTTTGATGGGATTAGGAATCCTAATAATGAAGAAATTAATTACTACTATCCTACTAATGATTTAATTACAGGACCCGACATCTTATTCTTCTGGGTAGCAAGAATGATTATGGCAGGCTATGAATACAGAAAAGATTTGCCATTTAAAAATGTATATCTCACAGGAATTGTGAGAGATATAAAAGGGCGCAAAATGAGTAAAACGTTAGGAAACTCTCCTGATCCTCTTGAATTAATAGAAAAATATGGAGCAGATGGTGTGAGAGTAGGAATGCTACTATGTTCACCAGCTGGAAACGATCTTCCATTTGATGAGAGTTTATGTGAGCAAGGAAGAAATTTCTCTAACAAGATATGGAATGCCTTTAGATTAATTAAAGGATGGGAAGTTTCTAAATCTAATCAAAAAGAATCAGCTAAGCAAGCTATAAAATGGTTTGAGAATAAATTAAATAAAACCATTACTGAAATAGATAATTCATATTCAAAATATAGAATATCAGAGGCTCTAATGAACACTTATAAATTAATTTGGGACGACTTCTGTTCTTGGTATTTAGAAATCGTTAAACCAGATTATGGAACTCCTATTGACTCAGAAACATATGAAAAAACAATAAATAATCTTGAGAAACTATTACAACTACTCCATCCTTTTATGCCTTTTCTATCTGAAGAAATATGGCATCTTATAAAAGAAAGAGAAGAAGATATTATTATTTCAAAATGGCCAAAAGCAGGTGAAATAAAAAAAGATTATTTAGTAAATTTTGAAATGACATCTGAAGTAATTTCTTCAATAAGAAATATTAGAAAACAAAAACAAATACCTAATAAAGATCAGCTTAGATTAATGATAAAAGAAAATAAAAAAATTGATAAAGGTATGGACTCCATCATTTGCAAATTAGCAAATATTCAAACAATAGAATATATAAATGAAAAACCACACGGTTCATTTAATTTTATGGTAAATGCAAATGAATATTTTATTCCTCTTACAGAAAATATTGATGTAAATTTAGAATTAGAAAAACTTAATAAAGAAATGGAATACGCAAAAGGATTTCTAATAATAACTGAAGGAAAACTTAATAATGAAAAGTTTGTACACAATGCACCACAAAAACTTGTTGATAATGAAAGAAAGAAATTAGAAGATGTAAAGACAAAAATTACAATTCTACAAGAAAAGATTTTCACATTATCTAATTAAATAAAAAAACTTATTCTCTCACTACACTAAAATTTTTCTTATTAATTAATCCTTTCTCATTATAAAGCTGAACATTATATATCGCAGAACGCCAATCTCTAACAGAAAACTTTATACTATTTTCTCCTTCCATAACTCTTCTCTCTATAATTAACTCTCCAAGCATATTATAAATTTTTACACTTGTCACTTGCTCTGTAAAATCAATAGTAATTTTATTACTTACTGGATTTGGATATAATATTATCTGACTATTTAAATCATCTACATATAATATACAAGAATCTACATAAACCCATATATCTTCTTTTACGACACAATCATTACTGTCTTTTGCTGTAAGTAAGTACCATGTATCAATAGTAGGAGCATCAGCTAATCTATTATCTGTAACAAGTATATTTCCATCAATATCTGACCACCAATAATAAGCAAATCCATCTGACCCTTCTAAAACAATAGAATCTCCTAAACAAATTTCAGCAGGATCTGGGAAAGAAGCAATAGAAAGAGGTAGAGTTTGATATAATTCTAATTCTGTATACACTATACTATCACAACCCCATATACTATTGCTAGTAAAAGTATCTATATAAGTGCCAGCAATAGTATATATATTAGATCCTACCTGTACACTATCACCATCACAAATATACAAATGGTTATATTCATATAAATAAGGTGAAATTTCTACATCATAAAAGAAATAATAATAATTCCCCCCTGCTGAAGAAGAAGTTATAGCAGCAGCTGTTCCAAAACTATATGGATAATTAACACCTGTATTATTTCTATATAAGTTATTACTATTCCCGCTAACACCAAGCTGATAATCTGATCCTGCTGTCATCTCATAATCA
>CAJWCP010000024.1 GCA_913031595.1 uncultured Flavobacteriales bacterium | reverse complement strand
CCGACCTCAGGGTTATGAATCCTGCGCTCTAACCAACTGAGCTACCACGCCAAATTAAGCTGCAAATATATTACTTTCACTTCTTCAAGATATAACTTTTAATAAAAATTTATGATCTATTGTCTTCATTAAGAATTTTTGTATAATGCTTTAATGATCGTAAAATTATAACGATAACAAGTAGAAAAATTAAAATATATAGTGTTAATGTACTTATTTTAAAACATCCATACATACTATAATTTTTCAAAAATTCTATATATACAAAACCAATTACACAAGAAAGAACACTAGCATACTCTCTTCTTAAGATTGTAATTAATGAAAATGACATTTCAGGACTTTTAAAATTAGAGAAACAAGGAAAAAATGCAGGTGTTTGACTTGACCATTCAAAATATTCTTTACCAAATTTATTAATTAGAAATTTTTCTTCTGCAAACATAATTCTCTCATAAAAAAGCCAGAATAAGAAACTCATAATTATAATAAAATACATGTTACATGTTGTAATACTAATACCTAACCAAATTAAGTAATTACCAAGATATAAAGGATGCCTAACAACTGAATACATGCCTAACATATTTAATGTTTCTGCTATTTGCTTCTTAGTATTTCTACCACTCGTTCCTTTAGGAGTCGTTCCAATGGTATAAAACCTAATTAAGAATCCTAAAAAAGAAATTATACATCCAATGATATATAAAAAAGGTAAATAATTTACAATAAACTTATAATCTGTTGTATAGATAAAAGGAATAGCCAGAAGAAAAAGAAAGACAGGAAATTGACCTCTATATCTAAACAAGAAATTACCCTGCTGATCAAATGACTGATTTAAAGACATAAATATTATCTTTGTAATTGACATGCAAACTTATTAAAAGATATGTCAGGATTAATAAAACATACACTTTCTTTATGAAACGCCTACACTTATCTTTAATAAAATCTTTCATCGGTCCATTTATCTTATCACTCATTGTAGCTATTTTTATTTTATTAATGCAATTCTTATGGAAATATATAGATGATTTAGTAGGAAAAGGATTAGAAATAACACAAATCTTTGAATTACTTTTCTATGCATCTGCTCGCTTTGTTCCTTTAGCAATACCTATAGCAATGCTTATTTCTTCAGTGATGTTATTTGGAAAATTAGCTGAGAACAATGAATTAACTGCATTAAAATCTGCTGGCATATCTTTTTATCGGATTATATTTCCAATTACTATAATTGCTATTATGATTAGCTATAGTTCTTATTTGTTTTCGAACTATATTATGCCTATAGCAAATCTTAAAAATGCATCTATGATTTATGATATTCAAAGAAAAAAACCAGCATTAAATATTAAAGAAGGAATTTTCTACAATGATATTGAAGGATTTAGTTTAAAAATAGGGGAAAAAGATAGTGACGGCAGAACTCTTCATGATATAATAATATATGATCATACTAATGAGAATGGAAATGATAAAGTTGTAATAGCAGAAAAAGGAACAATGGAGGTCACAAAAGATGAAAGATTTTTAGAACTTATACTTTTTAATGGGTATTCATATATTGATATAGAAGAAAAAAATAGAAAAGAAAAAGATTTATTTAGAACAACACATTTTAAAGAGAATGTTATACGATTTGACTTATCAAGTTTTAATATAATGAAAAATAGTGAGAAATTATATAAAGGACACTATGCGATGCTTAGTAATACACAATTACAAAATGCAATTGATTCACTAACAATTATATTTTTAGAAAAAAAGAATTATAACATTAATAGTATAAAAGAAAAATATATTACAATAGATACATCAAAAATTATAAATATAAATAATATAGAAAAAATTAATAAAGTAGAACAATACAATATTGCTATCTCTAAAATTAAAACACTGAAAGCAATTACTACTTCAAATAAAAATGAATTAAATTACAGACAAGTAATTATAACAAAACACAAAATTGAGTGGCATAGAAAAATTAGTCTAGCAGTAGCCTGCTTCATACTCTTTTTAATTGGAGCTTCTCTAGGTTCATTAGTAAAGAAAGGAGGAATAGGAATACCTATTCTAATATCTGTTTTTTTCTTCTTGATATATCATATCTTTTCTATTATAGGAGAAAAGGCAGCAAAAGAGCTTACTATAGAAGCTTATCAAGGTATTTGGATGACAAATTTTATTTTTATTCCTATTGCTCTTTTTCTTCTATACAAAGCAAAAAATGATAAGGACTTATTTAACTTTAATAAGCTAAAAGTCACTACCTTTGCAAGCAAATAATAAACATATGATATTTAATACAATTACTGAGGCTATTGAAGATATAAAATTAGGTAAAATAGTCATTGTTATTGATGATGAGAATCGAGAAAATGAAGGTGATTTTATTGCTGCTGCTGAGATGGTAACACCTGAAATGATTAATTTTATGGCAACACATGGAAAAGGACTAATTTGCACACCTCTTCTTGAAAGTAGATGCGAAGAGTTAGGATTAGATCTCATGATTGGTAAAAATACAGCAGCTTTTGAAACTCCATTTACAATTTCTGTAGATTTACTAGGAAATGGATGTACAACAGGAATATCTGCCAGTGATAGGGCAAAAACAATTAAGGCATTGTGTGATCCTAATATAAAATCAGAAGATTTTGGAAAACCTGGACATATATTTCCTTTAAAAGCAAGAGAAGGAGGTGTTCTTAGACGTGCAGGCCATACGGAGGCAGCTATTGATCTAGCACGACTTGCAGGACTACAACCAGCAGGGGTAATTGTAGAAATCCTAAATGAAGATGGCTCAATGGCAAGAACTCCTGAATTACATAAGATTGCTCAAAAATTTAATTTAAAATTCATAACTATAAAAGATCTCATTGAATATCGTGTAAAAAATGAATCATTAATAATAGAAGAGGTAAATGTAAAATTACCAACCAAATTTGGTAACTTCAAATTAAAAGCATATAAACAAACAACAAACGATCAAATACATTTAGCTATTTATAAAGGCAAATGGAAAGAAAATGAAGATATTTTAGTAAGAGTACATTCTTCATGCATAACTGGAGATATATTTGGTAGTTGCAGATGTGATTGTGGACCACAATTAGAACAGGCATTAAAACAAATAGAAAAAGAAGGCAAAGGAGTGTTAGTATATATGAATCAAGAGGGAAGAGGAATAGGTCTACTTAATAAATTAAAAGCATACGAACTCCAAGAAAGAGGATTCGATACTGTAGAAGCAAATCATAAACTAGGATTTAAAGCGGATCATAGAGACTATGGAGTTGGAGCTCAAATATTAAGAGATTTAAAAATAACTAAAATAAGACTCTTAACTAATAACCCTAAAAAAAGAGTTGGACTTATGGGATATGGAATAGAAATTATAGATACTGTAGATATTGAAATAGAATCCAATCTATATAATGAATTCTATTTACGTACCAAAAGAGATAAAATGGGGCATGCTTTAAAAAAATTAGATGAATAAAGAGCCTATTATTCTTGCTATAGAATCATCTTGTGATGATACAGGAGCAGCTATATTAAAAGGCCAACAGGTATTATCTAATATTGTAGCAAGTCAAAAAGTACATGAAATATATGGAGGAGTTGTTCCAGAACTTGCTTCAAGAGCTCATCAACAAAACATTGTACCTGTAATAGACACTGCTATAAAAAAAGCTAAGATCAATAAAAAAGATATAAATGCAGTAGCCTTTACAAAAGGTCCAGGGTTGCTAGGATCTTTATTAGTTGGAAGTTCTTTTGCAAAATCATTTTCTTTAGCAATGAATATTCCCTTAATTAGTGTAAATCATATGCAGGGACATATTCTTTCTCATTTTATTGATGAAGGACAAAAAATACCTAATTTCCCTTTCTTATGCTTAACCGTATCTGGAGGGCATACTCAAATTGTAAAAATTGACTCCCCTTATCAAATGCAAATACTAGGAACTACTATTGATGATGCTGCTGGAGAGGCTTTTGATAAATCTGCAAAAATATTAGGACTTCCTTATCCTGGAGGACCATTAATTGATAAACACGCAAAAAATGGAGATATACATGCTTTTAAATTTGGAAAACCTAAAGTAAAAGAATTAGATTTCAGTTTTAGTGGCCTCAAAACATCTATCCTATATAGCATACAAAAAAATATAAAAAAAGACCCTAATTTTATCAGTAAAAATCTACCAGACATATGTGCTTCAATTCAACATACTATAGTAAATATCCTAATAGAAAAAACAATGAAAGCAATAAAGCAAACAGGTATTAAAGAAATTGCAATTGCTGGAGGGGTATCCGCTAATTCATATTTAAGAGATCAATTTGAAAAATTAGCAACTGATAAAAAATATAATCTATATATACCAAAATTTGAATATTGTACTGACAATGCAGCAATGATTGCAATTGCAGGATATTATAAATTTATACAGAAAGATTTTGCAAAACAAGATAGCACTCCATCTTCACGTTTAATTTTTTAAAAAATCAATAGTAACATCCATAGCTTCTTTAAAATGAAGAGGAAAATAAACCTGATGATAAGGGTGAGATGAACCAAAAACATGATCAGCACCTTGTATAATATGTAGAGAAGTATTGTGGTTCCAACTTTTAATTAATTCAGCATCATTAATTAAAACAGTAGGATCATCAGAGCCATGAACTACTAAATGAGGAATACTTCTTTCTTTTATTGCTTCTTCTATATTTAAACGAGATGTATTCTTCATACAATCTTCATAAAACTGAAAGTATATAGGCATATTCTGTTTAGTTCTTCCATTATAAATATAAGCAACGTTTGTTTCCCTCCATTTATCAAGTTTTTCTCCTTTAGGAAAGCTTCTAAATAAATCAGAAGGAGAAGCCCAACTTACAAGTTTATATATTCTATTATCTTCTCTTACTTTCAACATTGAGATAGCCCCTCCTCTACTATGTCCAAATAAAGAAATAAGCTCTAAATTAATCTCATTAGATAATAAGTCTGTTTCTTCAAGCCAATTTAAGACTAAACCAAGATCATCTAATTCTTTAGAAAAATTATTATTACCAAAAGCCTCTAAATCTGAAAAATCAAATAATGAATCTAAGGTGGTCCCATTATATGAAAAATTAAACTTTAAAAAAACAAACCCATTATTTGCAAAATAGGTTGCCATTTCATCAAAAGGCCCCCAATCTTTAAAACCCTTAAAACCATGAGAAAACACCACAATTGGTTTATTCTTCTTATTTTCTAAATAAGTAATATCAATAACTATAGATCTTTCTTTACTACCTGAAATAACTATTCCTCTCTTTCTTTTTAGCATAATAAAACTAATATGATAAGTATAGTCTTAATTTACCACCTCAGAAACCTTATCTGCTGCTTCCTGTAACAAAATAACAGACTCTACCTTAAGACCACTATTATCTATTAATTCTTTTGCTTCTTTAGCATTTGTTCCCTGTAGTCTGACAATAAGAGGAATTTTAATATGTCCTATATTATTATAAGCATCTACTATACCTTGAGCTACTCTATCACAACGAACAATACCTCCAAAAATATTCACTAATATTGCTTTGACTTCTGGATCTTTCAGAATAATACGAAATGCTTGCTCTACTCTTTTTGCATCCGCAGTACCTCCAACATCTAAGAAATTTGCAGGATTTCCTCCTGCCATTTTAATAATATCCATAGTAGCCATAGCAAGACCAGCTCCATTGACCATACAACCAACATTACCATCTAATTTAACAAAATTAAGGCCATATTTACCTGCTTCTACCTCTGTAGGATCTTCTTCTCTTTCATCCCTTAGATTAAGAAAATCTTTATGACGAAAAAGAGCGTTGTTATCTAAAGTAACTTTTGAATCAACAGCTAATATCTTATTGTCTGAAGTTTTTAATACAGGATTAATTTCAAAAAGAGAAGAATCAGTATTATCATACGCTTTATACAATGCTCTAACAAACTGAATCATATCTTTAAACGCATCACCCTGCAAACCTAAATTGAAAGCAATATTACGACATTGAAATGCTGTTAATCCTACCTTAGGATCAATCTCCTCATAAAAAATTAAATGTGGTGTTTTTTCTGCAACCAATTCAATATCCATACCTCCCTCAGTAGAATACATAATCATATTTCTTCCTGTTTTCCTATTTAACAAAACAGACATATAAAATTCTGAAGTGTCACTTTCTCCAGGATAATAAACATCTTCAGCTATTAATATTTGATTTACTCTCTTTCCTTCACTTGAGGTTTGTGGGGTTATTAACTGCATTCCTAATATATCATTTGCTATATTCTTAACTTCCTCTAAAGATTTAGCTAGCTTCACTCCTCCTCCTTTCCCTCTTCCTCCTGCATGTATTTGAGCTTTAATAACCCACCAATTAGTACCAGTTTTTTCATTTAACTCTTTAGCTGCCTCTAATGCATCCTCTACAGTTTCTGCAACTATTCCTCTCTGGATATTCACTCCAAAAGTATTTAACAATTCTTTTCCTTGATATTCATGTAAATTCATTAGATATTTTTTTTATAAAGCAAAAGTATATCATTGATTTGAATTACATAACACTATTAACATTAAATTGTATTTTTGTTTTCCAATAATCTAAGATGATCAAAAAATCTTTCTTTCTAATTTTATTTTTAGTACCTCTTTGTACTTATAGTCAGTTTACAGAAAAAAAAAGCTATAACATAAAAAAAATTAATAAAGGGCCTAATATTGATGGTAAATTAGATGAATCAATATGGGAATCTTTAGATATAGCTAAAGATTTCTCTCAAATTGAGCCTAATAATGGAAAACTTGAAAGAGAAAATCAAAAGACTGAGATAAAAATATGTTATGATGATAAGAATATCTATTTTGGAGTAATGATGTATGACAATGCTCCTGACAGTATATTAAGTGAACTTTCTAAGCGTGATGAAGAAAATAAGAATTTTGATGCATTTGGTATTTTTATAAACCCTTTTAATGATGCTCAAATTGAATATAATTTTATGGTTACAGCAGCAGGAGTACAAATAGATAGAAAATTTTCAAAAACAGGAATTGACAAAACTTGGAACGGAGTGTGGAAATCAGCAGTAAAGATTAATAGTAACGGATGGGTAGCTGAATTTTCTATTCCTTTTTCTCAATTAAGGTTCCCAGAGGACAATAAAGATTGGGCATTAAATATGATGAGGCAAATTAGAAGATATCGTGAGGTTTACTGTTGGAATCCAATCAATGCAGAATACACTGACTATGCTTTACAAGCAGGACTTCTTAAAGGTGTAGAAAATGTCAATTCTCCCCTACGCCTTTCTTTTATGCCATATGCATCAATATATTTAGATATGTATGATGGAGAAACTAGTTTTCCTTATAATTATGGAATGGATTTAAAATATGGAATTAATGAAAGTTTTACATTAGATATGACTCTAATACCTGATTTTGGACAAGTCGCATCAGATGCGATGGTGCTTAATTTATCTCCTTTTGAAGTAAAGTATGAAGAAAAAAGACAATTCTTTAATGAAGGAACAGAATTATTTAATAAAGGAGGAGATATGTTTTATAGTCGTAGAATTCAAGATGATCTATTAAATGCATCTAAAATTACTGGAAAAACAAAAAATGGCCTTGGAATTGCTTTACTTAATGCCATAACAAATAAAACAGAGGAAAATCCATTAACAAATTACAATGTAATAATATTTGACCAGTCTTTTGGCAATGGATCTTCCATTAGTATCATGAATACGAATATGCTTCAAAAAGAAGATGAAAAAAATGCAAATGTAACTGGTATATTTACAAGAATTAATAATAAAGAAAACACACATACTTATAATGGAAAAATAAAAATGAGTCAAGAATTTGAAAACAATGAAAATATACAAGGGTTTTCAGGTTCATTCAGCATAGAAAAAACAAGTGGCAATTACAGATATAGTCTATATAGTATGTTTGAGGATGAAAAATATAATCCTAATGATATAGGTTTTTTATATGCAAATAATGAAATCAGTAATGGCTTATCTTTAAGTTTCAATCAATTTAAAGCAAATAAAAGATTTATCAATTCAAGACTTTCAACAAGCATCAATCATCAAACACTATTTACTGATCAAAAATTTATACAATTAAATATAGAAACTTCTGCTAATGTAACGTTAAAGAACTATACAAGTATTTCTTTAAAAACAAATATTAATCCTTATGAAAAAAATGATTTTTATGAAGCAAGAACAAATAATCTAGAACACCCTCTTAAAAGATCAAAAGCAATTAGTATAGGGGGCTGGATATCTACTGATTACAGAAAAACATTTGCCCTTGATATAGGTGGAGGCACTAACATTAAACCTTTATATGAAGGATATGGTTATCGATGGAGAGTCTCTCCAAGATTACGAATAAATGATAAGATATCTCTTCGTTATGTGCTTTCAATTAGAAATCAGTATAATGATATAGGATTCATTGTTAATGATACTTCATTAGTATTAACAAACCCTCCACAAATTGATTATATATTTGCTAAAAGAAATACATATATGATTACAAATGTATTAAGTACAAATTATATCTTAAATAATAAAGTAGATCTATCAATAAAATTAAGATATCATTTAGACCAAGTTAAAAATATAGAATTTAAGAAACTAGATAATGAAGGATATCTTGTTGAAGATGAATATATTGGAAGTCATGACGTAAATTATACAACATGGACTTCTGATATCGCATTTAACTGGTGGTTTGCACCAGGAAGCCAAATCAGTTTAGTTTGGAAAAATGGTATTGATAATTCAACAAACTCTATTACACCAAACTGGCTTGAAAATCTAGAGGAGTCTTTTAGTTTATCTCAACAAAATAGCCTTTCTTTAAAACTAATTTATTATTTAGATTATCTTTACTTTGTAAAATGATAAAAGCAAAAAATATATACTACTCATATGGAGAGCTAGAAGTTCTTAAAGGGGTTAATCTTGACATTAAGAAAGGGGAATTTGTAAGTATTGTTGGAGCATCTGGAGCAGGAAAAACAACTTTACTACAATTATTAGGAGGTCTAGAAAAAATTCAAAAAGGAACTATAGTTATAAATAACAACAATCTTGATTTACTTACTGAAAATTCACTAGCTAATTTTCGTAATCAAGAAATTGGTTTTGTATTTCAATTTCATAATCTACTTACAGAATTTACTGCTCTTGAAAATATATTTCTACCAGCATTAATTGCCGGAAATACAGAAAAAAAGGCAAAAAAAAAGGCATATGAATTATTAGAAACACTAAATATGATAGAACGTAAAGATCATAAGCCAGATGAACTTTCAGGAGGAGAACAACAGAGAATTGCTGTAGCTCGTGCTTTAATAAACTCGCCATCTATTATATTAGCTGACGAGCCATCAGGAAACCTAGACTCTAAAAATGCTGATGAGCTACATAATCTGTTTCTAAAATTAAATAAAGAAATTAATCAAACATTTTTAGTAATTACACATAATAACAATCTAGCTAATTTAGCAAACAGGAAAATTGAAATGAAAGATGGGAAAATAATTTAGTACAAAAAACCATTTATCTTATTATAATAGTTTATTTTTGCACTTTGATGAGATATCAAAACCCACAACTGCTTTACGCTCTCTTTGCAATAGCAATCCCTATTCTTATTCACTTTCTTAATCTTAGAAAACATAAAAAAATCTATTTTAGTAGTGTTCGTTTCCTAAAGGAAATAAAGGAAAATAAAAATAAAAGATCAAAACTCAAAAACCTACTACTTCTACTTAGTCGAGTATTAGCTATTACCTTTCTTGTACTTGCATTTGCAAAGCCCTATATGCCTGTAAATGAATATAATCAAAGTAATAACATCTTTATTTATATTGACAATTCATTTAGCATGGATGCAAATGACGGCAATGGAAGACTATTAAATATTGCACAAGAAAAAGCACGCATTATAACAGAATCTTATTCAAATGAAAGCAACTTCTACCTTATAACAAATGATTTACTATCTATACACAACAATAACTATAATAGAAATTCAATTATTAAAGAAATAGACAAAGTTAAAAGCTCTTCTAAAATAAGAAATGTAAAACATATAATCAATCATCAGCAAACAATTAATAACACAAAATCTCATTTATATATCATTTCTGATATGCAAGAAGAAACAATACAATTACAAGAATTAAAAAATGATACAAATACACAAATCTTTTTAGTTCCAATAATTGTAGAAAAACAACCTAATCTAAGTGTTGATAGTTGCTGGATAAATAATCCTTTATTAACTACACAAAAAAATATTGAATTATTTGTAAGTATACAAAATCATTCAAGCAAAGCAATAGAAGAAGCAATAATTTTTCTGGATATTAATGGGAAACGAAAATCACAACAATTTATAAATCTAAAAGAGGAAGAAAAAAAACATATAATATTTAATTTTAGCAGTAACGGAACAGAGGATATACAAGGAAAAATATCAATTAATGATTCCCCTATCTCCTTTGATAATGAATTGTTTTTTACAATTAAAAGAAATAAAAAAATAAATATACTATGTATTAATGAAGGTAATATACAGCATTCAATAAATACGATATTCAAACAAGATAGCAGCTTATTTAACTACACTGTCAACCATGTAAACAATATAGACTATAATACTGCCCTACAAAAAGATCTGTTAATCTTAAATGAAGTCACTTCAATAAGTTCAGGACTCTTAAATACTATTAATAAAATAACAGAAAAAGGAGGAAGCATATTAATTATTCCTCCTAAAAAAACTGAAATAACCACATACAATAACACATTAGAAAAATTAGGACTAAATCTTATAAAATCAATTAAAGAAGAAAGAGTCGAAATTAATATAATAAATACTGAACACCCTATATTTAGCGCTGTTTTTGAAAGCAAGTTAGACAAGATTAATTACCCTATTACTAAAAGATATTTTAAAGTAATTAATAATAAAATAAATACCCATTTATTATCATTTGACAATCAACAACCTTTTCTTTCTCTTTATGAAAAAGAACAAGGTCTAATATACCTATTTAACAGCCCATTAAATGAAGACATTAATAGCTTTGTTAGACACTCTATATTTGTTCCTACTTTAATAAACATTGCTACACAATCAATTAGAGCTAGCCATTTATATAATATTATAGACAAACAAGATTATTTTACAAGCAATTACAATAATTTAAAACAGGAGATTTTACATTTAAAAAATAACAAAACAGATATTGTCCCTACCACTAAAAACATTAATGCAAAAACATATTACTATATACATAATCAGATAGATAATGAAGGTATATATAAGTTAACGAATAAATCAGACACAATTGAGTCAATAGCATTTAATTATGATAGAAAAGAGAGTGATATTAAAACTTTAGATATATCGAAAATAAACGATATTATTAAAAGAAATAAATTAGAAAATAGTAAGCTCATCTCTACTAATTTACAAAATTTTAGAAACGAAATAAATAAAGAGAGAAAAGGAAAAGAATTCTGGAAAACAGCAATAATATTAGCACTATTATTTCTTGCAATAGAAATATTAATTATTAAAAATATAAAAACATGAACATACTTATTAAGTCTGCAAAAATTATTGATCCAAACTCAAAATATCATAATAAGATAATGGATATATATATCAAAAATGGAAATATTGAGAAGATAGCCAAAAAAATTACACCTTCAAAAAAGAAAGAAAGAGTGTTCTCAGCTGAAAATCTTCATCTATCACCTGGATGGTTTGATTTACATGTAAACTTTGGAGAACCAGGACACGAACACAAAGAAACATTAGAAACAGGATCAAAAGCAGCAATTAGCGGAGGATTTACTGGAGTTATGATAATGCCTAACACTAATCCAAGATTAGATAATAAAACAACTATTGAATTTATAAAAAATTCTGTGAAAAAAAATATATTAGACATACTACCTGCAGGTAATTTAACAAAGAATGGAGAAGGTGATGAAATCGTTGAAATGCATGATATGTCTAAGGCAGGATGCTGTGCCTTTACAGATGACAAAAATTCTATTAATAGAACTGATGTCCTAAAAATAGCCATGCTATACTCAAAAGACTGCAATTCTTTAGTGATGAATTATCCAAATGAAAAGAGAATGGCCAATGCAGGTCATATGCACGAAGGGAAAATAAGTACAAGTTTAGGATTAAAAGGAATACCTTCTATTGCAGAAGAAATAATGGTAAATAGAGATATTAGTTTATGTAAGTATACTAATAGCCGCTTACACCTTAGTTACTTATCAACGAAAGAAAGCATTAAGAAAGTACGAAATGCAAAAAGAAGATCTATTAAAGTTTCAGCAGATGTAGCATTACATAATTTATTTTTAACAGATGAAAAATTGAATAATTTTGACACTAGATATAAAGTTATGCCTCCACTAAGAAACAAGACAGATAATAAGGCCCTTATAAAAGCATTAAAAGATGATACTATTGATGTTATAACTAGCGATCATACCCCTCAAGATGAAGAGCATAAAAAAATAGAGTTTAATAATGCCGCCAATGGAATTATAGGTCTAGAAACTGCATTTGGACTTCTAGGTAAATATATATTACCTGAAATTGAATTAACAAAATTAATAGAGAAAATAGCTATAAACCCAAGAAAAATACTACAAATCAGAAATATAAATATTGAAGAAGGGGAAAAAGCAAACATAACCCTATTTGACCCTGATAAGACATGGAAGTTTACAAAAAAAGATATAAAATCAAAATCTATAAATACACCATTTATTGGAGAAGAGCTTAAAGGAAAAGCTTTAGCAATCTATAATAATAATAAATTTCAAAAATGTTAATTATTTAAGGTGAATTCTCTTATCTACGACTCCATTATCATAGATATATAAAAGTGTTGTCCCATCAACTATTAATTTTGGATCAACTTCTCTTCCTAATAAATCAGTAACTTTAATTAACCTTGGCGTTAAATTGTTAATATTATTAATACTAGTAACACTTTGCGATTCATATAAATATAGGTCATCTATAGCTGCTTCTACTAAACTACCACCATCTAAATTCTGTCCAGGACGAATACTATCTGAAGCAATAAATTTTAATTGTACCGTATTAGTAAGATTAACATAGTCCTGAACTCTAAAAGCAAATTTACGCCAACTAATATCAGAACTCTTATTGTTTTCTACATAATGCCAATTAACTAAATCATCTGTAATTAAAACTTGCCACCAATCAGCCCCTGGATTAGCTCCACTTGCAGGACTATTTGTATACCATCTATAATAGGAGAAAGCAGGATTTGAATAATTAGTTAAGTCATAATAAGGAGAAAACAAGGTAGTGTGACCTGCATCTACATCATTAGAGCCAATTCCGTCCATAATTGATGAAGCATTAGCAGTAAACGCACAAATAGAACCTCCAGGAGTATGTTGTGAACCAGTCTGCACAATGCCAGAAAAGCTGAAAGGATCATCATAAGAAGCTATTGGCACATCTATCTCCCACATCCCTGTAGTTGCATTATCGGTAACATCTCCTGTTTGCCAAATACCGAAATTGAAATCAAAATCTTCTTCGACCATTAATTCATAACCTACCATAATAAAGTATGGTAAATTAGCATTATTAATAGGTGTAAGATTAGCAGCTATTGGTAAAATACCTGATTCATATCCATTAATATCAGTTAATGAGATATAGTAAGCAATAATTGTCCCATCCGATTGACCAGGAATATCTACTTGCCAAGTATTACCACTTCCATTCATTGGAAGATTGTTCCATATACTACTGTTGTTTACTCTATAATAACAATTTGTAGCAGAAAGCGCCCATGGATAAGAAAGAGAAACATTAGCATTAATAGTAATTGGAGTAAGCCCACTAGTTTGTTCAATTGGATTATGAGTAATTATAGCATTTGAAAGCAATGTAATGCCATGTAATGCAAATGCCTGAGTAATAGCAAGATCATTAGGTGTACCATTGGTAAGATTCGCATCATTATCATCAGCATACAATACCTCTAGTAATATATCAGTAAATATTTCTCCTTCATCTCCGTCAGGACCATCTACATTACTGTCATAAGTATATTTAAATAAGTCTAACATTTTTTCCATATCATTGCCTAAATTTAAATATGTATCCCAAAAACAACCTGCAATAATCTCTCCATCACCATGTACTTCTCCAACCAGATCCTGAGGATAAACCTTTCTGTTTTGATCATATCTTCTAACATATATAGTTGGATCAACCAAATCCCATCCAAAACCTAAAACTGGGGTTTCTGTCAGTGATATTGCCCATATATCTGCATACCCTTCATGCAGTGCCCCATTAGACATTCCAGCAGTAGAATTATAACGATTACTATTAATTGCATGCCCATATTCATGATATACTACATCCGGTATCTTTGCTGTAGCATGACAACCCCCTCCTTCTGCATAAAAATTAATTGAACTTCCATTCCAAAATGCATTACAACTTCCTGATTCATCTATATTTGTTTGCATTGGTATATCTAAATCAGTAAAAGTAGGAAAAACGTCTTTTAAATGATCATGTATCATATTCACTGCATGATAAGCTGTTCTTTCTTGAATCGTTGAATTAGAATTATCAAATAAAATAGAATTTGTTGCTCCTAAATTTGCAATTATATCTGGGGTACTACTATTGGTTTCAACATCTGCATAAAGCCCTTCCAATTTATATCGAATAGAAGATCCACTTGGAACAAATCCAAAATCAACATCTCCTATGGTATCGGTATAATAATTCATACCTGTAGCCTGATCTATAGCTTTTAAATATTGTAAATTGACTGTAGGGGCAGGAGAATATGGATTTGTAAGATATACAGGTCCTGAAACATTCGCTGTGACTTGCGGAGGAGCTTCATATAGAATTTTATTTTTTCTCATTAATAACTTTCCATTATGAGCGTCTACATAACAAGTATAATCAGCCGGACCTTCTGACATTCTTGTTTTAATGTGTACAATATAAATTAGATGATAAGTATATTTACGATAATCCGCTTTAGCCAATACTTTTAATTGACTCTCAACCGAATAATCTTCAATATCTGCAGCAATACCAGAAGAAGCGATATTAACTGCGTTTCCTTCTGTTATACTAGGAATAGTGTTAATATTAATATCGTTAAAAACATCTAAACCAAACGCAACTAACTCATTATTTAAGCTAAACTTAGCATATAAATCACTATTTATAACTTCAAGATTATTATAATACTGAGTATAGCTAATATTAATATATTTATCATTTTTACTAGTAACCCCTATTCTCAAATCAGAAGGGAGAGTAAAATTATTTGAAGATAAAAAAGAAAGCAAATCACCTGTATTACTTAAAGATATAGGCTCTCCAAATGCTCTGTGAGGCAATTGATTCTTTTCATTAAATATCACAAACCAATTATTATTTATAGACAAGAAATCAGTCCATAAACTTTGATTTCTTAATTGATGTTGAAATTGAGCATCTAACTCTTGACTAGTAGTAATATATCTCACTTCATTTTCATCAAAATGACTATGAGTTGTTGCAACAACGTTAACAACAAATAATATAAACACAAATAATATAAAGTTTCTCATGATAAATATTTTTTCGTAAAAATAATGTTTTTATTTTTTTTTTACAAATAGTAAGTTGTAAGCAAAACTAGCTTATAACAACTATCTGACCATCATATGACAAACTAATATTATCAGGCAAAGTTTCGTCTACTTCTTTATGTAATCCCATGTAATGTGAAATATGTATCAACAAAGCTTTCTTAGGCTTTAATTCTTCTAGCAAATTAAGAGCTTGACTGAGACTAAAATGTGAAATATGAGGTTCTTTTCGCAATGCATCTAAAATAATCAATTCAGCATTCTGCATCTTTCTCTTCTCTTCTTCTGAAATTTCACTTACATCTGTCAAATAAACGAAATCATATATTCTAAATCCAAACACTGGTAATAAATAATGTTTAGCTTGAATAGGTAAAACAGTTGTATTGTTAATTTGAAAACTTTCATTATCAAAAACAGTAAGATTCACACTTGGTGTTCCAGGATATTTGTCTTCTGAAAAAACATATGGAAATTCTCTTTTTATAGCTTCAGCTGTAATTGAATTACAAAAAACATCAATATCCTTCTTCCATTTATGATTAAATGCTCTTATATCATCCATTCCTGCTACATGATCTTTATGATGATGCGTGAAAAGAACCGCATCAACATCTTGTACCTTTTCCCTTAACATCTGCTGCCTAAAATCGGGACCTGTATCAATGATAATAGTTTGATTATCTACTTCTACCATAACTGATGAGCGTAATCGTTGATCTTTAGGATCATTTGATAAACAAACAATACAATTACAACCAATGACAGGCACACCTTGTGAAGTTCCTGTACCTAGTAAAGTCACCTTCATTATAATATCAAATTTTAAGTTGTAAAATTATAGATAAATTCTCTGATCTATTAAATTATCTAATTAAATTTGTCAAAAATTATAAATCAGATATATGCCTGATAAAGTAACCTTAACACCTGAACAAAAAGCATTAAGAATAAATCTTGAACCTTCAATTTATGGCTCTTTTGTAGAAATTGGGGCTGGACAAGAAGTTGCAAGAAATTTCTTTAAAGTAGGATCTGCATCAGGAACCATAGCTAAAACAATGTCTGCATATGACAAATACTTTTCAGATGCTATATATGGAAAAGAAAAAGATGGAAGATATGTATGTAAATCAAGATTAAATAAGATGCTTGACCATGAATATGGACTTTTAAAAGAAAGATTAGATCCCGAAGAATATAAAGACACACGATTTTTCACTTTTGCAGATACAATAGCTACCATAAACTATGATAAAACAAAACGTGGACATGGTTGGATTGGATTAAGATTTCAAAAAAACTTAAAAGAAGAACCATCTGATTTCATCATATATATAGAGCTATATGATCAAGATGCAAAATTACAACAAGAAACAATTGGAACAATTGGAACTAACTTAATTTACGCATGCTTTAATGAAGCAGACCCAAAAGAGATTCTAAAATCTATTTATGACAATCTTTCCAAAGATCAATTCAAAATAAATGTGGTTGAAGTTAAAGGACCCGCTTTTAAAAATATTGACAATAGATTGTTAAGTCTAAATCTAGTAAAAGAAGGAATGACAGATGCTGTAATATTTACTCCTGATGGAATAAACCAGCAACCTGCAAGTATTTTAAGAAAGAAAAACATACTTACAATTAGAGGAAGTTTTAGACCTGTTACAAAGGTCAATATAGACATGCTAGAACAAGGATTAAGTAATTTTAAAGCAAATAAAAAAGTAGAGAAAAATAATATCCAAATATTATTTGAAATTACATTAAGTAACTTAAAATCAGAAGGACAAGTAAATGATCAAGACTTCTTAGATAGAGCAGATATATTATGCTCCTTAGGATATACGGTAATGATATCAAATTATAAAAAATACTATAAACTCATAGAATATTTATCACAATTTACAAAACTAAGAATGGGACTTATATTAGGCGTAGATAGTTTAATAGATATGTTTGAAGAAAAATATTATAGAAATCTAAATGGAGGTATTATGGAAGCATTTGGAATAATCCTTACTAGAGATATAAAATTTTATCTTTACCCTTTTAAACCTAATAAAGAGATTGAATTATTAAATAGCTCTAATGTTCCTATACATCCTAGAGTTAAAGATATTTATAACTATCTATGTTCAAATGGAAGAATAGAAGATTTAAAATACAATAAAGATATATTAGGTATCTTTTCTAAAGACGTACTCAAAAAAATCAAATCATGTGAAGAAGGAAGTTGGGAAGAAAATGTACCTGAAGGAGTATCAAAGATTATTAAAGAAAATAATTTATTTGGCACTACATGTAGTATTAAATAGCAATACATTATAACACAATGAAAAAAACACTTTTTTTTATCATTCTATTACTTCCTTTTTTTGTTTTCTCACAAGAAAACACTCAAGGAATTAATGAGGAGAAAAAAGAAAAAGTAAAAAAAAGACCAAAAGTAGATGGCTGGTCAGGAGCTACTAATTACTCTAAAAACGAAGAACCTAAATATAAAGGAAGAATATCTGGAAGGATAAAGGAATTAAAAAGTAAAGAACCTTTAGAATTTGCAACAGTAAGCCTAAAAAAATTTGGTAAAGAAGAAATGGTAGAAGGAACTATTACTGATGAAAAAGGACGTTTTTCATTTGATGAAATTATTATTGGAAAATATAATGTGATAATTAGTTATATGGGGTTTGAAGAAACAACTATTTTAGCAGAAATCTCAAAGAAAAATCCTAATTTTAAAGCAAATAACATATTACTTAAACAAGACTCAGAATTATTATCTGAAATCACTATTGAGGATAATAAAGCTATTTATGAGACAAAAATTGATAAAATAGTATATAATGCAGAAAATGACCTTAATGATTCAGAAAATGATGCTACAGATGTACTAAGGAAAGCCCCTCTTCTTTCAGTAGATTTAGAAGGAAATGTCAGTTTAAGAGGATCTAGAAATATTAAATTCTTAGTAAATGGAAAAGCATCTAGTTTTTTCACATCCGACATATCCACTGCATTACAAATGATTCCTGCTGAGCAAATAAAAACTATCGAAGTTATTACTAGTCCCGGAGCAAAATATGATGGAGAAGGAGATGCCGGTATTGTTAATATTATTACAAAAAAAACAATAATTGATGGATATAATGCTACAGTAAATGGAATGGCAGGATCAAAAGCGGTTCGAACTAGTCTAAATTTAAAAATAGGTAAAGGTAAATTTGGACTATCTGTAAGAGGAGGCTCATTCGGGAGTTGGCCAGGAAGAATAGGAACACACTTCTATGAACGATCTGACTGGACTGATATAAATGAAAATGGAGAACCTATAAACCCAAATATATTAACTCAAGAAGGAACTTCAGAAAGTTTTTATCAAGGCTATAGGGGTTCTATAAATACATTCTACGATGTAAATTCGTACAACTCGTTTAACTCTTCGATTAGCTTTAGAGGAAGAACAAAACCAAGCCTAGTTAAAGACTCTATATATTATACTAATGGAGAGTTTCCTGACTCACTTTCCTATACAAGCTACTACTCATCTGAAAAAACAGACAGAACACTAA
This sequence comes from uncultured Flavobacteriales bacterium, assembly GCA_913031595.1. Classification (GTDB taxonomy): domain Bacteria; phylum Bacteroidota; class Bacteroidia; order Flavobacteriales; family BACL11; genus CAJWCP01. The sequence continues at coordinate 2,161 of CAJWCP010000024.1, read as the reverse complement.
ATCTGGAGTGGACAACTGACTATACTAAAAAGTTTGAAGATCATGAGGATAAAGAATTAACTATAGCTTTCCAATTAGGCGGAGATATTAATGATGGAAATACAGATATTGATGAAGGAAATATTAACTTCTTTAATGAAAATGATGAAAGAGTACTATCAGAAACATTTCAAATAGACTATGTACATCCGTTTGGCAAATCTTCTAATAATGACACGCAAGAAACAATAGGTAACAATCAATTAAGAGGATATTCAAAAGGAGGAAGAAAAGGAAAAAATACTAAAAAACAATCAAATAGTAATAAAATAGAAATTGGTGCAAAAGTTATTAATAGAGATCGAGAAATAATTTATTCAGACCAAAGAGAGAATATAGAAATATCCTCTGAAGAATTTAATTATAATCAGTTAGTTGCTGCCTCATATTTATCTTCAGAATTTAATCTTAAACATGGAATAGGAATTAAAACAGGAGTAAGATATGAATACACTCAAGCTTCTGGAGATTGGGTAAATGATCCTGACAGAGAAGCCTTCACAACACCTTACCAAGATATTTTACCTAGTATTGTTATTTCCAAGTCTTTCAGCCCTATGCAATCAATTAAGGCTAGTTATAACCAAAGAATTACACGACCTTCAGTAAGACAAATCAATACTAATAATAACAAACTCGATAATAGAAATATAACAATAGGAAATCCTAATTTAAAACCTACTGTCACAGAACAATATGAAATAGGAATGAATAGCTTTGGAAGAGTACTACAAGGAAGTTGTCAATTCTATTACAAACACTCTTTTAATGTGATAGAATCCTTTCTAGATACTGTTATAGATCAAGTATCTCAATCTACTTACAGAAACATAGGAGAAAGTAAACAATTTGGAACTAGTGTTTTTGGATCCATTAATCTAAAAAAGCTAAGCTTTAGAGCTTCTTTTGATATTTATAATTATAGTGGAAAAGACGTATCTCTCGGTTATAGTGACTGGACAACACCAGTAATGCTTTATAGCTATTGGATAGGAGGTAATTGCGATCTAGGAAATAACTGGAAGGCTGAAACTTTTGCTTTTTTCCGATCTCCTAATCAAACAATACAAGGAAGTAGCACTTCATGGTCAATGATGAGTCTTGGTATTAAAAAAACATTTAACAAGAAAAGAGGATCTATTGGCCTTAGAATCATTGAGCCTTTCCAAAAAACTAAAGAGATGAGAACAGATCTAGAAGGAGAGTTTTTTAGTCAATCAAACATTACCACTATTCCTTTTAGATCATTCGCTATTAGTTTTAAATACACTATTGGAAAATTAAACTTTAAAGATCCTAAAACAAAAATAAATAACAATGATCTTATTCAAGAGCAGAATAACGATTATTAATCTAGAAAAACCTCATTGATCATTTTTTTTTAAACAATTGAATTTACACATGAATTTTATTGTTTTTTTATCTAGTAAATATTTTTTTTAACATATCTTTAGCTCAGAAAAAAAAGTATTACGTCAATCATGGTTAAAAGACTACAACTAGTAGTATTACTAGTCTTTTTTAGTATCTATAGTTTTGCTCAATGTGATCTTAATTATCATGTTGCAGGAGATCCAAATGATGTATGCTTTGTTTCCGGAGTTGACATTCAATTTAACGAAAATTCTAATAACACTATAAATTTTGTTCAAATTTTTGAAGTATCATCATCTGGTAGTTTAAATCTCTTTAATCAATTATTTCCTAACTCAAGTTCTTTTACCTGGTCTTCTGTTCCAAGTGGAGTTTACCAAATATCTACTTACTCGAATAGTGGTAATAGTAGCTGTGTTATCGAAATATCATCAGGTCAAATTAGCTTTAATAACACCCTTGACACCTTAGAGTATTGTCAATGGAATACAGTAAATCTTGAAGATACACTTAGCACATATTTTTTACAAAATGCAACAAATCCAGAATTTACATTTTCAGTTAGTGGAACTCCTATTGATGGAGAATCATATTATATTAATAATCCTGGAATAAATATAATTGATGTTTTTATATTAGATGCTAGCGGATGTACAGTTAGTGAACAAATCTATATTGATGCAGAACCAAACAATATCAATACGCAAAGTTATGATATAAGTCAGTCTACAATACAAGCTTGTGAACT
>CAJWCP010000023.1 GCA_913031595.1 uncultured Flavobacteriales bacterium | reverse complement strand
CTGATGGTAATTACATTGACGTATATTTGAATGGTGTTCGACTAAAATCTGGTGAGGACTATAACACTTCAACTGCAAACACAATTGCTGGATTGTCTGCACTCAACGCTAATGATGAAGTCAATGTTGTTGTCTATGATGCATTCTCAGTTGCAGATACAGTTCCTGCTTTAATAGGTCAGACATTCACGGTAACTTCTGTAAATGACATTGCTGTTTTAGAGTTTGATTTTGTTCCAACTTCTGATGTTATTAGTTTTACATATGTTTTTGGTTCAGAAGAGTATCTTGAGTTTGTTGCATCTTTTAATGATGTTTTTGGTTTCTTTCTTTCAGGTCCTAATCCAGCAGGAGGTAATTATGTTGATGAAAATTTAGCTATAATACCAGGTACAGTTAACACACCTGTTTCAATATTTAATGTTAATAATGTTGCTAATTCCACATATTATATTGATAATGGTACTGGATCAACACCTCCACAAAATACTGATGCTACTGTAATTCAGTTTGATGGGTTTACCACTCCCTTAGTAGCTACTGCAGATGTAAATTGCGGAGACACTTATCATATTAAGTTAGTTGTTGCTGATGCTGTTGATTGGGCTTATGATTCAGGTATTTTTCTTGAGGCAGGAAGTTTTTATTCTCCTCCTTTACAGATTACAGATGACTTAAGTATTGATTCTACTATTATGAATATACCATGTAATGGTACAATTACATTGACAGCTAATGGCGGTCCAGGAGCTACATATCAATGGTATGATTCATTATCAAATATTATTAGTACTAGCAATAATGTTAATGTAGGGCCTGGTACATATCTTGTTTCAGCTGACATTCAAGGTTGTGCTACTTTATCAGATACTTTAACAGTAATTGATGCTGATGGACCATTTTTTAATTTAGGAATGGATTTTACAATTCCTTGTAATACAGATACAACTATTAATGCTGTCGTTTCAGGAGGGCTTGGAATATATACTTACAATTGGACTGATGGTATTAATCAAATTAGCACAAATTCTAGTATAAATATTGGACAACAAGGAATATATTCTTTGGAAGTTGATGATGGTACAGGTTGTGTTTTTATAGATACAATATCTGTTTATGTTGAAGATCCTCCTAATGCGTTTGTTACAGGTGGAGGAGTTGTTTGTGATGACGGTAGTATTATAGATGTAGTATTTACTTTTGATGGATTACTACCTTGGGACTTGTCCTTTACTGATGGTGTTACACAGTATAATATTGATAATATACAGTCTACTAATTATATTCATACTACAAGTTTTTCTGGACAGTATTCTATTGATTTAGTTGAAGATGTGAATAATTGCCTTGCAAATCTTTCAGGCAATGTAGATGTTATTATTCATCCGTTGCCAATAGCTCAAATTTTTCCTAATGATACTACAATTTATATTGGTAGTCAAGTTGATCTTAGTGTGGGAGATTATATTAGCTATGAATGGTATACAGTAGATGATTCATTAATTAGTATTAATTCAGTATTATCTGTTTCTGATTCTGGAAGGTATTATGTATGGATTGAAGATAATAATGGGTGTACTGATGTTTCTGAAATTGCTATTGTTCGAACGATTCCAAAAACAGAATTATTTGTACCATCAGCTTTTACTCCTAATGATGATGAGCACAATGAACTTTTTGTCATACAAGGTTTAAATATTGTTGATTTTCACATTGAAATATTTAATAGATGGGGGCAATTAATGTTTGAAAGTGATTCGCTAAATAAATCTTGGGATGGTATTTTTCAAAATAAGCGTGTGCAACAAGGAACATATTATTATCAGATTGAGGTTTTAGGTAGTGATAATAAATATTTAAATAAGTCAGGTTTATTAAATGTTATATATTAAATTATGAGAAGATTATTCACAATATTATTTTTGACTTCAGTAGGTTTTTTATCTGCTCAAACTACAGATTGGGTGGTTTCATTTGGAGGTCCAGACTCTGATAAAGGTATTAGTATTGGTGTTGATTCGTTAGGTTTTATTTATGGAAGTGGATATTTTAATAACCAAGCAACATTTGGAAATATAACACTAACTAATTCTCCTTTAAGTACATCTGGAAATAATAAAGAAAATTTTGTTTTTAAAATGGATTCTACTGGTAATGTATTATGGGCTATAGCTGGTGGAGATCTCTCTGGCGGATGTTGTGATGATAGAGCACTTGGTATGCATGTGACACCTGGAGGAGATGTTTTTATTACAGGCACCTTTTGGTCAAGCTATAATATTGGACCTCTTAGTGTTCCCGGTAATCAGCAAAACAATCATGATAATTCTTTGCTTGCTAAGATTGATCAAAATGGAAATCCTGTTTGGGTTATTGGTTTTGGAGGAGACAATACTTCAGGAGGATGTCCTTATCCAATTTATGATGCTGATGATCATTCCTATGATGTCAAGGTAGATGCTGATGGCTTTATTTATGTTACAGGTTTTTTCTCTGGTTATGATGCTGATTTTGATAATTTTACAATAACGAACCCTGAGTGGGGGAATGACTGTCAGCCCATGGGTTATATTGGCAAATTAGATCCTAATGGTAATTGGCTTTGGGTAGATAAATTTGATGGTATAAAAGATCAGAGAGGATCTAGAGACAATAGATTAGCAATTGATAATTTTTCTAATATTTATGTAGTTGGTGGTTTTCAAAATAGAGGACCAAACCAGGTAGGTACTTATGGCCCTTATACTATCACTTCTAATGGAGAGTGGGATGCTTTTGTATTTAAGATGAATAAAGATGGGAATTGGCTTTGGGCTGAAGGTTTTGGTAGTAATAAAACAGATAGGGCAAATTCAATTGCAATTGATATCTGTGATGATGTTTATATTACTGGAGAATATCGTAATCCTATGGTTTTTTCAGGTGCTAATGCATCAAACGGAACAGACACTTTAAGTCATAAACAGAAGCGAGATATTTTTGTTGCAAAGATGAATAATCAGGGAGAATGGAAGTGGGCAAAAAGAGCACGAAGTTCAGGAACAGATAAACCATACCAGATGTCAGTTGATGCTAATAAACAAGTTTTTCTAGGGGGAACTACTAAAGACACTTTAGTATTTAATGATAATTTATCTGTTGGACCACAAATATCAGGAGATACAACCGCATCTGCTTGGGTGGCTCAACTTGATGGATCAACTAATACTGGAGATTGGGTATGGGCAAAATTAGCGGGATCTTATACAGATGATGACGATAGAACTGGTGATATATGTCCAGATGGTTTTGGTAATGTCTATGCTATAGGATTTTATGAGGATGATGCTAGTTTTGATGACACAATATTAACCTCACTAGGAAGAAAAGATATTTTTGTTTGGAAAATGAGCATGACTCCTGGGAGCTTTACATATAATAATGATTTTGATACAGTATACACAGAAGAAATGGTATTTAATGCTGCAGATACAGGTGTATTTATAAATTCTACATATGTTAGGGATGGTTGTGACACTACTTTTGTTGATTCAATTATTCACAGAAAATTAGGTGTACGTATTAATTATAATATTAACAACCCTGGATCTGCTACAATTGCAATAAATGGAATCATACAAGCTATGCCTTATTCTGAAGAATATTGGTCAGGAGAAAATATTAATATAGAAGCTAATCTACAACCAAATTGGCTGTTGAATCAATGGAAAACTTATAATAATACTGTATTGCCAAATATGAGCTCACCTATTGCCTCTTTTACAGCTACCTCTTCAGACTCTTGTGTTTTATACACTTATCCAAAGCCAGATCTAGAAGCATTTATATCAGGCAATGATACAATCTGCAATAATGGACAAAAAGATGCAGAAGTTATTGTATCCTTTAGTGCAGGAACATATCCATATACATTTATATATGCTATAAATGGAGTAGCTCAACCACCAATTACAACTACAGTAAACCCTTATATTATCAATACAAAAGAACAAGGTAGTTACACTCTAGTATCTTTTTCTGATGCTAATGAGCCAGGATGGATTTCAGGTAGTGCTCTAGTAACAGTACAAGAAGCTCCAACAGCATCATTTACATCAAGTGCTGATACACTATCAATGTTATATCCTACAGTCCAACTAAATAATACATCTCAAGGAAATATAATAACATGGAATTGGGATTTTGGTGATAATAGTGGAAATGATTTTAATGAAGATCCACAACATACATATAAAGATTCTGTAGGAATTTATCAAGTTAATCTTATTGTAAGTGATAATTTTGGCTGCAGCGATACTACTTCTAAACAACTCTGGATTGCTGACAAATATTGGATGTATATTCCTAGTAGCTTTACACCAGATTATGATGGAGTAAATGATTTATTCTGCTTAGTATATAATGGTGTTAGAGAAAATACATTTTATTTTAACATATTTGACAGATCTTCTAACCTAGTATACAGCACTGACAATATAAAAGATCTAGAATGCCTTTTAAATACTAATGGATGGGACGGAACCCATTTTAAAACTGGCAACGATCTTCCAATGGGAACCTATATATATGAAGTTAATTTTCAAGACCTTCAAGGATGGAAACATCAAGAAATGGGACATTTATTTATAGTTAGGTAAAAATTAACAGAAAGAAGGGATATAGTCTAAAAAATCAATCTTATTCTCTTTATAATCCATCAAACAACAAAAATGCTCTAAGCCATTAGTAACAACTAAATACTTTACTTTTAGTTTGAAATTATATTTTGCTATCTGCAAAAAAACATCTTGATTAATTTTAGTTTTTGGTGATTTACATTCAACCAACATAATTGGAGCTCCTTCTCTATCATAAATAACAATATCAGCCCGAGTTCTTAAATTATTATATTTTACCATTTTTTCTATACCCATTAAACCTAGTGGATATTTCCTGTGTTGATTTAAGAAATGTAAAAAATGTTGACGCACCCACTCTTCTAGAGTGAGAACAAAATATTTTTTTCTTACCTTGTCAAAAACTTGTGAAACCCCATCAACTAACTTAATTTTGAGGTCTGCATAAGGCAAATTAAGTTTCGGCATATTCATAAAACAAAATAAATGAATTATAAACAAATACAAACAGCGATAATAGATAAAGATTTAGCCCCAGTTTATTTCTTAATGGGTGAGGAACCATACTATATCGATAAACTAATTAAGCTATTCTCAGAAAATATTCTCAATAATGAAGAAAAAGAACTAAATCAAATAATAGTATATGGTAAAGAAACTACAACAGAGCAAATAATATCACAGGCAAAACAATTTCCGTTTGGCTCAGAAAGAAGAGTCATAATTATAAAAGAAGCACAAGATCTTAAAAATATAGAATCACTAGATTCATATATAGAAAAACCACAACCTAACACTATTCTAATAATAGCTTATAAAGGGAAATCAATTGATAAAAGAAAAAAATTTGGTAAAACATTAGCTAAAAAATGTATAGTGTTTGAGAGCAAGAAACTATATGAAAATAAAGTGCCTGTTTGGATATCAGAATATGTAAATAAAAGAGGATATAAAATCAGTAATGAAGCAACATTAGTATTAGCAGAACATTTAGGATCAAATCTTACAAAGATTGAAAATGAACTAGAAAAGTTAACATTAGTAATAGAAAAGAATCAGGAAATTACTACTGAATTAATTGAGCGCCACATTGGTATAAGTAAAGAATATAACATCTTTGAATTACAAAATGCGCTTGGAAAAAAAGATATATTACAAGCAAATAAAATTATTAATCATTTTTCAGCAAATTCTAAAACGTATAATATTATTGCCATAATTAATAGTTTATTCTCTTTCTTTCAAAAAGTTATGCTTTACCATTTTGCAAAAAATAAAGACAGGCAATCTCTTTCTAATTTATTAAAAATAAATCCATTTTTTATAACTCAATATCAAATAGCTGCCCAGCACTATTCAAAGAAACAATTATTCTATATATTTACATACCTTAAAGAATATGACCTTAGAAGTAAAGGACTTAACAATAAAAGCACATCCACACAAGAATTATTAAAAGAATTAATGTTTAGAATTACTCATATCTAATAATTGGTTTCTATATTTAATTATCTTTGCGCTCAAATTTGTTAAATGAGAAATTTTCTTTTATTTATATTCAGCTTAATTACTATTAATGTATTATCTCAAGATGCAAATATTAGAGGCTTTATATATGAAAAAGAAAGTGGAGAACCTATTCTATTTTGCAATGTTTTCTTAGAAGGAACAACTATAGGCTCCTCAACTGACATAAATGGAATGTATAATATTCCAAAAATTAAACCAGGTAACTATACTATAGTTGCAACTTTTATTGGATATGACACAACCAAAATCAATATTAATTTAGCAGCTAATCAAATTCTTACTAAGAATATTGAAATATCGAAATCAAGTATTAAATTAAATGAAGTCAAAATATCAGCAGAACGGACTGAAATGAAAACAGAAGTAAAGGCTGCTGCAATTAAAATTTCAAAACAAGATATAGAATTAATCCCAACAATAGGAGGGGAAGCTGATTTAGCACAATACATGCAAGTAGTGCCAGGAGTCATTTTCACTGGAGATCAAGGAGGTCAACTTTATATTAGGGGAGGCTCTCCTATACAAAATAAAGTGCTAATAGATGGTATGACAATATACAGCCCTTTTCATTCTATTGGATTGTTTTCTGTGTTTGACACTGACATTATCAGAAACACTGATGTATATACTGGAGGTTTTAATGCCGAATATGGAGGGAGAATATCTTCTATTATGGATATTAGAACGATTGATGGTAATAAGAAAAAAATAGGTGGAAAAATTTCAGCCAACACATTTGGCAGTAAGTTATTCTTAGAAGGACCTTTAAGTAATTCGGAAAAAGCTTCTTTTGTCTTTTCAGCAAAAAACTCATATCTAAATAAAAGTTCTGAAATTTTATATAAAGATCCTATCTTATCTTTTGATGAAAAAGGATTACCTTATTCTTTTAGAGATCTTTATGGAAAAATATCTATACACGGAAAAAATGGTAGTAAGTTTAATGTCTTTGGATTTAATTTTATAGACGATGTTAATTATGAAGGCATTTCTAATTTAAACTGGACATCTTCAGGAGCTGGTTCAGAATTTATTTTAATTCCTCCTAACTCACCAATACTAGTTGAAGGAAATATTGCATACTCTTCATATAATATCGCATTTTCTGAAGAAGCGTCTCCCATAAGAAAAAGTGGAATTAATGGTTTTGATATGGGTTTTGATTTCACATACTTCCAGAAAAAAGGAAAAATTAAATATGGATTTGACATACATGGTTTTTCTACAAATTTTATAACATATAATGTCATTAATACACCTATCACGCAAGATGAAAATACCTCAGAATTTTCAGCTTATATAAACTACCAAAGAAATACTACAAGGTGGGTTTTTGAGTCAGGATTTAGACTGCAAAAATATACATTAGGAATATCTCCTGAACCAAGAATTGGAATTAAATATCTTATTTCTGATCAAATTCGTTTAAAAATAGCCTCTGGACTATATTCTCAAAATATTCTAAGTACTAATTCTGATCAGGATGTTGTAAATCTTTTTTCAGGAATCATATCTTCTCCTGAAGAAATACCGAATCAAGCCAATGGAGCACCATACGATCAAAAATTTCAAAAAGCAAGACACATTATTGGAGGGATAGAATATGATCTAAGTAATTCTATTGACATCCAATTAGAAGGCTATATTAAAGACTTTAATCAAATTACAAATATCAACAGGAATATGGTGTTGAATTCTGATGATGAATTTATAATTGAACAAGGAATAGCTAAAGGAATTGATGTAGTGTTAAAATATAAAGACAAAAAATATTATATATGGGCTGTTTATTCTCTTGGTAAGATAACAAGAACTGACAATATAACTACATATGTTCCTCATTTTGACAGAAGACATAATTTCAATTTAGTAAGCTCATCTAAATTTGGAAAAAAAAATGCTTGGAAAGTAGATGTTAGGTGGAACCTAGGTTCTGGATTTCCATTTACGCAAACTCAAGGATTCTATGAAAATCTAACTTTCTCAGATGGCATAAGCACAGATTATATATCCACTAACGGTGATCTAGCTATAGAATATGCTGAAATAAATGAAGGAAGATTACCATACTACCATAGACTAGACTGCTCAATATCTAAAAAAATTAAACTGTCTAAAAACACAAATCTTAATATAACTGGATCAGTAACAAATATATATAACAGAGAGAATATATTCTATTTTAATAGATTAAAATATGAGAGAATAAATCAACTTCCAATCATGCCAAGTATTGGAATGAGTTTGCAATTCTAAAAAAAAAGACAAATATTCTCTGAAAAGTTAAATGTTTAAGTTGAAATAGTATTTTTGTACAATCAATTTATGAGTAAATCTAAAACAAAATATCTATTTGTTACAGGAGGAGTAACGTCATCACTAGGAAAAGGGATCATTTCTTCTTCAATAGGGAAACTACTAACTGCAAGAGGATTCTCTGTAACAATTCAGAAACTAGACCCATATATTAATGTTGATCCTGGAACTATGAATCCTTATGAGCATGGAGAATGTTTTGTAACAGATGATGGAGCAGAGACAGATTTAGATTTAGGACATTATGAAAGATTCTTAAATCATAATACATCTCAAGCAAATAATGTAACCACAGGTAAAATATATCAAACAGTAATTGAAAAAGAAAGAAGAGGAGATTATTTAGGAAAAACTGTACAAATAATACCTCATATAACAGATGAAATAAAAAGAAGAATACAAATACTAGGAGAGACACAAAAATTTGACTTTGTAATTACAGAAATAGGAGGAACCGTAGGAGATATTGAGGCTTTACCTTATATTGAAGCAGTTAGACAATTAAAATGGGAGTTGTCTAATAATGCTCTTTTTATACACTTAACCTTCGTTCCTTTTTTAGCTGCAGCAGGAGAGTTAAAGACGAAACCTACACAACATTCAGTAAAGACTTTATTAGAATCAGGTATACAGCCTGACATACTGGTATGTAGAACAGAGCATCCACTCAATTATAAGGTAAAAAATAAAGTAGCAAGATTCTGTAACGTAAATATTGATTCTGTTATAGAATCAATGGATGCTTCAACTATATATGAAGTCCCTCTTCTGATGCAAAAAGAGGGACTCGATCGAGTAATACTTAAAAAACTAGGATTGAAGAGTAGAAAAAAAATTAATATGCAGAAGTGGAATTCATTTCTAATTGCTCTTCAAAATCCAAAAAATGAAGTCAGAATTGCAGTTGTTGGAAAATATGTTGAGTTACCTGACGCCTATAAATCTATATCAGAATCCATCTTACATGCAGGGGCAGCTAATCTATGTAAAATAACAGTAGAATGGATTCATGCTGAAGAAGTAAATAAAAAGAATGTTAAGAAAAAACTATCTAGCATTAATGGACTACTAGTTGCTCCTGGTTTTGGAGACAGAGGAATAGAAGGAAAGATTATAGCTATTAATTACGTTAGAAAAAACAACATACCTTTCTTAGGAATATGTTTAGGAATGCAATCAGCTGTAATAGAGTTCTCTAGAAATGTGCTAAAATTAAAAGATGCAAATTCAACAGAAATGAATCAAAACACTTCTAATCCTGTAATAGATCTGATGCATACACAAAAAAACATTACTGAAAAAGGAGGGACAATGCGTTTAGGAGCTTATAAATGCAAAATATTGAAAGACTCAAAATCAATGAAAGCATATAAAAAAGCCAACATCTCTGAAAGGCATAGACATCGTTTTGAATACAATAATCTATTTAAAGATCAACTCGAAAAAGCAGGAATGATAGCAACTGGTATAAATATAAAAAATAATCTTGTAGAAATTATTGAAATTCCTCAACATCCTTGGTTTGTTGGTGTTCAGTTCCATCCTGAGTATAAAAGTACAGTTGATAAGCCCCACCCTCTTTTTTGTAAGTTCATTGAAGCTTCTCTTATACATAAAAACACATGAAACAATACGATAAGAATTCATTAATCGGCTTACTCCTTATAGGTGTTATCTTAATTATCTTTAATACATTCTTTTTCCCTAGTATTAATGAGGTAGAACAAGAACAACCATTAACTAATAATGATATAACTAAATCCACGGATAATCTTACTTATGATGATCCTAACTCTGAACAGGTCATTATTAATACTGATTCAACAATAAATGAGGAGTTAAAATTACAATACGGCATATTTGCTATTTCTGCAACTGGAGAAGACAAGAATAAGGTTCTAGAAAATGATAAAATTAAAGTCACAATATCTACAAAAGGAGGAAAAATCACGTCTGTAATTTTAAAAGAATATGAAACCTATAACTCTCTTCCTCTAGAACTCTTTCATGCTGAATCTTCAGAATTTAATCTAACATTCTTAACAGGTAAAGAAATAAATACTAAAAATCTATACTTCCAAGCAGAACATGAAGGAAACTCTTTAAGCATGAAGTTATTTGCTAGTGAAGAACAATATATCGAGTATCTATATACAATAAATGAAGATTATTTAATTAGTCTAGATATCAACTTAATTGGTATGGAGAATATAATTCCATCAAATATGAATTATATGAATCTGGAGTGGCAAATGAAAACCCCACAAACAGAAAAAAGTAAAGAAAACCAAGATATGTATACTGGTATACAATATCAATATAGTGCTGATAAAGATGTGGATTATCTTAGTTTTACTTCAGAAGAAGATGAAGAAAAAGTAACATCTCGTTTAAACTGGGTAGCTTTTAAACAGCAATTCTTTACATCAATTATTATTGCAGAAAAAGGCTTTAACAAACCCACTTTCCTTACTTCTAAAAAGAATGAAAATTCAAAATATATAAAAGATCTATATGCAAAATTTGAGCTTCCTTATACACATAAAAACAAAGAACAAATTAATCTGCAATTCTATTTTGGCCCTAACCATTACAAAACTCTTAAATCTTATAATAAAAAATTTGAAGAACTTATTCCTTTAGGATGGGGAATATTTGGATGGGTCAACAAATATGCTATTATACCTGTATTTGATTTTCTAAGTAAATTTGGATTCAATTATGGAATAATTATTTTACTACTAACTATAATTATTAAACTTGCTCTTGCTCCTTTTACTTATAAAGCATTTTTATCGCAAGCTAAAATGAAGGTGTTAAAACCAGAAATTGATAAAATAACTGAAAAAATAAAAGGGAAAGACCCTATGAAAGTACAGCAAGAAACAATGAAAATATATAGAAAAGCTGGTGTCAACCCAATGGGAGGATGCCTGCCTATGTTATTTCAATTCCCAATATTAATTGCAATGTTTCGTTTCTTCCCAGCTTCCATTGAACTTAGACAAAAAAGCTTTTTATGGGCAGATGACCTGTCTTCTTACGATTCTATATTAAGCCTTCCTTTTAATATTCCTTTTTATGGAGACCACGTAAGTTTATTTACATTGCTTATGACTATTTCTACACTATTATACACAAGAATGAATTCTTCAATGGCTACTGGTCAAATGGCTCAAATGAAATGGATGATGTATCTAATGCCAATTATGTTCTTAGGCTTCTTTAATAGTTACGCTGCTGCACTATCTTACTATTATTTCTTAGCAAATATGTTTTCATTCTCTCAACAATATGTTATGAAAAAAATGATTGATGAAAAAGCTATTCTCAAACAAATAGAGCATAACAAGAAAAATCCAAAGAAAAAATCAAGATTTCAAAAAAAATTAGAAGAAATGCAACGCAAACAAGAAGAACAAATGCGTAAAAGAAGATAATATGCTTCGGATTCTTGTTACACTCCTATTTTTATACTTTTCTTGCACTACAATTGATAAAACAAATAGAGATAAAAGTATTATAGAATTAGAAAGAACAGCATGTTTTGGAAATTGCCCCATTTATAAAATTGAGATTTTCTCTAATGGAAAAGTAATATATACAGGCAAGAAATTTGTAAATAATATAGGTGTTTTTAAATTTAAAATTAACACCTCCTCTATAAAAGAGATCTTAGAATATGCTGAAGAAATCAAATTCATCAGCATGAAAGATGAATACACAAGACCCGTATCTGATTTGCCAACTACATTTGTAAGAATAAGAACAAAAAGTGTGAAAAATCATATTGGAGGGCCTAACTCTTTAAGAGAATTAGAAAAAATGATAGATAAGGTGTCTCAACAAATCACTAAATAATCTTCTCGAGAAAAAGCTCCATAGCTTTTTTCTTCTGAGAGTCTAAAACATAAGATATTTTATTACACAAATAATTAACAGGGTCTTTACAGTCAATAGATGCTAATTTTTGTAATTTAACCACCTCTTCTATATTATCTACGCCAGATTGCAAGGCCAAATTAAATTCATCGATAAATTTATTAGGTAAATTTTTATTAGCAACCCATACTGCAAAAACAAAAGGTAAACCTGTAAGTTCTTTCCAAGCTAAAGAAAGATCATAAATATACTTATAATAATTATTATACTTAAATGCTCTATCTCCAATAATTAAAGCTGCATCTTTATTCATTACCTCTTCCTCAAAACCAACATTAGCTTTTATGAATTTAGGTGAAAGATGCCAGTAATCTCTTAATAATATTTTTAATAACTCAATAGAAGTACGTGACTGATAATCTAAAAATATAGTCTCTACTTCAAAAATAGGAACATTAGAATATAGTGATACTGTTTCTACCGGTCCATCCGAACCAATACAATAATCAGAAATAATCTTAGAGGTTTTGACGTCCTCAATACAGGCAGTAGGAACTAAAGCAAGGTCAACATCTCCTTGTAATAATTTCTTAGCACAAACTGCAGGAAAATCTAAGGACAACTCTATTTTCTTATATAATGTACTATTTTCTATACCATAAATAAAAGGGAGAGTATTTAAATAACGAACTGCTGATATAGAAATCATAATTTAGATAAAATAAGATGCGTAATATAGATACTTGTACATATTTTTAATACTATACTTAAAATAAAACCCCAAAGAGCTCCAAATGCTATATCAAAAGTATCTTTTGCTCCTTCAATTTTTGCTCCTATAAAAGCCCCTATAAAAGCTCCTGTAAAAATTCCTAAAGGGGGAAAGAAAAACAAACCTAAGAGGGTGCCAAATATAGAACCTCTAATAGCATATCGTCCTCCACCCGCAGCTTTAACACCATAAAGCTGCAATAAATATTCTAAAAAAAATATAAAACACACAAGAAAAGTTACAATCAACACAAGTGTGTAAGAAAAAGTATAAAAAAAGAAATGGAATATCAAAAAAGCCATAAATGCAATTGGAGGCCCTGGTATAACAGGAACGAAACTACCAACAATAGATAAAATTAATAATACAAAAACAAGTAAAAGAAGAATAAATTCCATATTTCAAAATTAATAAAAAGAAAATGCAAATGTTAGATGTTGAAACTACATCTTATTTAAAATGCTTAAATTTGCAAACTCATAAATAACAAAATAAGTATGAGTTCAAATTCTTTAAACGCAATTAGCCCAATAGATGGGAGGTATGCTACAAAAACATCTAGTCTACAGGTTTTCTTTTCCGAATCTGCATTGATAAAATATAGAGTACTAGTAGAAATTGAGTACTTCATAGAGTTATGTGAAAATGCTATTCCCCAGTTAAAAAATTTTCCAAGAAATAAATATACAGATTTAAGAAGTCTATATTTAAATTTTAATGAATCAACTGCTATTAGAATAAAAGAAATTGAAAAAGAAACTAATCATGATGTAAAGGCTGTTGAGTATTATATAAGAGAAGAGTTTCAAAAGTTAGGGATAGAACAATTCAATGAATTTATCCATTTCGGATTAACTTCACAAGATATTAATAATACAGCGGTTCCTTATTCTATAAAAGCAGCTATGCAGCAAGTATATTTACCAGAAATAAATAAATTAATTTATCTACTAAAAGAAAAAGAAGAAGAATGGAAAAATATAGCCTTACTAGCTAGAACACATGGGCAAGCGGCCTCACCAACTAGAATGGGGAAAGAAATAAAAGTTTTTATTGAAAGAATTGAAAATCAACTTAAATTATTAAACCAAATCCCTTTTAATGCAAAATTTGGAGGAGCTACTGGTAACTTTAATGCACACCACATTGCATTTCCTGATATTAATTGGAAAGAGTTTGCAAATAATTTAATAAAAAGATTAGAGCTAAAACGCCAAGAAACAACTACTCAAATTGAACATTATGATAATTTATCTGCTTTAATGGATAATATTACAAGAATCAACACAATACTAATTGACTTCTCAAGAGATATATGGACTTATATATCCATGAATTACTTTAAACAAAAAATTAAAAAAGGAGAAGTAGGCTCTTCAGCTATGCCTCACAAAGTCAACCCAATTGATTTTGAAAATGCTGAAGGAAACCTTGGAATAGCAAATGCTATATTCAACTTTCTTTCAACTAAATTACCAGTCTCAAGATTACAAAGAGACCTAACAGACAGCACAGTACTAAGAAATATTGGAGTCCCATTTAGTCATACAATTATAGCACTCTCTTCCTTAAATAAAGGAATTAATAAATTATTAATTAATACAAAAGCAATTCAAGATGATTTAGACAATAATTGGGCAATAGTTGCTGAAGCTATTCAAACTATTCTAAGAAGAGAGGGGTACCCAAATCCTTATGAAGCATTAAAAAGATTAACTAGAAAAAATAAATCAATAAACAAAAAAACAATAGCTGATTTTATTGAAACGCTAAATGTAACTGATAAAGTAAAAAAAGAACTAAAGAACATTACTCCTTCAAATTATACAGGAATCTAAAATTTTAGCTTATTATTTTTCAAATAATCTTCCCAATTCCAAATAAAGTGTTTTAACAGATTCTTTAATTCATTATAGAAAATAGGATTTGGTTTATTCTTTCTCTTAAACAAGTCTCCTTGAAAATTATTAATCTCATATTTCTCAAATATACCATATGCCATCGCATGTAATATAGAACTCTCTTCTTGCATTAAACTCGAAAAATAATTCTCATATTCTAAAAATCTCTCAACTGCAAGATGCTGATCATTATCATTTAACTCTTTATGCATTTCATCTAAAATAAACTCTCTTAGCTTAACCGCTTCTTCTTCCTCAAAATATAATCTAAGATTACGTATATTACCAAGAAATACAATATTTCTAAACCAATCTATTGCCTTATCACTAATGTTAGGATTAGATTCAAGATTATTATTATTATTAATGAATTCCTTTATTTCAACAAAACCTTCATCAATAACATTGTTAAGAGCTATCACATATATTGATGCAGTATTTTTTGCCTGAACCTTCTTTTTCTTTGATAATAATCCGAAAAACTTTATCATATCCTACATATTAAAATATATACTTGCTTTATTCATAATCTGCTCACCAATAGCTAAACATGCTGTTGCTGCTGGAGAGGGAGCATTTAAAACATGAATATTATCTCCATTTTTAACAATATTAAAATCATCAACTATTTCCCCATTCTTTCTTAAAGCCATCGCTCTTACACCACTTCTACTTTCAATAATATCTTCTTTTCTAATAGAAGGTACCATTTTCTGAATCTCCTTCAAAAATAAAGATTTTGAAAAAGCTCTTTTATATTCATTAATCCCAAATTTCCAATGATTTATGAACAATTTATGAGTACCCGAGAATAATAATGCCTGTATAGTGTCTCTAATATTAAAATCTGTCTTATTATATCCTTCTCTTTTAAAAGTGAATACTGCATTTGGACCACATTCAATATCTCCATTAGTCATACGTGTAAGATGTAAGCCAAGAAAAGGAAATTCTGGATTAGGAACAGGATAAATTAGATTCCTAACTTTAAACTTAGCATTCTCTCTAAGCTTGAAATAATCACCCCTAAAACCAACAATCTGCATATCTAAATGAAGTTTATCCTTAGCAGCTAACCTATCAGAAAACAAGCCTCCACAAAAAATAATATGTTTAGAAGTAAAAACTCCTTTCGTTGTATTTATACTATGATCTGAAAAAGAAAGCACCTTACAAGATGTCAAAATATTACTATTAGGATTTATTGAAATTATTAATTTAGACAGCATATTAGTAACAGATACATAATCAATAATTCCAGTCTCTGGAACCCAAAGAGCCTTTACTGCCTCCACATAAGGCTCGATATCCTTAGATTCTTTAGAGTCTAATATTTTTAAACCAATTAAACCGTTCTGCTCTCCATTATACTTTAAAAAATTCAACCTCTCAGATTGATCGTCATCTGAAGCTACAACTAATTTTCCGCAAACATCAAAATTAATATTATACTGCTTTGCAAACTGAACTAATTCTCTTCTTCCTTCTACACAATTTTTAGCTTTCAAAGAGCCTGGCTTATAATATAATCCTGAATGCAACACGCCTGAATTCCTACCCGTTTGATGTGATGCTAGTTTTTTTTCTTTCTCTAAAATCAGTAAGTTTAGCTTTGGATATTTTAACTGAATCTTATATGCTGTTGATAATCCAACAATACCCCCTCCAACAATTGTTATATCATATTTTTTTAAATTCAAAGAATTAATCCTTTTTAATCGTAAATACTCTAGAAATATTAAATCCAAAATATATGTCTCCTTGCAAAAAATCAGCATCTGTCATAGTAATAAATAGAGGCTCTATCATTGCAGGAGAATTACTTACATGTAATTGAAAAACATGACCTCCTGTTTCAATATCAAAACCAAATGAAATAACATTATTATTTTGAGGATTATATAATTGAATAAATGTTTCTCCATTTATAGAGATACGTTTTGTGATTTTTTGCCTACCCCCAATTCCAAGTGAAAAACTATCATGAAAACTTTCATTATCATGAATTTCAATAGCATTGTAATGTAAAAATGTAGGAGTAAACTGTATTGATAAATTTCGATTAATCTTCCTAGCTAATAATACTTGATGAAGATAAATCAATTGATCAGTGAATCTAAAACTAGGAAGATCAATTTGATCTTTAGTAGACTGATTGAAATATATAGAAGAATTTGCAACTAAAGTAAAAGGAAATGTCTTAGTTCCTGTCACTTGTCTTAGAATTTTTAATTTCATATTGCCATCAATGGTCTTAGAAGAAGAACTCCTTCCTATACCCAAACAAAACCAATCCTTTAAACCGTATTCTAAGCTAAATCTTACCTGGGCATTATCTAAACCATATAAATAATATGACCCTGAATTCAAAGGGCCAAATCTATGCTGAATATTAAACTGAAGTACACCTGAAGAGGGCAACTCTATAGATTGTCCATTAACAACTTTTGTTCCTTTAAAAGTATATGAAGTGTAATTTGGTTCTTCTTCAAGATTAATCAATGAGAGTAAATTATCCTGAGCTGTCAAACTAAAAGAAAAGAAAAAAAAGACTATTATAATATTCTTCATAAAATTTCTTTTAATTCAATATCTACATTGATTTCTATTACCTCTGCAATATTATAAATAACTAATTTTGGAATATCAATATTATAATCTTCTAATTTAATTGAGAAAAGAGCTTTTATATTTACAACATCTTGTTTGTGGAATAATTCTCCGTCAACAACAATTTGATTTTTTTCTCCATGAATACTTAAACTACCATGAACCCTTACATTATCTGTATTTTGATCAAAAACCTTTCCTTGAAATACAGACGTGGGATATATATCTGACTCCAAATAATTTTCATTAAAATGTTCCTGCATTAATTTCTTTGGAAATATAAAATCCTTAATTTTAAGTTGAAAAACAATTTCTTGAGTATCAGAATCATATACAGCACTAACATTATTATTAACAGCTGAGATATTTTCTATTGGAGCTTCAGAGAAAAAAGTAATCTTTCCTTTATTACCAATATATTGTTGAGCATTACAAATAAAACAGAAAAAAAATAAAAAAACACTAATTATTTGGCGCACCATTGTTTTTCCATTTAATTAATAAGTCGATTTGTTGCTGATTTAATCTACTACCTCCTAGAGGCATAAAACCAACTTCATTTTCATCTCTTTGTATCCTGTCTAATAATTCTTCACTATCTATATACTGTTTTATAGAAGCATAATCTGTAAGGTCTCCATGAACAGAACTAGAATGACATGATACACAATTATTATCTATAATAGGTTTTATACAAATAGAAAAAGAAGGATTATCAGAATTACAAACAGGAATTGGTGTTAATTCATTGTAAGTACAAGAAATAGCGAACAAAATGAAGAAAAATAAACCAAATCTCATTGCGCTAATTTAAGGAATTAAATTTTATACGATTAAATAGACAAAAACCTATAACAAAGAAAGATATTACGACCCAAAGAGCTGCTTGTTGATTGTAATATGATGTTATTAAACCAAAAAGAAAAGGCCCTAAAAATGCAGTTGCTTTACCAGTTAAAGCAAAAAATCCAAAAAATTCATTTTTTTTATTTTCTGGAGTAAGCTGAGACATTAATGACCTACTACAAGATTGATTAGGTCCTACCATTAATCCAATTAAAATTCCTGCGATCCAAAATATCTGTTTAGGATAATTAGTTTCTGGAGCAATATATGCTAATAAAGTTGCAAATATTAATACAATTAATGATAGATTAATAACTCTTTTAACACCTATATGATCTTCAATATATCCAAACGCAAATGAACCAATAGCAGCAGTAACATTTAAAATAATACCTAATTGCATGACTTCATTAAAATCAAAATCTAATGTAGTAATCGCATAAATACCTCCTAAACCAAAAATAGTAATAAGCCCATCATTAAAAAACAATCTAGCAATTAAGAATTTAGAAATAATTTTATACTTAGATACAGAAGAGAAGGTGTTTACTATTGAAAGAAAAGCATTTTTAACATCTTTTTTGTTAAAAGAATTTTTGTTCTTATCTTTTAAAAACAAAAAAGTAGGAACACTAAAAATTAAAAACCATAATCCAACAAATACATTCATTTTTCTTATACTAGTAGAGTCATTAAAATCAAAAAGAATAAAACAAATAAAAAGTGCTAAAAGTCCTCCAACAAAACCTAATCCCCAAGCAAAACCAGAAATCCTACCACTATTTTTATTATCTGATAAATCTGACAAATAAGAATTACACAAAACCGTTCCCATTTCAAATGTAATATTCGCAAATAAAAATAAAATGAGTGCAAAATAAACTTGCCCCGAAGAAGGAAAAAAAAGTAAAATAGTAAAAAATGAACAAAGCCAAGTAAAAATAACTAAAAACCTTTTTCTTAAACCTCCATGATCTGCAATTGCACCAAATATTGGAGCAAGTAAAGAAACAATAATTGCTGTCAATGCAATTGAATTTGCCCACATTGTAGTTCCAACACTTTCATTAGGGGCAATAACCTTTGTAAAAAAAGCACTATAAACAAACGTAACAACAATAGTTGTAAATGGCTGATTTGCAAAGTCATACAAAGACCATCCAATAATTTTTTTATTTCTAAATAATTTAGACAAGCTCATTATGATTATTAAAAATCAATATTACATAATTTATTAATAAAACATCTTATAGTTATCAGTGTAAATAATACATTTGTAATATAAAAAAATTATGGATTTAACAGGCATTATTAATATAGCATCTAAAGGAGGATTATTTAAAATTATATCAAGAAATAAGAATATAATTATTGTAGAATCTTTAATAGACAAAAAAAGATTACCTGTTTACCCTAATATGCAAGCAAATATGCTAGAAGAAATTGGAATCTACACTTATAGTGATACGAAACCATTATTAGAAATATTTGACACTATCGCAAAAAAAGAGAATGGAAAAAAAACTATATCGCATAAATCATCCACTAATGAATTAACTAATTATTTTAGAGATGTACTTCCAGAATATGATGAAGATAGAGTATACATATCAGATATTAAAAAAATTATACAATGGTATAACATTATGCAATCTGTAAATTTAATTCCAAGTCCCAAAAAGAAAAAACAAAAGAAAAAATGAAATATAGTGAATATCCATATGAAAGAATAGACTTAGAAAAATTCAAGAATGAAATTGAATTAATGGTTGGAAATTTCTCATCCGCTGAGAATGCTGATCAGCAAATAAAAATTATTCAAGAATATCAAAAAATTCAAAAAGAATATCAAAGTTATAGTAGTATTGCTCATCTAAATTTTGCTAGAAATACTAAAGATAAAAAAACTATAAAAGAAAATAAATTTTATGATGAAATAGGGCCGGAAATTGCATCAGTAGACAATAAATTCACAAAAGCTATTGATTCAAGCAAATTTAAAAAAGAATTGTTAGCTGAATTTGGAGAACATTATTTTAATTTAATTTCAATGGAACTTAAGTCATTTGACTCAAAAATTGTTGAGTTAATGAAAGAGGAAAACGAGCTAAGAAATAAATATAGATCGTTATTAGCAGGAGCAGAAATAAATTATAAAGGAGAAATACTAAATCTTACTGGATTATCCCCTTATATGCAAGATACTGATAGAGAAACAAGAAAAGAAGCATATAAGCTAATGGATGATTTCTTTCAAAAAAATGAAGAGGAGCTTGATTTAATTTTTGATAAGCTTGTTAAAATTAGAAATCAGAAAGCAAAAGTTTTAAATTTTGATAATTTCATACCACTTGGATATCTGAATATGAGTAGATCAGACTATGGTGCTAAAGAAGTAAGTGAATACAGAAAACAAATTGTAAAACATATTGTCCCTCTTGTTAAAAAAATCAATCAAAAAAGAAAAGAGATTCTTGGGTACGAAAAAATGTTTATTTATGACACACTATATTTTAAAGAAGGAAACCCAAAACCAAAAGGCGGTGTTGAATTTCAAGTAGAGCAAGCAAAAACTATGTATAGTGAACTTTCTAATGAAACTAAGGATTTTTTCAACATGATGATTGATGAAGAGCTAATGGATTTAGAAAATAGACCTGGTAAGTCTGGGGGAGGATTTTGCACATCATTCCCTTCTCTTGAAAGGCCATATATTTTTGCAAACTTTAACGGTACTGACCACGATGTAACAGTGTTAACTCATGAAGCAGGACACGCTTTTCAATGTTACCAAAGCAGAAAACAACCTCTTTATAGATACTTTTGGCCAACATACGAAGCTTGTGAAATTCATTCAATGAGCATGGAGTTCTTAACATGGGACTGGATGCATCTATTTTTTAAAGAAGATACAGATAAGTTTTTATTTAAACATATAGCAGGTTCATTAGCTTTTCTTCCATACGGAGCACTTGTTGACCATTTTCAGCATTGGATTTATGAAAATCCAAATGCCACTCCAAAAGAAAGAAAAAATCAATGGCTTAAACTTGAAAATATTTATCAACCTGATAAAGACTATGATGATCTTGATTTTCTAAAAAATGGAGGTTTTTGGCAAAAACAATCACATATTTATGAAGTACCTTTCTATTATATAGATTATACATTAGCTCAAATTTGTGCATTTCAATTTTGGATAAGAATGCAAGAAGATAAAGAATCTGCATGGGATGATTATATGAAACTATGTAAAGCTGGTGGATCAATGTCATTCTTAGATCTAGTTAAACTTGCAAATATCAAATCGCCTTTTGATCCCAAAGTATTTGAAGAGGTGGCAACTAAAATTAACAATTGGCTATCAAAAAATAGTTTATAAAATTAAATTACAAATATGAAAAAAATAATTTATTTCTTTTTAATAACATCATTTTCATCTTATTCACAAATAATAGTAACAAGTAACAACTTGCCAAATATAGGTGATACAGTAATAATATCTGAAGATGTTAGTGGAAGTTTTACCGCAGGAAATACAGGAGCAAATCAAAATTGGGATTTTTCTAGCGCTAGCGGAAACATAGAAATGTTGCTAGGTTTTATTGACCCATCTACAACACCGTATCAATCTACTTTTCCAAACAGTAATATATCAGTAAAAGATGGTGCAAAAATTTCTGCTGGTGATGTAATTGCAAGGTTACCAAAGGAAACAACAAAGACTAAAGATATTACTGGAGGATTACCTAGAGTTGCTGAATTATTTGAAGCAAGAAAAGCAAAAGACAGTGCAATTATTGCTG
>CAJWCP010000022.1 GCA_913031595.1 uncultured Flavobacteriales bacterium | reverse complement strand
ATGGTGGTTTAATAGTTGGTGCTATATCTGTATTATGGTATGCAAGAAAATATAAAATCCCAGCATTACACCTTTGTGACGCTACAGCTCCTAGCCTAATACTTGCATATGGAATTGGAAGAATAGGATGTCAAATGTCTGGTGATGGAGACTGGGGAGTAACGAATTTATTAACTAAACCTGAAATCTTAAGTTTTCTTCCAGATTGGATGTGGAGTTATAATTTTCCACACAATGTACTTCGTGCTGGTATACCTATGGAAGATTGTGGTGGTAAATTTTGGGAACCATATTGTATGCAGTTAGCAAATCCTGTATGGCCAACTGCATTCTATGAAACAATCATGTCTTTTATAATATTTGGATTATTATGGAGTATTAGAAAAAATATTAAGATACCAGGAATATTATTTTGCATATATCTTATATGTAATGGTATAGAGAGATTTTTTATTGAAAAAATTAGAGTAAACACAGAATATAATATACTAGGAGGCATCACCCAGGCAGAAATTATTTCCTTTTCGTTAATATTAATTGGATTCTTAGGTATTTATATATTAAAAAAGAAAAGAAGTTTAATAACTTGATCCTGATTTAAAAACAATCTTCTTTTCTACTATACCATTTTGATAAAGGTAGAATTGAATAGTATTTTGCTTATAATTAGTTTTTCTACCTAAAACATCTGTTATAATAAAATCATCTTTATTAACTTCGTTGTAATCTAAAGTAGCTGTAGGTATAAGTGTAAAGTTAATATTTGCAATACTATCACAACCCACACTATTTATAAGTGTTAACGTATAATCTCCACTTACTAGGAGATGCATTCCATTCCAAAACACACTAGTATTTGAAACTAAAGTATCATAAGATGTGGAACTGTATATACAAGATCCATCATCAGTATTTGCAATTAGATCATAATTACATGCTAATGGATCTGTACATCCTAATATTTCATAACAAGTTCCTAATAAATTATTATCCATCCATAGAATTCTATTAGATATCCAATCTTTTAAAAAATTTACTTCATCTTGATATGTGTTACCAACATAGGAATTTGGCCAAACATAATTACCTAATATATTCCATCTTTGAAAATTTCTATTTTGTGCATCATTTATATAAGATGTAACACTATCTATATAGTTTCGAATTGAATCTTCATGAAAACTTCTCATTCTTAAATACTCCCATCTACATTTTAATTTATTTACATATATTGTATCTTCAAGTAAACGCTCAAACCAAAATGGATTATTACCTAAATCAGGACATGCTCCATCAACTTGCCAGCCACTAGTTTGATCTCCACTACAATAATTTACATTACCAAAAGCGAGATTATAATCCCAAAAAGGTCCCATTGTTAATTTTCCACCATTTGAATCTCTATCTTTATACATATATGTACTTAATCTGTATCCATCAACATTTCTAGACAATTCATTTATTATATATAAATCAATAAAAGATTCAACATCAATATATTTAGAGTAACCTATTAATGTATCTGAGAAATTAGGACCATCTAAGGCATATTCAAAACTATCAATAAAATGCTCTATATAATCTAATTGTTGAATAGACATATTAGAAGCTTCTGGATAATGATATTGAATATATAAGCCTCCACCACCAATATCTGGAAAATCAGAAAGCCAATCAGAACCTCCAGTACCTGTATATTTATCTATCTTAACAATATATCCTCCTGTTAAGCTATCTCCAGCATTATCATCAAAATCAAGTTTAGCAATATCCACTCTATCATTATCTCTTTTTATTTTTTCCATTAAAACATATACACCTCTATAATTACCATTAATAATTAATTCACAATATCTAGTTCTAGGAGTATATCTATTCATTTTTCTGCCTAAATTAAATGTTAGTACATTCCTCATTAAAGATTTATCAGAGTAAGGAGCATATAATATCCAATCATTCTCAACAGGCATTCCTAATAAAGAAACATTATTATTGTTTCCGATACTATCTTGAGTTTCTAAAGCATATGCCTTCTTAGGAAAAGATTGGGAAGAACTCCCTCTATATTCAATACTAATTTTACCATCATAATTATTAAATGAATCATTAATAGAATTAAGCATTCCTATTCCATTATCAATGATACCCATATCACATATAATTCTTGGATCATCAACAATATTTTGGTTATTAGTATTGATTACTACAATTGGTAAATTAGAACTTGTAAATATTAAGGGTGGTTGAAACCAATTTGGTGTAGGTGAATAATTTGTGTTACTATTATCTATAGCAAATGATAAAAAAGCACGACCAGTCAAATCAGAAGAATTAATATTATCATTATGGATTTGTATTGATAATACATTATTTCCAGGTACTATATTGTCTCTAAATATTTGATTATTAATTACAAATCTATCTGGTAATCCTCCTTGATACATTTGAGCCTCATGCAAAGAATTTGAATTTTGATTATAAGTTGGATGATCACCTATATTACCAATATTAGCTCTTGCGATCTCTACATTATTTAGATAAGCAACGAATGCATCATCATAATCAATATCTAATACAGCTGCAACTATTTCTGAGGTATCTAAAACAAAAAAAGTATTCCTAATATATAAAGATATTGTACTTGATATTATAGTATTATCATCTCCATCTCCATAACCTATACCTCCTACTCCACTAGACCATGCACTATCATTAAATGTTAGTGTACGCCAATTCGTATCTGGCTCATATATGCCTTCAAAATATTTCCAAGTATCATTATCAAACACAATGGTTTCCCAGTGATTAATATTTTGTGAATACAATATATTAGGAATAAATATTAATAAATATATAATTTTCTTCAATCTTCTTTAATTCTAATTAAATATAATCCTAAAAAAGTAATTAAACCATTTATTATTAATAATTCAAATCCAAATGGTATATACAATTGCAATATATAACAACAGATAGGTGATAAAACAGCAATAAACGGCACAATATTATCTTTAACCTTCCAATTTGTAAATAATCCAAATGAAAACATACCAAGTAATGGTCCATAAGTATAACCTGCTACTGTAAATAATGATTTTATTACACTATCATCATTAATCATATTAAATATTAAAATCACACAAAATAAAATTACTGACATTAGTAAATGCACCTTTTTTCTAATTCCAATTTGGTTTTCTTCTGAATATTTAGAAAAATTAATAATATCTACACAAAATGAAGTGGTTAATGAAGTTAAAGCTGAATCAGCACTAGAATAAGCAGCTGCTATTATTCCAATAATAAATAAAATACCAACGTATAACGGTAGACCAGAATTAAGAGCAATATTTGGAAATAACATATCTGGATTTGATGGTAATGGTATATTCATTTGTTCTGAATAAATAAATAATAAAGCTCCAAGTGATAAGAATAATAAATCAACAAATATTAATATGGTACTAAATGTTAACATGTTTTTTTGTGCATCTTTTAAGTTTCTACAACTTAAATTTTTTTGCATTTGATCTTGATCAAGACCTGTCATAACAATTGCCATAAAAACACCAGAAAAAAACTGTTTAAAAAAGTATTTCTTATCAGCCCAATCATCAAAGAAAAAAACTTTTGAATAATCCGAATCATGAATCAATGTAAATAAAGAAGAAAAATTAACATCCATTTTTTGCATTAATGTATAAGCAATCATTACAACAGTTGCAAGCATAAATGTTGTTTGTAAGGTATCTGTCCAAATAATTGTTTTCATTCCACTTCTAAAAGTGTAAAGCCAAATAAGAGCTATTGTAATTATTACAGTAATATAAAAAGGAATATTCCATGCGTCAAAAACTGCAAATTGCAATACAGTAGCAATCAAAAAAAGTCTAAATGAAGCGCCTATAGTTCTTGATAGTAAAAAGAAAGCTGAACCAGTTTTATAACTACTATATCCAAATCTACTTTTTAAATAAGTATAAATTGAGGTTAAACCCAAATTATAATATAACGGCAAAAGAATTCTAGAAATAATAAAATAACCAACAAAAAAACCAAAGACCATTTGCAAATATGAAAACTGACTAGAAGCCACCCATCCAGGTACTGATATAAAAGTAATACCAGAAAGAGTAGTCCCTATCATTCCATAGGCTATAACATACCAAGGAGCATCTCTATTTCCTAGAAAAAATGTATCATTACTATCATTTTTTCCTGTTATATATGAAATTAAGAAAAGGAGCAAAAAATATGCTGCAATTATACTAAGTATTAAAGTAGAAGACATAAAAAAATATTTTTACAAAACTAAAAGTATTATACATTAATAGTACTTTTGTAACATGAATTTTCCATCAAAAATTGTTGAAAATGCTGTTGAACAACTATCAAGTTTACCAGGTATTGGTCGTAAATCTGCTTTAAGACTAGTGTTACACATGTTAAAAAAAGATAAATTAGTAATTGAAAAATTTGGAAATGCATTTATTAATTTAATTAATAATATTCAATATTGTAAAATATGTTATAGTATAACAGAATCTGATATTTGCGAAATTTGTTCTAATGAAAAAAGAGATAAAACTATAATTTGTGTAGTAGAAGATATAAGAGTAATGATGGCAATTGAAAATACTATGCAATACAAGGGAATATATCATATACTTGGCGGTTTAATTTCACCAATTGATGGAATTAACCCAAATGACATTAGAATAGAAGAACTTATTGATAGAATAGAAAAGCAAAACGTTGAAGAAATTATTTTTGCATTAAGTACGACTATGGAAGGTGATACAACTAATTATTACCTTTTTAGAAAATTAAAAAAACATAATATCAAAATATCTTCAATTGCTAGAGGAATTGCTATTGGAGATGAATTAGAATACACTGATCAACTTACTTTAGCAACAGCTATATCAAGTAGAATGCCTTATGAAAACTCCTTATCAAAATAGTTCAGTTTTCTATTCTTTTCTTAATTTTGTAAAAAAAATAAACTATGGCCAAAGTAGAGTTGATAATGCCTAAAATGGGTGAAAGCGTATCAGAAGCAACCATAATTGGATGGACAAAAGAAGTAGGTGACATAATAGAAGTAGATGAAACTATCATTGAAATAGCTACTGACAAAGTAGATTCTGAAGTACCTTCAACACATAACGGGAAACTAGTTGAGAAATTATTTCAAGAAGATGATGTTGTCCAGGTGGGACAACCTTTTGCAATTCTTGAATCTGAAGAAGAAGGAGAAGACACTGTATCAAACTCTCAAGAAACAATAGACCCTACTCCTGAACCTGAACAACCAAAAGTAGAAGAGAACATAACTACTCAGGCAAATATAGACACAAAACCTATTAAAAGCTCTAAAGATAGATTCTATTCTCCTTTAGTTAAAAGCATGGCAAAATCAGAAGGGATTACAGCAAATGAATTAGATAGTATAAATGGAACAGGAAAAGAAGGAAGAGTAACAAAAACTGACATGTTATCTTATTTGGAAACAAGAAAAGAACCTACAGCGCCAGTTATTGAAGAGCAAAAAGTAGATACTCCAATAAAAGAAGTACCGGTTCAAAAACCTTCTCCTACTCCATCGCCAGCTCCTATTCAAAATACAGGAGATACAGAGATCATTGAGATGGATAGAATGAGAAAATTAATATCTGCTCACATGACTATGTCTAAACAAACATCTGCTCACATTACATCATTTGTGGAAGCAGATATGACAAATATTGTAAACTGGCGAAATAAAATAAAAGAAGACTTTAAACAAAGAGAAGGGCAAAATATAACATTTACACCAATTATTATTGAGGCCATGGCAAAAGCTGTAAAAGATTTTCCAATGATTAATGTGTCGGTAAATGGAACTGAAATACATATTCATAAGAATGTCAATGTTGGAATGGCTACTGCTTTACCAGATGGTAATTTAATTGTTCCAGTAATTAAGAAATGTCAAGAAAAGAATCTAGTAGGCATTACAAAATCAGTAAATGATTTAGCTACACGTGCAAGAGCAGGAAAATTAGATCCAGATGACATTCAAGGAGGAACAATTACCATGACAAATGTAGGTTCATTTGGGAATCTTATGGGTACCCCTATTATTAATCAACCACAAGTTGCAATTATGGCATGTGGTATTATTAAGAAAAAACCAGTTGTATTAGAAACTGAAGTAGGAGATGTGATTGCAATTCGTCATATGATGTTCCTTTCTCTTTCTTATGATCATAGAGTTGTAGATGGTGCATTAGGAGGACAATTTGTAAGAAGAGTAGCTGATTATCTAGAAAAATTTGACAAGAACACTATTGTCTAATCATTATATCTTATAAAATAAAGCCTCAATAAATTATTGAGGCTTTTTTATATTTTTACGGTATGAATTTAAAACTAAAAAGACCAATTATCTTTTTTGATCTTGAGACAACAGGATTACAAATTGCAAAAGATAGAATTGTTGAAATCTCAATACTCAAAATATTCCCAAACGGGAATAAAGAATCTAAAACATGGTTAGTAAATCCTACCATACCGATACCTCCAGAAACAACAGCAATACATGGAATATCAAATGATAAAATTGCCAACGAACCCACATTTAAAGAGATTGCTAATGATATAATAGAGCTAATTCATAATTGTGATTTAGCAGGATATAATTCTAATAAATTTGATATACCTTTACTAATAGAAGAATTTCTAAGAGCAGAAGTAGATTTTGATATGAAAGGAAGAAAATCAATAGACGTACAAAACATATTTCATCAACTAGAAAAGAGAACATTAATTGCTGCATATAAATTCTATTGCGGAAAAAATTTAGAAGATGCTCATTCAGCAGAAGCAGACACTACTGCCACATATGAAGTATTATTAGCTCAATTAGAAAAATACGATCAATTAAATAATGATGTAGAATTCCTTTCTGAATTTTCAGAGATAAGAGGAAAATGTGTAGATGCTGCAGGTTTTATACGTTACAATAATAACGGAAAAGAGGTTTTAAGTTTTGGGAAATATAAAAACATAACGTTAGAACAGATATGGAAAGACAATCCTGGTTATTTTTCTTGGATAAATCAATCAGACTTCCCACTATACACCAAAAATATCATGAAGGATTTTGTAAATAAGATGAAATTAAATGAAAAATTTAAAAACTAAAGAAATCCGATGAAAATTATCTGTATAGGAAGAAATTATATTGAACACGCTAAAGAGTTGAAAAATAAAATACCTGAAGAACCTTTATTCTTTTTAAAACCAGAAACAGCAATACAACCTAAAGGACATCCGTTCTTTATACCTGACTTTTCTCAAATGATTCATTATGAAGTAGAATTAGTAATAAAAATAGATAGAATTGGAAAACATATTCAGGAACAGTT
The DNA here is from genome assembly GCA_913031595.1 of uncultured Flavobacteriales bacterium. Lineage (GTDB taxonomy): Bacteria > Bacteroidota > Bacteroidia > Flavobacteriales > BACL11 > CAJWCP01. Next base: position 15,749 of record CAJWCP010000022.1, on the reverse strand, counting down.
TGCTCATAAATATTATTCTAAAATTGGTTTAGGAATTGATTTTACTGCTAGAGATATTCAAGAAGAATGCAAAAAAAAAGGTTTACCATGGGAAAAAGCAAAAGGTTTTGACGGTTCAGCACAGATTAGCCGAAATTTCATTAATAAAGAAGATTTAGATATACATAATATCTATTTTAGTTTAAATCATAATGGAAATGAAGTGCAAAAAGGAAATAGTAAAGATATGATTTTCTCATTTGATAAAATTATATCTTATGTTTCTCAATTCTATACATTAAAAATTGGAGATTTAATTTATACTGGAACTCCATCAGGAGTTGGGCAAGTTAAAATTGGAGATAAATTAAATGGTTTTATAAATAATAAAGAGGTATTAAAAGTACTAGTCAAATAATACTATTTCACAATTTTCATCTTATAATTAGTTGGGATTTTTCCTTTTGATATATCAATTAATTTACCTTTTATCATTCTTTTACGAAGTGGAGATATTTTATCAATAAATAAAACGCCATTAATATGATCATATTCATGTTGTATCACTCTTGCAGTAACCCCATTATACTCCTCAATATGCTTATTGAAATTCTGATCAAAATACTCAATCTTAATAATAGATTTTCGTTTTATATCCTCTCTGACCTCAGGAATAGATAGACACCCCTCATTAAACTCCCACTCTTCTCCACTTTCTTCAATAATTACAGGGTTAACAAATACTTTTTTAACAGGCTTCTCTCCTGTATCATCCTCAACAAATGGCGCAGTATCAATTATAAATAATCGTAAATTCCTGTTAATTTGTGGTGCAGCCAAACCTACTCCATGTGCAGCATACATTGTTTCCCACATATTATCAACCAATTCAGTGAAATTTTCTAAATCTTTAGAAATATTTACACATTTTTCTCTTAATATTTGAGACCCAAAAGCAATAACTGGAAGTATCATCTATAAAATTGAAGAAATAATTTGATCTATAGTTACCCCTTCTGCTTCTGCCTTGTAATTCTTTACAATTCGATGACGTAATATAGGTATTGCAACAGCCTTCACATTCTCAATATCAGGAGAATATTTTCCATGAATTGCAGCATGACATTTTGCAGCCATAATCATATACTGAGAAGCTCTAGGCCCTGCACCCCATTCAATATACTTCTTGATAGAAGGATCTGCATTATCTGAATTAGGTCTTGTTCTTGTAACTAAATTTACTGCATACTCAAAAACAGTATCTGTAACAGGTAATTTTGATATAAGATTCTGATATGCTAAAATATCATCAGAAGACATTATAGTAGATGAATCTAAATGTTCATTAATAGTAGTTTTTTTAACAATTTCTAATTCTTCTTCATAACTAGGATAATCCAACACAACATTAAACATAAATCGATCTAATTGTGCCTCTGGAAGCGGGTAAGTTCCTTCCTGTTCTATTGGATTTTGTGTAGCTAATACAAAAAATGGCTGACCTAATCTATAAGTATTTCCAGAATTAGTTACTGATCTTTCTTGCATAGCTTCTAACAAAGCAGACTGAGTTTTAGGAGGTGTCCTATTAATCTCATCAGCTAAAATAATATTAGCAAATAATGGTCCTTTCACAAACTTAAAATTCCTGCTTTCATCAAGTATTTCTGAACCAATAATATCAGAAGGCATTAAATCAGGCGTAAACTGAATACGATTAAAGCTTAAACCTAAAGCATTAGATATAGTATGAACTAATAATGTCTTAGCTAAACCTGGAACCCCAACCAATAAACAGTGACCATTAGAGAAAATTGAAATCAGCACCTGCTCAATTACAAGGTCCTGTCCAACAATAATTTTACTTATCTCTTGTTTAAACTGATTATATTTTAAAACAAAATTATCAAGAGCCTCTACATTATTATTTGTATCCATATTTTAGTTAATCCAATTATTCTTTAATTCACACCCTTGTATTTCATCACTAATTCTAATATAAGTAGTACCAATAGTTCTATTAATCCAGTTTAATAATATACGCTGTTTTTTATCATTAACAGCAAAATCATGTATCATTCTAAAATCATCAACTAAATTTGCCTTATGTTCTAATACCCTCTTATTTAACCTTAAAATTCTATAAGCTGATGTTTCATCAGGCATCTTAATTAAAGTAGGATTTGTCACATCCCCCTCCTTTAAACCTTCTATCTTTATCTTTAAATTATCTGACATATCATTAAGAGAGTGTTTTGTGGACATAGTATTAGGATTAAGCAATAAACCTCCATTATTTTTACTTTCATCATCAGAATACTTAATAATTGCTTCCGAAAAATTAATTATACCTGAATCTAATTCATTTATAATTCTATTTGCCTCATCTTGAGCATCTTTAATAGATTGAGAATTTGGCTTTGGCTTAATCAAAATATGTCTCACATTAATTTGCTCTCCTCTTCTTTCTATTAATTGCATAATATGAAAACCATATGTTGACTCAACAACTTCTGATATTTCATCTTCTTGAAGACGAAAAGCGACACGTTCAAATTCAGGAACTAAATCACCTCTATTTACAAAACCAAGCTCACCTCCTCTATTTGCTGAACCTGCATCATCCGAATACAAAGCAGCTAAAACTTTAAAATCTTCTCCCTTATTAATTCTATCTCTAAAATCATTCAACCTTTTTCTAATCTCATCCTTTTGTTTATCACTAATCTTAGGTTTAATAACAATCTGACTGATTTCTACTTGAGTCGGTATAGTTGGAATATCCTGATCATCTAATTTTACAAAAAGATCTTGCACCTCTGCAGGAGTAACTTTAACAGCAGATGTTACTTTTGCCTGCATTCTTTGAGCTTTAAATTGCTGCTCTACTATCGTTGCCACTTCTACCTGTATATCAGATATTGATTTATTAAAATATTCTTCTATTCTTTCTATGGATCCTAATTGCCTCTCAAAATATGTAATTCTCTGTTTAACTTCATTATCAATTTCCCCATCACTAATTATTAAACTATCTATATTAGCCTGATTAATAAATAATTTTTGGAGCAATAGTTCTTCAGCAACCTCACACCAAGTGTTACTTGATTTAACAGCACCCTGTGATAAAAACTGTGCATATTGCGCTTCTATTTCAGATTTTAAAAGCATTTCAGCTCCAACAACAGCAGATATATTGTCAATAGACTGAGCATGCATAATACCCGAAAAAACAAATAGATGAAAAAATAAAGATAGTCGATACATTTATTTATACATTTTAATTTTGTCCAAAGCTAAACCATTCTGGTATAATTCATCTTCCAATTTTGATAAATAATTAATTTTATTTTTATTTAACAAAACATTCCTAATTTTTTCTTTCTCAAGACCTAACGGACTAATATTCCCTTTTATTTTATAATCCTTAATATAAATATAATAACGAAAATCTTTATCCTCTAAATACAAGCTCTTATTATTTCTTAAGAAAGTAACATCATCTCCTATCTGATCAGGCAAATCATTATTAATTAAAGAAAAATACTGCCAATTACTATCAGCTAAATAATATTCTTGAGCAAACTGCTTACAATAATCTTCTAACTCTAAGATATCTTCATCTTTATTAGATTTATACCAAACAGATAAAGAACTTAATCTTGGAGCAGATTTATTTACAACAATATACCTACCCTTAAATATACTACTATTTAATCGAAACTCATCTTGATATTGATTATAATAATCTACAATACTTTGATTTGATATCATAGTATCAAAATTCTGATTAAGTAATTGTTGTTGGTAAGCATAAATTAGCAAAGAAGATCTATATTCATCAATTTGTTTTTCATAATCTTTCATATCTATACTAAGATTAAGTTCAGCATGATATAACATTAACTTTTCTCTGATCCATTTATCCATATAATACTGAACAAAATATGCACTATCTTCTATGTTTGATGGCATTTCTCTTAAGACATCTGACAAAAATAATTCACTATCATCAACACTAGCAATTATATCATCTCCTACATTATCAGCACATGAAAATAAAACAAATAAAGATACTATACAAAAATTCCTCATCAATTTACCTTATAAGAGAATAAAGAACCTTCCTATTTATATTAATATCATATTTATTGCGCAATTCATTAATCCACTCTTGGTCTAAATAATTCTGATAATCTGATATAACTTTACCTCTAGTCTCTTCTAATTTTTTATCACCAGAAAGTAAAATATCTTTAATCTCAACTATAATAAATGAGCCGTCTTCTAATTTTATATCTGAAGAAATTCCTACTTTCCAATCTAGATTGTCAATATATTGATTGTCTCCAGAAGAGAAATTATTAGATGTAATTTGTAAACTAAGAGGAGACTCTGAATTTGTTTGATTTAAAAGATTGTCTACAGAAACATTAATACCTAGCCTTTTTTTAGCCAGATAAGACCTTACTTTTCTAGCAGTAGCTAAATCAGAAGAATGATATATAGTAGCATCAACCCTTTCCCCCCACTGATATTGCTCAATATTTTTCTGAAAATATGATTCTAAGCCAGAGGTGTCTTCGACCGCCTTCTTCCATACTTTTTTATTAGTTAAATCAAATAAAAGAATACCTTCTCTATATTCTTTTAATAATGCTTTATATTCAGGATACTTGTCTTCTAATCTATTCTTCTCAAATAATAATAATTTTTGACTCACAAAATCTTGATACATCTTGTCAAAATCACTACCTAAAGTCTGATTTAACAATATATAATCTACAAACTCTCCTACTTTTACAACTTGTTTTTCAATGCTAAATAACACCGCCTCCTGATTACTTATAAGACCATTCCAATTTCCATTAGCTACAGAATAAACAGCTTTTTTACGTAGTTCTTTAAATTGAGACACCTTATTAGAAACACGATACTCAGATCTTAATTTTTTGTCTAATGCTTGCATACTTAGCTCTCCCCTACTATCTCTATCAATCTTTTTCCTTATGTCAGACCTAACTTCTTCTAAGGACCCAATACTTTTCTTACTTAATAACTTAATAATATGCCATCCATAACTAGTTCTAAATGGTTTAGAGGTTTCACCTACTTCAGTCATTCCAAAAGCTACAGACTCAAATTCAGGCACCATCTTTCCTACTCCAAAAGCAGGTAATTTACCACCTTTAACAGCTGTAGACCTATCCTCAGAAAAACGTTCAGCTAAATCAGCAAATTCCTCTCCATTATTTAATTTTTCTCTTATATCATATATTTTATCTTTTGCTACATTTAATCTTTGTTGACTCGCCCCATCTCCCGTTCTAAACATAATATGAGCAACCTCAATAACACCTACAGCATCACGAATATCTTCAACTTTTATAATATGATATCCATACTGTGTCCTAACAGGCATAGAAATTTCTCCTACTGGAGTTGTATAGGCAGCTGTCTCAAAGTCATATACCATCATAAAAACAGTAAAATACCCAAGAACCCCTCCATTTTCAGCAGAAAACTTGTCAGTAGAGTATTTTTTTGCTGCATCTTTAAAGTTAGTTTTATTAGTAATAATCTCTTTTCTAATTGACAATGCCTTTTCATAAGCAATCTTATCTTCTTTATCAGAAGCATTTTCATTAACAGCAATTAATATATGACTAGCATTAACATCTTTCAACATTCTTTCATAAGCTTCAAGAACCATATTCTCGTCAAACTCTTTATTCTTTAAATATGGAGCAGCTAGTTGATTTTTATATCCTTCTAACTCTTTTAAAAATGAAGATACAGTATCCATCTTTAACTCTTCAGCCTCTCTAACCTTTAACTTAAAATTAATAAACAACTCCATATACTCATCTAAATATACTTTATTAATCTCTCCTTCATGATTGTTCTTATAGAAGATTGATTTAAATTCTTCTAAACTAATATTATTATTATCTATAGTAAGCACACTCTGTGCTTTTATAATAACACAACAACTTACAAACAAAAAACTTAATATAATTTTCTTCATCTTATTCATTTTTTTATTTTCTACTATAATTAGGAGCTTCTCTAGTAATAGTGACATCATGAGGGTGACTCTCATTTACTCCCGCTGTAGTTATCTTTATAAATTCTGCCTTATATAAATCTTGAATATTCTTTGAACCTGTATATCCCATACCAGCTCTTAAACCTCCTATCATTTGATGTATTACTTCTGTAAGAACACCCTTATAAGCAACACGACCTACAATACCTTCAGGCACTAATTTCTTTGATTCAAGCTCATCACTTTGAAAATACCGATCTTTTGATCCTTCTTGCATCGATTCAATAGAACCCATACCTCTATAAGTTTTAAATTTCCTACCTTCAAATATAATTGTCTCCCCTGGAGCTTCTTCAACACCTGCTATAATTGAACCTAACATAACTGTACTTGCTCCAGCAGCTAATGCTTTAACAATGTCTCCTGAATATCTAATACCTCCATCTGCAATTAATGGAACATTATGCTTCATAGTTTCATTAGCCACATCCATTACTGCTGTTAACTGAGGTACTCCTATACCAGCAATAATCCTTGTTGTACAAATAGACCCTGGTCCAATTCCAACTTTAACAGCATCAGCACCTGCCTTTATTAATTCTTTAGCAGCAGAAGCTGTAGCAATATTTCCTACTACAACATCAATATCCTTATATTTCTTTTTTACTTTATTTAACACCTCTATTACTCCTTGTGTATGACCATGAGCTGTATCTATAACAATAGCATCAACAGCAGCATTACTTAAAGCATCTACTCGATCTAAAACATCACTTGTTACTCCAACTGCAGCTGCCACTCTTAACCTTCCATACTTATCTTTACAAGCATTAGGTCTCATTCTATTTTTAATAATATCTTTAAATGTTATTAAACCTATTAACTTATTCTTTGAATCAACAATAGGTAGCTTCTCTATTTTATTATCTTTCAAAATCTGTTCAGCATTTTCTAAATCACTAAGTTCAGTAGTAATAAGTTGTTCTTTAGTCATAATCTCTGATATAGGTAAATCCATATCCTTTTCAAAACGAAGATCTCTATTAGTTATAATTCCTAATAAATTACGATCTTGATCAATAATAGGGATCCCTCCTATCTTATGTTCACGCATCAAAGAAAAAGCTTGAGAAACCTTAGCATCTAAACTTAAAGTAATAGGATCTAAAATCATACCGCTTTCTGACCTTTTTACCCTCCTCACTTCTAGTGCCTGAGCATCTATCGACATATTCTTATGTAAAACTCCTATACCTCCTTCTTGTGCAATTGCAATAGCCATTTTAGATTCTGTAACAGTATCCATAGCTGCTGAAACAATAGGAATGTTTAATTTAATATTCTTTGTAAAACGAGTACTTGTGTTAACCATGTTTGGTAAAACTTCAGAATATGACGGAACTACCAAAACGTCATCATATGTAAGCCCTTCTTTCAATGTTTTATTATTCATAGTTATATTTTAAAAATTGTGCAAAATTAATAAATTAGCAAAGAAGATAGTAAAAGATAATAGGATTATTTACCGAGACTAATATTTCTTATCGTACAATTGTAATCATATCTGTTTTCTCTGTTAAATTCCCAACTCCATTAATATACTCTAAATGATATATATAATTCCCATCTTGCACATGCCTTCCTAAATATGTGCCATCCCAACCTACTTGAGGATTATTAGTTGAAAATATCTGAAGACCAGATCTATTATATACAGAAAAAGAATAACCTATCTCTGAAACATAATACGTTATAGGACGAAAAACTTCATTATGTTCATCTCCATTAGGGGTAAATACTGAAGGAACAAATATAATAGGAGTCTGTGAAACACATGCTATATTAGAAAAAGCTCCTTCCAATAAAGGACCATAAGGAGTTTGAGGACCCTCAATTGCTTGAATATAATAACAAAATCTCCCATTACCATCTCCATATTCTGTTACAATATCAATATATGATAATGGCTCATCAGGATTATTTATTCTATCCCACTCATGTAAGGGTAAAACATTAAATGGCCCTCCATTAACAGAACGATATAAACGATACTCTGCAACTGAACCTAACCATTTCTCATATTCATTAAAATAAAGTGTATTTGTATACTCTCCTTCTAAAGAAATACTATCTCCGTAATTAACATTAATTTCTGCTTCTAAAAGAATGGTCTGTGCATATGAGGTATCATTGAGATATTCTGGAGCAAAAACAGGAGGCGCGGTAAGTCTCTGACCACAGGTATCAACAGGAAAAACTAAATACTGATAAAAATCTTGAGAAGTCATAGCCGTTTTATCTGTATAATGAACAGTAGAGGCATTTACAAATGGAGTTTGACCAATTTTATAAAATTGATCTTCATTTCTTAATGATCGAAAAATATCATAATGAGCAATATCTGCTTGATTATCTATTAAACAATTAATCTCTACAAAGCCATTATCATGATTAACACTAGCATATTCAATGTAATTATACTCTGGATGTCTAGGAAGACTAATTGGTTCATTAATCTGATCTGAAATAGCATAAATACTAGAATCAGAATTATATGCAACAATATAAATATGATAAGAAGAACCTCCATTAATATTATCAATAGTATATTCAAGTTGGTTAACAAGTCGATTGGTATCACTAGTAATGATTCCAAATTGATCTGTTTCCTCAACATGTAAGTCATAGTGACTTAATCCACCATTAAAATTAACATACTCATTCCAAGTTACATTAACTGTAAAATCACATACATCTACTTCGGTTTCTATATTGATTGAATTATGTTCTTCGCTCCTTAAACTAGCATTATCACAACTATCTAAAGCTCTAACAGTAAAAATCTCAGAAATATTCACAGCATCAGAGTTATTATATACAAACATATTACTAGGAGGAGTTACCGTTCCAATAGTAACCCACACCCCATCTATCTTCTTATAAATCTCAAAAACATCAACATCAATAGAAGAGCAAGTCCAGCTAATAACAGATTTCCCATCTGTATTAACAGAAACATCTGATATAATTGGTATTTCTGGACTAATTGTATCTTCTAATATCGCACCATCAATAGAAGAAACAGATATACATCCACTCTGATCCTCTAAAGTAACATACATAGCCTGATAAGAATTACAAGTTTGTGCTGGAAATAGAAAATTATTTGTTGGACTTTGCCCAACTAATTGAAAAACCCCATCAGATCCTTTAGCATAGATATCATAATTAGCAAATGAAGTGCTAAGATTAGGAATATGAATTGGATTCCAGTTCAAATCTCCAACAGTATTATTATTAATTGGATCTACATCTAATTTTATAGTCGATAACGTATCAGAAGGTGCCGATTCATCTGCACAAGCGGAATGTGATGTTAAATAATAATATTGTATTTCATTATTAGCATTATAAGAAGAATTATGATTATAAGTATTTGCAGGATACATAACACTATCTAAAAATGTAAAAGGACCATTAGGATCATTAGAATGATAAATACTATAAACAGTTGAAGAAGGTGCTGACGCTAAATGCTCCCATATTATTTCCACGTTCCCATTTTCACTCACAGATACACATCTAGGATCTGGAGAATTATCAACAGGAGCCGGTAATACTGTAACTTTGATAGTAGCAAACTTTAACCCATTTGCAGGACAGAAATCATCATATACTTTAATCAGAAAAGTAAAAACATTAGAAGTAGCTCCGCAACCACTAATCGCTGCAATATGCATACATGAAGTTTGCCAACGAAATATACCTGAGACAGTATCATTATCTTTAACAATAGGTGGAGGCATTTGCTGCAATATAGGAAGTGTTGAATTAGCTTCGAAGTAATCAGCATCAAAAAATTGTGCACAAGGAGGGTTTAAACATAATGAAGAATCAAGATAGTTATCTGAAAACTGTCCACCTGTAACCTCCATTGTTAATTGCTGCGGTGTCAATCCATTATATAAATCTCCATCAATACCATCAATTTTAAATGTAACTAGCTGACCTGCATAAACAGTTGTATCATATGATGGTAACATTGTTACTGTATCTATAAAAGGAGCATTCACTGCAGGAGGATTATTAGGTATCAATCCACCTGGCATAAAAGGACATGCAATAAGAACAACCTGTACCTCTCTATAAACTTCAGCAACCAACTGAGAACACCTATAAGCTTGTACTCGAACACAAGTAACATAAAAACCTGCTAAATTTGCATTATAACTAACCTCCCCTGTTTGAGAATCTAGAGTAGGATTACCTGGAAGAGGTGAATTAGCTGAATAAGGAAGCATAAAAGGCAATGTAGAAGGAGTAGCAGGAAATGGACCCGGATTATAGACTCCACCTGTAAAAGGAACATTATCATCTAATGGTTCACCCCAAGAATAAACTAAACTATCTAATTCTTCATCAGATGCATTATGAGAATAAGAAAAAGGAAATCCAACACATAAAATAGTTTTTGGTTGTTCTTTAAAATTTGGTGAAGAGTCAAAACAAGGATCTGCAGGAACAGCAAAACCTGTGGCAGGATCTATAAAAGGAAACATTCCTGCACGTAAAGTAAAACCTTCCGAAGGAGAAGTCGTGTTGGAAAGCACTAAATTAGTAATAGATCCATTTCGACAACAATTATCCCAAGTAAAATGCCAACCAGTAGCTGGAGGTATACCAGGAATATTAATAGGTAATGACTCATAAGTATATTCTTCAACAGCACCTATATCTCCATTTGTACAACTAAGCAAAGGATTTCCACTTATTACAGGATTACAATTAGGAGAAACATCTTCCTGTCCAATAAAATTCATACTTATCTGAGTAATAGTGGGATGTCCCCAGACATCAAGAAATTGTGTAAAAGTAGGAGCTGTAACTCCATTACAGTCTCTATATACTTTTAATGTAAAAACATATTTACCAACATCTGGCCCTGATTTTAAACATTGCCAAGTAATTTCCCCTCCCATCAAATGAGTTGATTGTGCCTGGAAACTAATTAACGATATAAAAATTAAAAATAAAAACTTGCGCATCTAATCACTTTACCATACAAAAATACAAAAATATACCAATAACATTAAGATTAAAAAATACTCTATAAACTAACCTTTAAGATCTTCTTCATTTCATTATTAAATTCTAAAACAATATCATCTATCACCTCTTTCGCTGTTTCTATATTGTTAATTAAAGCTGAAACTTGTCCAATCTCAAGCTCCCCATTTAACACATCTCCTTCAAAGATTCCTTTTCTTGCTTTTCCTTTGCCTAATAAATCTTTCAACTCATCTAAAGTAGCATTCGTTTGATATGCTTGCTGAATATTTTGATAAAATTGATTTTTAAGTAATCTAACTGGCGTAATCTCCTTTAAAGTTAAAGCAGTATCTCCATCTGAAGATTTTAAAACAGCCTCTTTAAATCTATCATGTGATGAGCTTTCTTTACAAACAGCAAATCTACTACCAACCTGAACTCCATCAGCACCTAGTGCAAATGCAGCAAGCATACTGCTTCCACTAGCGATCCCACCTGCAGCAATAAGAGGAAGAGAAGCTATGTCTCTAATCTTTGGAATAAGACACATTGTAGTTGTTTCATCTATACCATTATGACCACCTGCTTCAAAGCCTTCTGCAACAATTGCGTCTACACCTGCATTAATTGCTTTTAATGCAAATTTTGTATTGGCAATTACATGTACAACTATTATGCCATTATCTTTTAAAATTGATGTGTATTTATCTGGATTGCCTGCTGAAGAAAAAACTATTTTAATTCTTTCTTTAAGAATAATATCAATATGCTCTTCAATATGAGAATACAATAAAGGAATATTAACACCAAAAGGTTTATCTGTTGCCTTCTTACATTTAATAATATGCTCTTTTAACACATCTGGATACATTGATCCAGAACCTATTAAACCTAAACCGCCAGCATTACTTACTGCTGAAGCAAGCTTCCATCCACTACACCATACCATACCCCCTTGAATAATTGGATATTTTATTCCAAAAAGTTCTTTTACTCTACTCATAAATATTTACATTTGTTCCATTGACGAAAATAAAAATTTAAATATGAAAAACGACCAAATAATTTTTGATTTAATTAATGAAGAAGACAAAAGGCAAAGACTAGGGATTGAACTAATTGCCTCAGAAAATTTTGTAAGTAAAGAAATAATGGAAGCAGCAGGATCTTGCTTAACAAACAAATATGCTGAAGGATACCCACAAAAAAGATATTATGGAGGATGTGAGATTGTAGACAAAGTTGAACAATTAGCTATCGACAGAGCAAAACAATTATTTGAAGTAGAATATGTAAATGTGCAACCGCACTCAGGATCACAAGCAAATTCAGCTGTACTACTAGCATGTTTAAAACCTGGAGAAAAAATATTAGGATTTAATTTGTCTCATGGAGGTCATTTAACACATGGATCTCCTGTAAACTTTTCTGGAAAATTATATAACACCTGTTTTTATAATGTTGAAGAGTCAACTGGAAAAATTGATTACAATAAATTAAGAGAAATAGCATTGAAAGAAAAACCTCAACTAATAATTTGTGGAGCATCAGCATATTCTCAAGATTGGAATTATAAAGAATTTCGTGAAATAGCGGATGAAGTAAATGCTCTGTTAATGGGTGATATAGCGCACCCTGCAGGATTAATCGCTGCAAAATTACTTAATAATCCAGCTCCATATTGCCATATATTAACCACAACTACCCACAAAACCCTAAGAGGACCAAGAGGAGGAATGATTATGATGGGAAAAGATTTTAAAAATCCATGGGGAATAAAAACAAATAAAGGAAACCCAAAAATGATGTCTACAATTCTCAATTCAGCTGTCTTTCCTGGATCACAAGGAGGTCCTTTAGAACATATCATTGCTGCAAAAGCAATTGCTTTTGCAGAAGCATTAAACCCTTCTTTTCAAGAATACGCAAAACAAGTAATCAAAAATTCAAAACTTATGGCAAAAGAATTTATGAATAAAGGGTATAAAGTAATCTCTGGTGGTACTGAAAATCATTGTATGTTAATTGATTTGAGAAATAAAAATATAAGCGGTAAAGATGCTGAGATTGCATTAGTACAAGCAGATATTACAGTTAATAAAAATATGGTTCCATTTGACACCGAATCTCCTTTTGTAACATCTGGCATAAGAATAGGAACTCCTGCTATTACAACAAGAGGAATAAAAGAAGATACAATTCCAACGATTGTTAATTTAATTGATAAAGTAATTACAGAACACAAGAACATTAATCAAATTAAAGAAATAAAAAAAGAAGTAAATGAGCTCATGAGTACTTACCCAATTTTTAAACAAGCCTAACTTGATAAAACCAATTGATATAGAAAAAGAAAAAAGAGAAATACTAAATAGGTATAAATCTCTACTACGTGCTTGCTCAGAAAAAATTAAAAAAGAAGAAAAAAAAGAAATTCGTAAAGCATTTAATCTAGCTGTGGAAGCACATAAAGATATGCGAAGAAAATCAGGAGAACCTTATATCTATCATCCTATTGCTGTCGCTCATATTGTTGCAAAAGAAATTGGATTAGGAGCTCCTTCTATAATATGTGCATTATTACACGATGTAGTAGAAGACACAGATTACACATTAAATGATATTGAAAATTTATTTGGTAAAAAAAATGCCAAAATTATAGATGGGCTCACAAAAATTCAAGAAGTTTTTGATAAGAATGTGTCTTTACAAGCAGAAAACTTTAGAAAAATGCTATTAACATTATCAGATGATGTTAGAGTAATTCTAATAAAACTTGCTGACAGACTACATAATATGAGAACGCTAGATTCAATGAAAAAAGCTAAACAATTGAAAATAGCTTCAGAGACTCTATATTTATATGCCCCCTTAGCACATAGACTAGGCCTTTATCCAATTAAAACAGAATTAGAAGACTTAGGACTAAAATTCACAAAAGGAGAAGTGTATAAAGCTATAGCAGAAAAACTACATGCAAGTAAAAAAGAAAGAAATAAATATATTACCAAATTCAGCAAACCTATAAAAGAAAAATTAAAGGAAAATGAATTAATCTTTTCAATTAAAGGTAGGCCAAAATCTATATTTTCAATTAGAAATAAAATGGTAAAAAAAGGAGTAAATTTTGATAATGTATTTGATAAATTTGCAGTGCGTATTATAGTTGAATCCCCTTTAGAAAGTGAAAAATCAGATTGCTGGAAAATCTATTCAATAGTGACTGACTTTTATAAACCAAACCCAGATAGATTAAGAGATTGGATATCTACCCCTAAAGAAAATGGATATGAGGCCTTACACACTACAGTAATGGGAGAAGATGGAAAATGGGTGGAAGTACAAATAAGAAGTAAAAGAATGGATGATATTGCAGAAAAAGGATATGCAGCTCATTGGAAATACAAACAAGAAGGGCATAGGGAAAATTCTCTAGACAATTGGATAGAAAAAATAAGAGATCTTCTAGAAAACCCTGAATCAAATGCTGTTGATTTTATTGATGATTTTAAACTCAATCTATATTCAGGAGAAATATATGTATTTACACCAGGAGGTGATTTAAAAACATTACCTAAAGGTAGCCCAGGTTATACTGATATAAAAGATAAAACAATCATTAAACAAGCTGAAGATAACAACGAAGTTAGTGTAAGTGAATCAGTATCTAATGCAATTGTATCAGGTGCAATAAATATTTCCATGGGTGTTAATCAGTCTTTACCTCTATGGATTTTATTCTGGTTTTTAAATGGTTGGGTTCAAGGAATTGGTGCGCCATCATGTGCAATAGCTCTTACGAACTGGTTTAGTCCTAAAGAAAGAGGGTGGTATTATGGTTTGTGGAGCACAGCCCACTCTATTGGTGAGGGGCTTACTTTTATTAAAAAAATTGAATTGGATGATAATTTTTTATTTACTGTCACCCAAGAAATAAAAAATAACTCTGACAAATCATTTCAATTTTTTCCATATGTTCAAATTACAAGGAATTATAAACCCGAAGTTACCCCGATATATATATTGCATGAAGGTTTCTTAGGAGTATTTGGTGATGAATTAAAAGAAATGGACTATGAAGATGTTGAAGATGATAAATTTGTATCGAACGACTCAAGAGGTTGGTTGGGAATTACTGATAAATATTGGTTAACTGCAATTGTTCCAGAGAAAGGTAAAAATTTCAAATCAGAATTTTTAGCTCAAAACGGTAAATACAAAGCAAATTTTATAATTAAAGATCCTACTATAATTAATCCGGGAAGCTCTTCTTTAAGTAAGGCTAATGTTTTTGTAGCAGCTAAAGAAGTTTCAACTATTGATAATTACGCTGAAAAACTTGATATAGAAAAATTTGATTTAACTATAGATTGGGGCTGGTTCTATTTCTTTACTAAACCTCTATTTTTTATAATTGATTATTTTTTCAGGCTGACAGGAAATTTTGGGTTAGCAATTGTTATAATAACTGCACTAGTTAGATTAATTTTTTTCCCACTTGCAAATTATTCTTTTAAATCTATGGCAAAAATGAAAATTCTTCAGCCTGAAATGATTAGACTAAAAGAACTTCACAAAAATGATAAAACAAAATTGCAACAAGAAATGATGGCTTTATATAAAAAAGAAAAAGTAAACCCTGTTTCAGGATGCTTGCCAATTTTAATTCAAA
>CAJWCP010000021.1 GCA_913031595.1 uncultured Flavobacteriales bacterium | reverse complement strand
TACTTACACTAAAGTTACCTACCTGAGGACATAATGGCGCTGTAGTGAACGTGTCTATAGGAGACCATATAGAGGCTCCTGTGGTATTACAATACCAAGCCTTGATCCTATACTCATATGTAGTATTAGGAGTAAGAGGAGTCAATAACTTAGAAGTAGTAGACAATCCAAAGTTACAAAGTCCTGCATCTTGTGCATTCTTCTGACTCCATGCCGTAGTACCTACCTCTCTATATTGTATTCTATATTGTTTTGGTAAACATATAGCATCTGTCATATTATCCCAATGTACTCTAGCTCTATTATGAATAATCTCATCTACATACTGACCTGTTGGGACAGGTTTATTACAAATGCTTGAATTCTCATTTATATTGATTATAATATTAATATAACACAAATTAGCATCTACAATATAAACATCATATGCTCCTGCTGATAAATTTGAAAGATCCTCAGTATTATCTCCTGTTGACCAATAAAAAGCATAAGGAGGTGTTCCTCCTGATGGAGTTAGGTCAATAGATCCATCATTCACTGCTGGTGTCGTATTCGTAACACTATAAGTAGCTGACAATAAAGAAGGTTCATTAATAGTATAAGATGATGAAGATATTTGATTCTGATCATCAGTAACTGATACCGTATATATTCCAGAAAATAATCCAGAAATATCTTCTGTACTTGCTGTATAACCATTAGGTCCTGTCCAGCTATATGTGTATGGAGAAACCCCTCCAGTAACAGTTATGTCAATCGCTCCTGTTGCATCTCCACTGCAAAGCAAATCTGTCATAGATGCCGTAACACTTAAAGGAGTTAATTGCCCTTCTGGAACAACAATAACAAAAAACTCATAACAATTATTTGCATCTATAACATAATAACTATACGTTCCAGCTAATACATTGGACAAATCTTGTGTAGAAGAAGTATATCCATTCGAATTAGACCAATTATAAGTATATGGAGCTGTCCCTCCGCTTACATTAACACTAACTGAACCATCACTCACTCCAGGCGCAGAACTTGAATAAACTGTGTAAGTTACATTAATTGGAGTAGGAGAAGAAACTGTATAAATAGCTGTCTCAACTTGCCCAAGGGCATCAGTAACAGTAACAGTATATGTGCCTGCACTTAAATTATATAAATCTTGACTGGAACTACCATTACTCCAAGAATAACTATAAGGAGAAGTACCTCCTGTAACTGTTAAATTAATACTACCATCTGTATAATCATCACAACTTACATTTTGTATTTGACCTGACAATACTAAAGGTGTAAATACTGGGCTGCATGCATTAGAAGAAAGTAATGAAGATCTACTAACATTTAGAGTTGCTCTCATTCTATTTTTCTGACCATTAGTAAACATATACATACATGCATCATTTGTATAATCCATATAATTCATAAACATCTCACCATTAGAGCCTGTGCCTGAGCATGCTGACCCATGTGGGAAAGTTGGACAACCATAATTTGACTCTTCATGTTTAGGAGTGTCTGAAACCTGATCATTACCACAATATGAATCGCCCCATATATGATATAAATTTAAATAATGTCCCACTTCATGAGTAGCTGTTCTGCCAAGATCATAAGGATAAGTAGCAGTTCCTGTATTACCAAAATATTGATAATCACAAACGACGCCATCTTCATTTGAATTACCTCCTGGAAAAGTTGCAAAGCCTAAAAGACCGCTCGAAAGATTACACACCCAAATATTCAAATAATCTGAAGTATTCCATGCATTTACACCTCCACTGCTAGCATATTTCATGCTAGTATAGCCAGAAAAACTTGACGTATTTGTATAAGTTCGAGTAATTCCATTAGTTATATTACCATTTGGATCTCTAACAGCTAAACAAAATTCTATCTCAGAATCAGCAGCTAAACCAGCAAAAGCAGAAGGAACAGAAGAAGCATCTGAATTATTTCTTCTAAAATCTTCATTTAAAATATCAATTTGCGATTGTATTTGGGCATCAGAAATATTCTGATTTGCCGTTTTATATAAAATATGCACAACTACAGGTATGGTCAAAATAGTTGAATGTGACTTTCCATTATCTGAAATCCATTGCTTAATTTCCTGATTTTCTTTATCCATTCTTACATCAAGCTTAGGATCATTATTGCGTACTTGTTGTAAATAATCCATAGTCCCACAGCTTCTATTTTGTGCAGATATAGAAAAAGTAAAAAACATAATAATCACTACGAAAAAAAACTGTCTCATTCTATTTATTTTTTTATTAATAACATATTAACTACTTCTTACAAATTGACTTATATTCACAAAACTGACATGACTTTAAATTATCTGTTGATTTAAAATCATTTTTCAAAATACGTGTTAAAACTCGTTTCACGTTATCCTCAAAATTAGTCAAAACAGAATTATTAATACATAAAGGATCTGCTTTTTTTCTACCTCTTCCTTCGGACACCTTGATTAATTCTTTTTTAATATTCTTAAAAGAAATATTTGCAGCAAACACTTTATCATTCATTTTATGAGAGGAACTTTTAATATATATATATGCATACATCAACAGTTGAAAAAGCTTTGCTTTTTTCTCAGAATCTAACTCTTTATAATCATTAAAAACAAGTTCTGCAGGATCAACTTTTCCTGTCTTATAATCAATTATTCTTAATTCATCTCCTAGCAGGTCAATTCTGTCTACTTTTCCAATTAGTTGAAAATCAATACCATCTAAATTTAAAACACAAGTAAGCTCTTCTTCTTTAGCTAGAATCTTTATTTGTTTATTTTCCTTTCTTGCATCTTGTAATAGCTTTACTTCTAGATTCAAAAAATTATCCATTAATTTCTTTGCAATCTCCAAATTTAAATAGTTCTTCCCTTGTTTAATATATTCTTCTGAAATGAGTTTCTTAAAATTATCATTCAATGAATCTATGATTAATTCTTTATTATTTTTAATGAATTTCTCTGTTAATATCCCTAAAGGATAATGAGCCTCTAAGGCATTATGGATAGCAGTACCTATAGTACTATCATCAGCGTATTCATCTACTTCTTTTGACACTCTTATCTTAGCCAAATAATGATAATAAAAAGCAATCTGACAGTGGTTATACTTATTAATAGCTGATGGTGAAACCCCTTCACTAGCCCATCTTATTATTTCGTTCCTTAATCCTTCATTTTTAATCACTAACTGTTCTTGTTTAGCTAAATCTAATTCTTGATCTCTATAAAGAAAATGTTCAATATTAGTATCTCTATATTCAGATAATAATTGAGTAATAAAACGACTCTTTTCTCCATTACCAAAATCATCTGTTTCTGTATTATATACTAAAGAGATGTTCTGAGCTCTTTGTAACAACCTATAAAAATGATAAGCAAACAAAGAATCTCTTTCTAAATAAGTAGGTAATTCAAAATATCTTCTCATATCATAAGGAATAAAAGAGCTAAAAACCTTTGCTTTAGGAAGTACGCCTTCATTAACACTTAAAACTATTATATTCTTAAAATCTAACGTCCTGCTTTCTAAAAGACCCATCAATTGCACTCCCTGTAAAGGTTCTCCTTTAAAAGGAATCACTTCTTTTGCAATCAGTTGTGTCATGATTCTCTGAAATGTTACTAAATTAATATCAAAATCTACGTGATTAATTAATCTTTTTAAGATTAAAACATTACGATTAATTACTGTTAAAACTTCTGATTCTATAGTCCCCTTCTTTCCTACTAAAGGTTTACGTAATAACGTGATCAATTGTTCTAAAAAAGATGTAACATCATGAGAATTTTCCCATAAATTAAAAAATAATCGGCCTACTTCTTGATTAAAAAATATCTCCTTAATTTGTGCGTAATTAATAAATATAAGATTATTTGCAACAATATAATTCTTTAATTTATAAGCGGAATCACTATCTGAAAGCTTAATAAAATAAGGCTGCTCTATCAAATCAATGATATCTTTATAATAAAAGGATTCGTGATTATATTGCTTAGCTCTAATATGCATATTAAAAACTACTTCAATAAATGCAAAAAGAGCTGTGTTTTTTATTGGGCTCCCCATTGTAACATTTAATCTTTTTACTGATGATGGAAGATGATGTAAAACCGGGAAAAGCAATGATTCTTCAGCTAATACAATTGCCGTGTTACTATCTTCTAAATCTTCTTTAGTTAATTTCTTTAGTAATTCAGAAGCAACCTTTGCTTGTGAAATTTTCTTAGGACAACCTATTATTTGGAAATTATTTTTTCGTTGTGAAAAATAATTTCCAACACCCTGAAAATCTATTTCTTTCCATTTATCTCTTTGAATTCTTAAAAAACTTCCTGCTTCATGAATAGGATTATTATAATAAAAGTCATCTGCATCCCAAAACACCCTAGCAACATCCTTTTCCTTTAAATAATTTATGATCTCCTGTTCTGATTTTGTAAGAGCATTCAGACCGACAAACCAGATCTTTTCCCATTCTAATGTTACATCTTTTATATTAACAGCAGCACAACGATAAGCAAGTCCTTGATATGCTATTTTTTCTCTTAATAATTTTTCCTTAAAATCACTATATAACACAAACATGCTCTTAAAAAATCTAATATAGTCTTGTTGTAAATGACTTAAACTTTCTTGAGACAAACTCCAATCATCTATCGACCAACTTTCTAAATCTTTTACATTTTTTAAATTAGTATAAATAGCTTCGGCATCTACTAAACTTCTATCAATATCATTAAAATCATGCAAAACTGTCCCCGCCCAACTAAGAAATTTATCAAAATTCTCTACTTTATCTGAGTGAGTATTAAGATATGATTCATATAATTTAAACTGTAAAGAAACATTATCTAAAACTTGTAATCCTGATAACCTTTCTACAAACTCCTCAATGGAATAAAATTGAGGCAAAAATATAGGCGCCTTTATTCTTTTAGACAAATAACTCTTTAAGAATACAACTGATCTCTTAGAAGGGAGAACTACCAACACTCTTTCCATGTTGCCTGGAAACCTATCCAATAATCTTTCTGCTATTTTATCTAAGAAAGGCTGCATAATGGTTTTATTCTATCTTTCTTACTAGTATATATTAAGATCTCTTTTATATTATTATAGCCCATTTTTTTCAACGCATTAGCATAGTCACGTATTTGTTTAATATGTCTATCTTTCTCTTCTCCTGTTTTATAATCAATAATTATCACTTGATCTGATTGTTTGTCAAATAATAAACGATCTGGAATATATGTCCTTCCTGTATTGGTTAATATTTCTTTCTCAGTCTTGACATGCCAATTTTTAGTGAAATACTTAGCAATATTAGGATCTTCTAATAACATATAAACCTCTCTACTTAATCTTTGAAAATTTTCTTCATTACACTGTCCACTTATAAAAAGCCTATTTAAAACATCTTCAGTTTCTTCTTTATAATGAATATTAGAAAGCGCCTTATGCAATAATTTTCCCCAATCTTTTTTACTGTTATTATTTTCAATATCCCATATTTCCTCAGCAGAATGTTTTAAAGAAACAACTTCTCGCCAATCAACTTTTTTAACTTTATTAACTAAGAAAGATTTATTCAAATTAGTATTAGAAAGACATATATCATCGTTAGAGTTTCCTGATCCTAAAATTATTGGATAATGATTAGAAAAATGGTATAAAAAAGAATTTAATTGTCCTTTTCTAACAAAATCTTTAGAAGGTTTAACAGGAAATTCTTTAGAAAAAATATATAACCGTTGTCTCGCTCTTGTCATAGCCACATAAAGCTTATTCATATTGTCTAATAAAGATAATGATGTTTCTTTCAGATATGTTTCTTTGAAAAAAGAATATTCCGTTGATTTAGCAAGTGGAATTAATGAAAATGGAAGTGTCTTATTAAAATAATCTGAAGTATTTACCCAAACCTCTTTTAGATTTTGAGTGTCTTCCCAATTAAATGGAATCATTACAACATTAAAAGCCAACCCCTTTGACTTATGAATTGTCATTATCTTCACTGCATCCAAACCTTCTGGAATTACAATTGCCTGCTTATCTCTTTGTTGTTCCCAAAAATGCAGAAAAGCAGATAAGCCATTTATTTGTTTTTCACTATAATCTAAAACAAAATCTAAAAAAAACTGCACATAAATATCTTCTTTGAGATTTAAAATCATAATCAATTGTTCAATCAATTGATATAATGGTCTTTCTAATAAGGTGGATTCATTCAAATTAATATTAGATAAATGTAAGACTCTAGAAAAACCATGCCTTGTATTTGCTTTCAAATTAAGCTCATGCAAAGAATAAGAAGTTAAAATATTCTTTTGTAAATACAAAATAATAACTGACCTAGCAATTGCATCCTCTTGATTCTTTAAATACATTAGAAATGCTATAATCAAGTTTACTTTCTTTGATTGCTTTAATAGTAGACCCTCATTTGAAATAACTGGAATTTCATTTTCAGATAGATATTCAGCAACTAAAGAAACTCTATTTCTACTATTACATAATATAGTAATATCTTTATAAGAAAATAAACAATCCTTTTTTAGACTCCTAATCTCTTCTAACATCTTTTGAAGAATAAGTAATTTGAAATCAATATCCTTATTACTAAAAAGTTCAATATGGACATAACCTTTCTTGTTATCTAAAATTACCTCTTGCTTATGATTAGCATATATATTACGTATCTTAGGAGGAAGTAATACCTTTAGTTTATCAAAGAATAAATTATTAAATTTAACTATCTCTTTCCGGCTTCTAAAATTTTTATTTAAAGTATATTGATCATAATGCTGTATTAATTTGTTCTCCCACTCGTCTTTAAAAGAAATATGATTCGCTCCATAAATCTCAGGAAGTTGTAGAAACTGTTCTACTTCCCCCCCTCTCCATCTATAAATGGATTGCTTTCCATCTCCTACAACCAAACTCTTACCATAATCCAAAGAGTCGGTAATCAATGGTAAAAAGTTTTGCCATTGTAAAATAGAAGTGTCTTGAAATTCATCTATTAAATAATGATTGTATCTTTCTCCTAATCTTTCATATATAAAAGCAGAAGGCTGTGTACTAATAATATGATGAATTTTTTTATTAAATACTGAGATTTGCTCAATATTCTGATCAATCTTATATAACTTGATTTGATTCACTAATTCATTTAAAATTGATATTGAAAAAATATTCTTAAGAACTAATTTACAAGAATTGTACTCTACTATTAAGTCCATTAATTCATTAAAAAATAATGTCAATTCAGGCTTACAAGATTCTACAGCAGCTTTAATCTCAGAACGACTATTATCTGAGTACCAATTGTTATTTAACATATTATGCTGTAAGGTCTCACTAGGAATCCATTTCTTATAATCATCTGAACATAAATTCTTAGTAAAATGATTATAGAATGTTCCTCTTATAAAATACTCAGAAGTAAGATCATGAGAGTTAAAATAATGAGAAGTACGCTTTGATAAATCAAGAATCTTGTTTTTACAATCTTTAACCTGTTTCTGAATAATGCTCCTAATACTAACACATGTCTTTATAGATAGGTTTTCTTTCTCTAAATATTGACTTGTTTCTTCTTTAAATAATTCCTCTGAAAACAACTCAAGATCTCTCTCTATATTTGTGCTTTTCCCATCTTCAATCTTTGTAAATGCAAAATCAATTAAAAGTTGAGAAAGGTCTTTCTCTTTCTCAGAAATTCTAGATAATAATAAAGCAACAACTGGTTGAATAATTTTATAATTATCTATCTCTAAATCAAAATTCTGTGAAAGACCAAGTTCTGATGCAAAAGTTCGAACTATGCGATAAGTAAATTTATCAATTGTAGAAATACTTAAATCAGTATAGTGGTGTAATATATGATTATGTACAAATTTAGCTCTATTAAATATTACTTCTTTCTCTAATTTTGTTTCTTTAATAAGCCAATTAATAATATTATCAATATCTTTTCCATTAGAAAGAGATATTAAATAATTTAACACTCTATCTTTCATTTCTAATGCTGCCTTATTAGTAAAGGTAATAGCTAAAATCTTTCTATAATAATCTTGTTGATAACCTGAGCTCCCTCCTTTTAATGCTAAAGCAATAAAACTTAACGCTAAGGTGTATGTCTTTCCAGAGCCAGCAGATGATGAGTATACTTGAAAATTAGACATGCATAAAATTAATAATCATTAATTTATATTAAATTGATTTAGGTATTTTTTATTAACAGAAATTAGATTTTAAAAATCCTGATGTAAGTAATTATTGAATTCATAACACGTAGATATTAAAAAATCTTTTATGTTTGTCATATAAATATTGCCCAAAATGCAAAAAGAAAGACTAAGAGAAATTATTTTTGGATACGACACTCCAGAAGGAAAACTCTTTGATATTTTTCTAATTATGTTGATTTTATTATCAGTAATTGGAGTTATTTTAGATCCACAGCAAGAAACCCTGATGGAATGGCTATTCACAGGTATTTTTACAATTGAATACGGTCTCAGAGTATATTCAGCACCCAACAAAAGAAAATATATGCTGTCGTTTATGGGTATTATAGATTTATTAGCAATTCTTCCTACATACTTGATGTTTATTTACCCTCCAATTGGCGGAATGATAGCAATCAGAGTTGTTAGATTAATTAGGGTTTTCAGAGTTTTAGAGCTTTCAGCTTACTTAAGAGGAGCTTATACAATGCAAATAGCACTTAGATCTTCCAGACCAAAGATCACTGTTTTTCTTCTTACAATCTCAATAATCGTTACACTTCTAGGGACTGTTATGTATATCGTTGAAGGTCAACAAAATGGCTTTGAAAGTATTGGAAAATCAATATATTGGGCAATTACAACACTTACTACTGTTGGATACGGAGACATAGTCCCTCATACTGTAATTGGTAAAATAATAGCCTCATTTATGATGATTTTGGGTTATGCTATTATTGCAGTTCCTACTGGTATAGTATCTGCAGAATTTGCTAATCAAAGCGCTTCTAGAAGACATCGAGACAAAATAATAGCTAAAGAAGATCAAATAATGGCTAAAGAAGATCAAATAATAGAACAGATCAAAAAATTAGAACAAAAGATTAACGACCTAACTAAATAAGAGGTCTTTTTTCTCTGCTAGTAGATTACATTAATTACTCCTGACTTAGTAAAACTATTATTATCTTTACCTATAATATCAATATTATAATAATAAGTACCTTCAGGAACATGTCTATTATTAAATAAGCCATCCCAATATTTATCAATGGCATTACTTTCAAACATTAATTCTCCCCATCTATTAAATATTCTAATATAGAAATAATCTATATTTAAACCTTTTATAACAAAAGTCTCATTATGTTCGTCATTATTAGGAGTAAAAACTGTAGGTACAAAAACCTGTGTTAAGGGAACAGACCCCACATTAGCCAATTCTGAGATATCACTACATCCATATTGATCTTCAACAAACACATAAAATCTGCCTGAGTCTGTAACAGTTAAGGTCTGTTCTTGGCTTAACAATGAATCTTCTACAGTATACCACTCATAATAAGCATATTCTCCAGCGTCAAGAGTTACCTCTTCTCCTGTATACATTATAACATTACTAGGTGTAATCGTAGCAATCGGTAAAGGATGTACAATAACCTGTACATTCCCATCAATAGTATCAGCAATACAATCATTTAAATCATCAGCTAATTCAATAGCATATTCTCCAGCATTAAAAGTAGAAAGTACATAATTTGATGTTGTTATATTATTAACAGTATAAGATGTTAAGCCATCTGTATATGTAAGGTCCCATGGTAACAATCCATTAAAATTAAATAATATATCTACTGTAGTTCCATTATCACAAAGATCCCCACCTCCACTGACAGAAGCTATTGGAGAAGAGTTTTCCGTTATTATAATAGTATCTTGGAAATAGCAGCCTGTTCCATCATCAACTTGTAAAGAATATACCCCTTCATCTACTTCAATATTCGAAGCTGTACTATTATTACTCCAACTATATTGATAAAATGCAGGCCCTAACCCTCCTGTAACTATAGGATCAAGGATAGTTGTTGTGTTACAAGGGATTGTGTAATCTGGACCTAAATCAAACATAGGCCCATTATCTGCAATAACTGTTAAAGTATCTGATAAGGTAGCACATCCTAAAATATCTGCAGACACAATATATGATCCCGGCCCAACAGTAATATCTGAATCGGTACCTATAATATTAGATGACATATCAAACCACTGATAAATAGCTCCAGGACCTCCATTAGCTGTTAAAGTAATCTGAGTATTACACGGAACATTCATCAACGTAGAATCAATATTTAAATTGTCTGAAATCTGCAAAGGAGGAGAATAAAAACTACCTGCTTCTAAGAATATCCCTGAATCCCAAGCTCCATCAACCGCGTCTGCTACAACTATCTTAATATTATAAATATCTCCACAAATTACATTTGCTGTAGCAATTAATGGAGTAGTAAAACCATCAAACTGTATTACAGTAGGATCTGTATTTTGAGGAGCAGTAAAACCATCACCATTATCAATGTAATAAGCTGAATTAGAAACATTGTTAACATTAAATATTGAAACAGGAGTGTTAATGGTTCCAGGTATTATAGCTAAGTTCTCTTCTACATAGTTCCCTCCGGCAGGATTAGGACCTGAAAGAAAAAAACCAAATACATCATTATAAGAGGAAACAAATTCTAAATATTCCTCAGAACCAAATACATATTTAAAACTAATTACATCAGAAGTAGGAATAAAATCAAATTCTAAAACAGCTGCATCATTTGTTGGATCCGGAGCAATAATAGCATCTAATGTAGGATCACCTGGAAGGCCAAAATCTGTGGTTGTACTACCACTTGCATTAGGACCTGTTAAATCTAAAACATTTCCTGAACTTAAAACAATACCGCTATCTATACCAAGATTAGAATTTACTCCATTAAAAAAGCCTATTTGCATAGGATCTCCAATAAACGAGTGATTTGTTGGGGTTATACCTCCTGATATTAAAATGTTATTTATTAAATATGTGGCAGAATTATAAGGCGCTGTATTATCAATAACTATCTGAGATTTTAATAAAAATGTATGCGCAATAAATAAAAACAGAAGTATTCTCTTCATTTAACAAAAATAAGGAATATATTCAATCACTTCAAATGAAAGTATCTATTTTTTACTGATCTCCTTTTGTTGTATCTTATACATTTTTGCATATTTTAAATTCTTTCTCATTAGCTCATCATGTGTCCCCTCTTCTAATACTTGACCATCTTCCAAATATAATATTTTGTCAGCATGAACAATAGTAGAAAGTCGGTGAGCAATAACAATTGTAGTTCTATTCTCTAATAAATTATCTAATGCTTTTTGCAACAAATATTCTGTTTCAGTATCAACAGAAGAAGTTGCTTCATCAAGAATTAAAATCTTAGGATTACGAACATACACTCTTAAAAATGCTATCAACTGTCTTTCTCCAGATGACAATGTAAGTCCCCTCTCCCCTACAATATAGTGATAGGAATTAGGTAATCTTTGAATAAAATCATGAGCTCCTATTATTTTAGCCGCCTCAATTACTTTTCGCTCATCAATATTATTATCAAATAAAGTAATATTGTTCAATATAGTATCTGAAAATAAAAATACTTCTTGCTGAACAAGAGCAATATTTTCTCTCAAAAACTCTAAATCAAAATCTTGAATATTTATATCATCAATAGTAATGTTCCCTTTTCGCGTCTCATAAAAACGACTTAAAAGATTAATAATAGTAGTTTTACCAGAACCTGTACTTCCAACTAAAGCTAACATTTTACCAGCCTTAACAGAACACGAAAACCCTTTAAGCACCCATTCATTATTCTTATAAGCAAAATCTACATTATCAAATAAAACATTCCCTTCTATTGACGTCTGCAAGCTTCCCTTTGTATCTATTTTTTCATCTGTATCAAGCACTCTAAAGACTCGCTCGGAACCAACAATACCCATCTGTAAAATATTAAACCGATCTGCTAATTGTCGAATAGGACGAAACATCATATGAATAAATAATATAAATGCTATTAACTCCCCAATGGTAACATCTTGTCCTTCTAAGATACTTTGCCCCCCATGCCAAACAACTAAAGCAATAGAAGTTGCAGAAAGAACTTCAACTATAGGAAAAAAAACGGCATAGTAAAAAATAGATCGCAAATGAGCATCTTGATGAGCAAGATTAATCTTTTTAAACTTCTCATATTCAACTTTTTCTCGAGTAAAAATCTGAACAATTTGCATGCCTACTAAATGCTCTTGTACAAAAGTATTAAGTCGTGACACTTGTTCTCGAACATCCTGAAAAGAAGCTTTAATATTACGTTTAAACCAAGAAGTTGCAAATAATAATAACGGGATTGTTAACATGGTAATAAAAGTTAACTTTACATCAGTATATAACATCATACCAATAACCACTATCAATTTTAAAATCTCTGCAATAATTACTAAAAGACCTTGAGAAAAAATATCAGAAATAGTCTCAACATCAGAAATAGAACGAGTAACTAGTGTTCCTATTGGAGTATTGTCAAAATAACGCATCTTCAAAGAAAGAATATGCTTAAATATTTTTGCTCTTAAATCTTGAATTACATGTTGACCTATCCAACTAGAAAGATAAATATAAAAAAATTGTACAAATCCTTCAAGAAGCAATAACACAAAAAGTAATACTGTAATGTTTAATAGTCCTTTATAATCAGAAATAATAATGTAATTATCAACAGCATAATTAATTAACATAGGCCGTAAAGGCCCTAAGAAAGAAAGTATTACAGCTGAAATAGTAGCTATAAAAAAGTAAGTGCGATAAGGCTTAGCAAACGAAACCACTCGTTTTAAAAGTAACCAATCAACTATATTCCCTGTCTTACTATTACTCATTAAATATATCTTTAGGATAGTCTATATTCTTTAAAAATAGGCCGCAAGCAGGCACTGAAGGACCTGCGCTATTTCTGTTTTTATTATAAATAATTTGTTTTAATATGTCAGGAGACATCTTTTCTTTACCTATCTCAAGTAATGTGCCAACAATAGCTCTTACCATGTTTCTTAAAAAACGATTTGCTTTTATTGTAAAAATAATTTGTTTTTCTTTTCTAGACCATATTGCTTTCATTATCTCACAATTATTAGTATGAGTCTCACTATTAACCTTTGCAAAAGAAGTGAAGTCATGTTGACCCAAAAGATATTGAGATGCTTGATTCATTGCATCTATATTTATATCTTGATATAAAAAATAAGCGTGTTTTATAAACGGATCTTTTTTCTGAATAATATGATAATCATATGTCCTGCTAATCGCATCAAATCTAGCATGTGCTGTATGAGACACTTTATAGATATTATGAATAACGATATCTTCTGGCAGAAAACCATTTAATTTTAAAATTAACTCTTGTATTTCTAAATTATCTTTAAAATCAAAATGGGCAAACATCTGTGTAGCATGAACACCTGTATCTGTTCTACCAGCCCCAACAACATCAATCTTATTTTTAAGAATAGTGGTTAATGCATCATTAATCTCACCTTGTATAGTGTTAGCATTAGGCTGGATCTGCCATCCATGATAACTACTTCCTTTATATGAAATTTCTATAAAAAACCGCATCTAATAATTTCTTGCAAAAATAAAAAATGAATTTGCAAAATACTATGTAAAAAAAATAATCGTTGATATTGACAAATACTAAAACAAAATATAAATTTGCATTCCTAAAACATAAAAAAATGAGTGAAAAAACGCAAGCAGACATTAAAGAATTAAATGAAAAGATAAATAAAGAAAGTGCAATTATTGATATGCTAATGTTAGAGATCAATAAAGTTATTATTGGTCAAAATCATATGAGTGAACGCCTTTTAGTAGCATTACTTTCAAATGGACATGTTTTATTAGAAGGTGTTCCCGGACTTGCAAAGACCTTAGCAATTAGCACTCTAGCAAAAACAATTGATGCTAAGTTTAATAGACTACAGTTTACTCCAGATCTATTACCAGCAGATATTATTGGAACTCAAATCTATAGTCCAAAGCATGAATCATTTTCAATCAAAAAAGGTCCAATATTTGCAAATTTCATTTTAGCAGATGAGATAAATCGAGCACCTGCTAAAGTACAATCTGCATTATTAGAAGCAATGCAAGAACGTCAAGTTACTATTGGCGGAGAATCTTTTGATTTAGATAAGCCTTTTTTAGTAATGGCAACACAAAATCCAGTAGAACAAGAAGGAACTTATCCATTACCAGAAGCACAAGTAGATAGATTCATGTTAAAAGTAATTATTGATTATCCAAATAAAGAAGATGAGAAAAAGATTATTCGAAATAATCTAGCAAAAACATTTCCCTCTGCAAATACTGTAGTAAAAACAAATGCTATAATTAAAGCACGTGATTTAGTAAAAGAAGTCTATATGGATGAAAAAATTGAACAATATATTATAGATATTGTATTTGCAACAAGAAACCCAGAAGAATATGGTTTAACAAAATTCAAAGACATGATTGCTTTTGGCGGTTCTCCAAGAGCAAGTATTAATCTAGGAGCCGCAAGTAAAGCATACGCATTTATTAAAAGAAGAGGATACGTTATTCCAGAAGATATAAGAGCTCTTTGCCATGATGTCTTACGTCATAGAATTGGACTTACATATGAAGCTGAGGCTGAAAATATTACCTCTGAAGATATTATCACTGAAATCCTAAATACAGTAGAAATACCATAAATGAGTGCTAGTAGATTACTGAAAAAAGTTAGGAGAATAGAGATAAAAACAAAAGGACTCTCTAACCATATATTTGCAGGAGAGTACCACACAGCTTTCAAAGGAAAAGGTATGGCTTTCTCAGAAGTCAGGGAATACCAGCCTGGCGATGATGTACGACTAATTGACTGGAATGTAACTGCCCGTTATAATCATCCATTTGTAAAGGTTTTTGAAGAAGAAAGAGAAATTACCGTAATGTTATTAGTTGATGTTTCTGGATCAGGAGATTTTGGTACAAACCAACAGTTTAAAAGAGAATTAGCAAGTGAACTAGCAGCAATATTAGCTTTTTCTGCTATAAAAAATAATGATAAAGTAGGTGTCATTTTCTTTTCAGATCAGATTGAAGAATTTATTCCTCCAAAAAAAGGAAAAACTCATATTCTAAGAATTATAAGAGAGCTTATAGCATTCAAACCAAAAGGAAAAGGAACAGATATATCTAAAGCTCTCGAATATTTTAATTCCGTAATAAAAAAAAGAAGCATTTGCTTTGTTCTTTCAGATTTTATAAGTGATGATTTTGAGAAACCATTAAGAATAGCAAGTAAAAAACATGATGTTATCGCATTAAGAATTAATGACGCAAGAGAATCCAATCTTCCTGATGTAGGATTAGTACCTATAGAAGATGCTGAAACAAAAAAAATGATGTTTATTGATACTTCAAGTAAGAAAATAAGAGACTTTTTTTTAAAAAATAAGAAATCACAAACAAATAAACTAAAAAAATTATTTCCTTCAATAGGAGTAGATATGATCGATATAATGACAGGAGAAGATTATGTAAGGCCATTAATTAACTTTTTTAAAAGTAGAGAAAAAAGAAAATGAAAAATATATTCTTCATTGTTATATTAAGTAGTCAAATTATGTTTTCACAGACTGCAAGAATTGATACTAATTCAATCTTAATTGGAGAGCAAACTCAATTTCTCATCACAAGCCCAATAGCAAAAACTACACAATGGCCTATATATAAAGACACTATAATAAAAGGTGTTGAAATCATTCAAAAAAGTAAGATTGACACTTTTAAAGAAATTATTAGTCAAGAGTTTACTATTACGGCATGGGATAGTGGAAGTTACTATATCCCCGCTATTAAATTTTCAGAAAATAGTCAAAGTAATGCACTACTATTAAATGTCAATAATATACAGTTAGAAGATAATACTCTAAAAGATATAAAGCAACCTTTAAGCGCCCCTTTTGGGTGGAATGATATTTGGCCATGGCTAATTATTATATTAATTATTATTCTTGTTTTATTAATAATTAAAAAATATATATTAAATAAAGAAAAAGGAAGTATCAAAGCAAAACCAGAGATCAAAATACCTGCTGATATAACAGCCCTAAATGAATTAAAAAAACTGGAGCAAAAAAGCCTCTGGCAAGAAGGAAAAATAAAACAATATCATGCTGGAATATCAGAAATAATTAGAAGATATACAGAAGAAAGATTTAACTTTATTGCTCTTGAACTTACAACAGATGAGATTATTCAAGAAATAAAAAATAAGATACGAAAAGAAAATGTAGATCATCTACAAACTATTCTTCAAAGAGCAGATCTGGCAAAGTTTGCTAAAAGTATCCCAACAAAAGAAGAGAATAATGAAAGTATGGAGCTAGCTAAAGACTTTGTAATTAATACAAAAGAAAACCCTAAGGATGATTAATTACATATTCATTAATAGCACCCTATTGTATTTAATATTAATACCTATAGCTATATTAATATGGTATTTCTTTCAACACCTCAGAATTTCTAGTAGCATAATTTTTACAGATACTAAATCATTAACAAATGAAACTACAATCAAAGAGCAATTAAGACATTTACCTTATCTTTTAAAAGTCATATCGTGCATATTATTAATTATAGCTTTAGCTAGACCTCAATCATCAACAAACTGGGAGGAAAGTACAACAGAGGGAATTGATATTGTGTTAGCTATAGATGTATCTACATCTATGCTAGCTGAGGATCTAAAACCAAACCGTATAGAAGCTGCTAAAAATGTTGCTGTTAATTTTATTAGTAAAAGAGTAAATGATAGAATAGGATTAGTAATATTTGCTGGAGAGAGTTTTACTCAGTGTCCTTTAACTACTGACCATAATGTTCTCATTAATTTATTTAAAGATCTAAAAAGTGGAACAATAGAAGATGGTACAGCTATAGGAATGGGACTAGCAACAGGTGTAAATCGATTAAAAGAATCTACGGCCATATCAAAAGTGATTATCTTACTTACAGATGGAGTCAATAACACCGGAATGGTTAATCCATTAACAGCTGCTGAGATTGCTAAACAATTTGGGATAAGAGTATATACTATTGGTGTGGGAACCGAAGAAGGGCTAGCTCCAGTAAGCACTCCTTATGGCACTCAATATATGGAAGTAAATATTGATGAAAAAACACTACAAGACATAGCAACACTTACAGATGGAAAATACTTTAGAGCTACAAATAAAAATTCATTAAGAAAGATTTATAATGACATTGATGTTCTAGAAAAATCAAAGATAGAGATCACAGAGTTTCACAAACGTTCTGAAAAGTTTGTCCCATTTGTATTATGGGCATTCTCTATATTACTATTAGCTTTTATATTACAAAGAACTTATTTTAAACAAATTCCATAATGTTAAGATACGAACATATAGAGTTTCTAAATCTATTATTCATTATACCTTGTGTTATAATTGCAATGATATTCTATCAAAAGTGGAAAAAGAAAGCAATATCCTTATTTGGAGATCAGAAATTAGTAAAAGAACTAATGTCTTCATTTTCAAAAAGCAAAGAAAAGATAAAAGATATTATAACTGTCTTAATCTTTATTCTATTAATAATTGCTCTTTCCAATCCTCAAATTGGCACAAAAATGGAAGAAGTAAAGAAAGAAGGAGTAGATCTAATGATTGCTATCGATCTTTCAAATTCTATGATGGCAGAAGACATACAGCCTAATCGATTAGAAAGAGCTAAACAAGCCATTTCCAAACTAGTAGATAAATTAGAAGGAGATAGAATAGGTTTAATTGTTTTTGCAGGAGAGGCATATGTACAATTGCCTATTACTACAGATTACTCGGCTGCTAAACTATTTCTCTCAACTGTAAACACAAGTATTATACCAGCACAAGGAACAGAGATAGCAAAAGCAATTGATCTAAGCATAGAATCTTTTGATATGGAAAATGGACAAGATAAAGCAATTATTATAATAACAGATGGTGAAACACATGACGAAAAAGCAATAGAAAGCGCAAAAAAAGCAAAAGAATTAGGAGTTATCATCCATACCTTAGGAATGGGATTAAATAAAGGTGTCCCTATACCATTATATAATAAATATGGAAAAAAAGCAGATGAATACCGAAAAGACAGGGAAGGAAAAATTGTAATTACTAAACTCAATGAAGCCCTATTACAAGAAATTGCAAATGCTGGAAAAGGTATATATATACGTGCTAACAATTCTAGATCAGGACTTACGACTCTTCTTGCTGAAATCAATAAAATGGAGAAGAAAAAAATAGGAACTATGGTTTTTACTCAATATAAAGATAGATTTCAGTTATTTGTAGCATTAGCTTTGATATTATTATTTCTTGATTTAATTTTATCAAATAAAAAAAGTAACTGGACTAATTATCTTAAGATGAAAAAAAGGTGAAAAAAGAATTACTAATTATAATCTGCTTTTTAATAAGCATCTCATGTTTCTCACAAAACAAAGAATCCCTATTAAGAGATGGTAATAAGTTATATAAGGATAGTAGTTACAATGCCGCAGAAATAAAGTATAGAAAATCGTTAGAAAAAGATCAAGATTATTTTAACGCTTCTTTTAACTTAGCGGATGCTATTTATAAACAAGAGAGATATGGAGGCCCTGATGGTTCTTCTGCTCTTTTTAATGCTTTAAAAGATAACGCCCCTAGCCGTGAAGATCTCTCAAATATTTATCATAATTTAGGAAATTCATTATTAAAAGAGCAAAAAACAGATAAAGCGATTGAAGCTTATAAAGAAGCATTAAAAATTAATCCTAATGATAATGACACTAGGTATAATTTAACTCTTGCAAAAAAACTAAAACAAGAACAAGATAAACAAGAAGAAAATAAACAAGAAGAAGATAAACAAGAAGAAAATAAACAAGAAGAAAATAAACAAGAAGAAAATAAACAAGAAGAAGATAAACAAGAAGAAGATAAACAAGAAGAGAAAAAAGAAGGAATAAGCAAGGAAGATGCTGAAAAAATGTTAGAAGCAATAGAACAAAAAGAAAAAGAAATACAAAAAGAACTACAGAAAACAAGAATTAAAGGAAAAAAGATAAATAAATTAAACGATTGGTAAATTGAAAAAAATCTGGATCATATTATTATTTATAAATCTCACAACATATGGGCAAGAACTAAAAATAACTGCTGAGCCAAATCCTGCTATAGTTGGTGAACAAATCTTAATTCAATATAGTATTAATGCTAAAGGAGATGACTTTAGTCAGCCAAAATTTAATGGCTTACAAATATTAAGTGGTCCTAATCCATCAACACAAAGAAGTTACTCCATTATTAATGGGAAATCAACAAGTCAAAGTATTACTTCCTACTCTTATTATTTGAGAGCTAGAAAAGAGGGGTCATATACTATTACACCAGCAAGTGTAAATGTAAATGGCAAGAAAATTAGTAGTAATTCTTATACAATTAAGGTTAAGAAAGCAGCTGAAAAAAGTAAAGCTGAAAAAGAAGCGTTAAGCAGAAAGTTATTTGTTGAAGCTGACGTAAGTAAACGTAACATTGTAGTTGGAGAACAAATACTAGTAACTTATAAATTATATACTAGAATACAAATAACAAATGAAATAATAAATGCTCAACCCGATTTAAATGGTTTTTGGGTAAAAGATCTCAAGAGTTCTAGTAGATATAAGCGAGAAATAAAAGATGGGGTCCGTTATGATGTCTTAACCTTAAAAAAATCAGTACTGACAGCACAAAAATCAGGAAAACTAAAAATAGATCCTATTGAATTCGAGTGTGGCATTATATTGCAAACGCAAAGGAGAAGTGTCTGGGATTTAAATCCATTTACAAGTTCTAATAAACTACAACAAGAAATTATTAAATCAAAACCAATAACCATAAATGTAAGCGAACTTCCAAATCCCCCAAAAGATTATAGTGGTGTAGTAGGTGATGTGAGAATATCATCAACAATAGATAATAGCACTGTACATGCCAATGAGGCTTTTACATATAAACTAGAGATAAAAGGGACGGGAAATTTAGACTTGATTAACACTTTAAATATTAAATTTCCAGATGATTTTGAAGTGTATGACCCAAAAATATCAGAAAAGATATTTGAAGGAGGAAGGAAGCCAAGTAAAAAAACTTTTGAGTATATAATAATCCCAAGATTCAAAGGAGAATATTCTATTCCTTCTGTAAGTCTAATTACCTATAATCAAAAGACAACACAATATGAAGAACAGCTATCAAACAGTCATAAACTCAATATATTAGAAAGCAAAAATAAGGAAGAAGGAAGCAATATAAACGAAATCTTAATAGATACAGAGCAGAAAGATATTAATTTCATTGCAACAGAAACTAGTCTTACTCATAAAAATAAAAAAGTGCCATTCTCAAAAAAACTCTTCCTCTTATACTTTACCCTACCTCTTCTACTATTAGCCTTATTATACATATATGAAAAATTTATAAATATAGAAGATAAAGAAAGTGTAGAATGGAAAAATAAACAAGCAAATAAAATTGCTTTAAAAAGACTGAGTGCGGCCCAAAAATGTATTAAAGAAAATAATTTTGAACGTTTTTTCGAAGAAATTGAAAAATCATTATGGGGGTATTTTGCAGATAAATTCCAAATTTCAATAGCTGATTTATCTAAAGAAACTATTAATATTTATTTTAAAGAGTTTGCAATACAAAAAATAACAAAAGAAACATTTATTGCTCTTCTTGATGAATGTGAATTTGCAAGATACACACCCTCGGACAATAGAAACACACAAATGGAAGTTACACTAAACAAAGCAAAAAAGATTATTATAGAAGTAGAAACAGAATTAAAATGAGATACATAATCATTACATTATCCTTACTGATTTCAATTGGCTTACAAGCATCAGACTCTTTATTTAGTAAAGCAAATGAAATGTATGGTAATGAAAATTACACACAAGCAATATTAACTTATGAAAAAATCCTTTCTAATAATTTAGAAAGTGCAGAATTATATTACAATCTTGGGAATTGTTATTATAAGATAGAAGATTGGGCAAATGCCATATGGTATTATGAAAAAAGCTTAAAAATTAAAAAAAGTAAAAAAACAATAGAAAACCTATCAATAACAGAATCAAAAATAATCGATAGAATTGAGCCTATGCCAGAGATTTTCTATAATGTATGGTGGTATAAAATAATTAAATTATTTACCTCTAAAACATGGCAGATATTGTCTCTATTATGTATTTGGACTTATTTAATTGTTTTTCTTCTTAATACTTTTACTATTTATAAGATAAAAAAATTAAATATTTTACTTTTTATTTCATTCTTATTGTTTGCTATTTCTCAATCCTCTATCATGTATAATTCTAAACAGGAAGCAATTATATTTTCTTCAGCAGTACAAGTGACAAGCGCTCCCACAAATAACAGTGTAAATCTTTTCTCATTACACGCTGGTATTAAGGTAGAAATTATTGATGAAATTGGAGATTGGGTAGAAATAAAAATTATAAATGGTCAAAATGGGTGGATCAAAAAAGATAATTGCAAATTATTATAAGAAGCCTAAGTCACTTTTATAAGTGAACAAATCAAGTATTTTTTCGTATATTTGTAGCAAAGCAAAAAGTGGATACAGATGAGGAGAATTTTACTATCTTTTTTATTATTTTTTATATGCAGTAAGATAATCGGGCAAACTGGTGCTGGTCCAGAAACAGATTGTACACCATCTATACCTGAAATATGTCCTTATGGATCATATCCTGCAAGTGTAAGTGGAACAGCAACAGCTCCTGGAGCTTCATTTGCATGTCCAGGAACTTCACCAATAGTTGGTCAACCAGCTTTCTTTTATATTGAAATAGGAACTGCTGGAGATATAGATCTAGTAATGTCTCCCGTTGATCCTTTTAATGGAACACCTGTACCTAATGATTTAGATTTTATTGCATGGGGACCATTTAGTAGTACAGCAAACATGTGCACTCAATTACAAGCTATTAATAGAATAGACTGCAGCTACTCTAGTGCTTCAGTAGAAATATGTAACATTGTTGGCGCTAATGTAGGAGACATATATGTAATTGAAGTTTCGAATTGGGATGCTCAAGGAACTCCTGACCCTTGTAATATTGCATTTACTGTAGACACAACTACAGGAGGAATAGCCGATCCATTTGCTGGTGGTGGTTTTGCAGGAGCAAACGCAACAATTAGTCCATGTAGTAGTGATCCTCCTTTTCATATGTTAGATCAATTAAATGGATTTCCTGACGGTCATGGTAGCTGGTTCGATGCTTCTTACAATCCTGTTGATAGTATATTTGATCCTACCAATGATCCTGGAGGTGTATACAGATACATTATTACGGGAACTGCTAATTGCCCTGGGGATACTGCCAAACTAACCATTAATCTTGTTTCTTCATCTAGCATGTCTATTACATCAAGTGCAACAGCTTGTTCTGGAGATAGCCCATTTAATCTAACAGGAACTCCTGCTGGAGGTACGTTTAGTATAAATGGGGTTATATCAAATACATTTACACCTGATATTAGTTTAGTTGGTTCAAATACAATACAATATGTCTACCAAGCAAACGGATGCTCAGACACTGTATGGCAAGATCTTGTTGTTAATGAATCACCTACTGTACTTGCTTCTAATGTAACAACAACTAATCCAACATGTTTTGGAGATTGTGATGGAACAGCCTCCGTTTTTGCAACATCAGGCACACCCCCATATACACCTCAATGGTTTGGTGCCAATCCAGCTGCTTTATGCGCAGGAACATATAATTACGAAATAAGCGATTTAAATGGATGTGTATTTTCAAGTACAATTAGCATTTTTGATCCTATAAATAATTTAGCAACACTTACAACTTATCCTAGCAGTTGTTTTGGAGATAATAATGGTGCAATATCCATTGCAATGAATGGAGGAACAACTCCTCCTGGAACAGTTTCCACTTTATCATATTGTCAATCAAGTTCAAATA
>CAJWCP010000020.1 GCA_913031595.1 uncultured Flavobacteriales bacterium | reverse complement strand
ATGGAGAATGGTTAGGTTGTCATATGATAGGTTATAATGTTACAGAAATGATTGCTGAGGCTGTAGTAGCTCGTAAATTAGAAACTACAGGGCATGAAATTTTAAAATCTGTACATCCTCATCCAACCATGAGTGAGGCAGTTATGGAAGCGGTTGCAGATGCTTATGATGAAGTAATACATATCTAAGATAATAAGATCTTAAATTATTGTATAATTAACTTTCTTTGTTCAGTTTTTTCGTTGTATTTTAGTTTTATAAGATATATTCCTTTTCTCATTTCTTGAAGGTTAATTTTCTTAGATCCACCTTGAATAATTTCTTTCCTGATTACTTTTCCAATACTAGAAAATATTTCCATTTCTAAATAATTAACATTAGATTTTATTGTAAAAATTCCTTTTGTTGGATTTGGGTAGATGATAGTATATAAAGACTGATCTACTTCACTAATAGATAAGATATTTTGACCATTAATATGAATATTGTCTAAATAAAAATGATTTCCATAATCATTAATAGCAACAAAACGAATCATAATTGTATCTCCATTTAGCCCCCAATTACTTAAATTGACACTGTCACTTGCCCAGCTACCACAAGTAGGAGACCAAGCGCTTCCTTCATAAGGGACTGTCTGCAAGTCAGGACCAATTGCGCCATAAATGGAATCCCAAGTGCTGCCACAATCAGTAGAAATATCAATTCGTAATCCATCATCGTAACCACTTGCATAACCAGAATAAGCATAATCATAAGTTAACCAATTTTGAGCATTCGTGCCATTACCTAAGGCTACCTTGTTGCTAATTAAATAAGCTTCTTCACCAGGATACTGTATCCAGTAATGATTAACATAGGCAGTTTTAGTTGGTTGACAATCTATTCCGAAATCTACATTGGTAGACAGCCAACTAAAAGATGGTGATTCTAATTCCCAGGCGGTAGGAGGGAAATTATTATTTTCAAAATCTTGAGAAAAATTAACAGTATTTGATATTAAAGATATGGAATCTGTATAATGAATAAAGTTTGTATAATACTGAGAGCTTGTTCCAAATGCGTCTGTCACTGTTAAACTTACA
The DNA here is from genome assembly GCA_913031595.1 of uncultured Flavobacteriales bacterium. Taxonomy (GTDB): domain Bacteria; phylum Bacteroidota; class Bacteroidia; order Flavobacteriales; family BACL11; genus CAJWCP01. The sequence goes on along the minus strand of CAJWCP010000020.1, from coordinate 22,180 downwards.
TCATAGTAGCCAGGAGAAGGATAAACAACAATAGGATCTTCTTGTGTTGACGAGGAAGGATTTCCTCCAGGGAAAGACCATTGCCAACTAGCACTATTTAATCTCACAGCTGAATGATCAACAAACCTTACCGTATCATTCATACAATTGATTTCTAATTTATTTGCTGCTATTTGTGCTGATGGAGGAGTATCCTCATAAAAATTAATTTCATAAGCACTTCTATTAGTTCCATTTCTGAGTAAGCCTTCACGGTAATATGGAATTAATTGAGTTGAATATGTGCTTTTAGGAAGGTTTGAATCATAAATATCCCAGTCAGACATATTATTGTTTCTATAGTACACATTATTTCTTGTTCCTAAGTACACGCCTCCATTACTTCCTCTTTGGTGTTCTATGTTTGTAGCATTTATATTATCTAAGGCAGGTGTAGTCCAGTTGATCCAATTTACTCCTCCATCAATAGATTTAAAAACTTCATATCCTTGGGCATCCTGAACTCCTCCATACATAGATGTTCTAGCAATCCAGAGTATATTTTCATCTTCATTACTTACTGTTATGTCATACGGAATCCAATCTTGTCCATTAATATTTGTTGGCGTAATATCAATCCAACTACTTCCTGCATCTGAGGATCTATAAATATGTTTGGCTCCCCACCATGAAGGCCATGTCGCTATATAAATAACATTAGGGTTGCTCCAAGCAACTTCGATAGAAGTTACTTTATCATTAAAATGATGAATAGCTTCAAATGTTGAACCTCCATTTTTTGAAAGCCATAGCGTAGTGTCATTACCTGAATACATATAGTTATAGCATCTTGGATCAAATTCTATTTGTGAAGATTCTCCTGTTATATAGGATGAATTTGGTAATTTACTAACGGTAAAATTATCTATTGATACTGTTCTATCTCCTGAAAGAATTTTCCCTCCATAGTCACTATATGCAATCCTTGGGTTCCCGAAATTTACAAATCCCCTTACTCCATCTCCACCATCAGTGCATAACCAATCATTAATATAAGTACTATTGTCTTTTAATAGTGTTCCATTATGATAAGTTCCTCCTAACATTACTTCACCATCTTTAAATCCAGTTCCAAAACCCCAAAAATCAGAACCTGCAATTCCATATTGTTTTTTATAGATACTATCTCCTGCATTATCAGAATAAAATATACCTCCATCACAAGCAAACCAAAGGTCATTTCCAAAATAGTTTATATCATGAATATCTGCATGTACATATCCTTTTTTATGAGGTTCACTCCATTTAGCCGGACATGTAAAGCTTACTCCTCCATCTGTAGAAATCCAATGGTTTACACCACCTACATGAATAATATTTGCATTGTTTGGATTCACAGCTAAGGCTAAGTCATAATAATATTGTCCTCCATCATCAGAACCATCTGGTTGCCATCCCATCATATTAATATTTGTAGTACTTGGAGGGCCTGCTGGTTGAGGACCACAACATTGAAAAGTCCAATTATTCCCTTTATCATTACTTATGTAGATGCCATATAGTCCGCTGCCTCCATTAGCAGAACCGGTCGCAAGAGCAATAACTTTATCAGGAGAAGCAGGGCTAACTGCTATTTCTGTTCTTTTTTGTTCATCTCCTATAGCAGGGTTAGGCCATCCATTTGAATGTAGTGTTAATGAGTTTCCACCATTATCTGAACGATAAAATTCTGTTTTATTTCCAATTTGTCTTACAAAATACATTGTATCATAAGAATTAGGATGGAATTCAATTTCTAGAAAGTTTCCACTCATTATAGTTGTAAAATTATTTCCACCATCAATAGATTTAAATAACCCTTCGTCTGAGGCAACAAATAAGATAAGATTATTACTAGGATTTAGTTTAATATCTTTAATAGAATGCGAAAGGTTGGTAAAACTTGCATCTCCAATAATTATCCAATTTATTCCTCCATCATAGGATTTGTATATCCCATTATTACCACTTATATAAATTATATCAGGATTTGTAAAATCTATTTCGATAGCATATACTCCATTTAAAGAAAGATTTTTGGTGATTAGATCCCAGTTATCACCTTTATCAATAGTTTTCCAAGCTCCAGCGGTAGCAGAGCCAGCATATAATATATTTGGACTGCTTATACTTTGCTCTATTGTATATATATGTGAAGATCCTGGAGCATAACTTCTACTAGCAGCATCTTTATCAAAATCCCAAGGGCCAATACACTGCCATTGATTATTACTTTTTGACTTTTCAAGAGTTGATTTTGCATTTGAGAATCTACTAATAGTTCTTAACCATCTTTTGTAGTATTGTGTGTGTTTGTTTTTTGTTAATTTATTTTTTTTATAATATTGTGTGTATGCATTAATTACTGCCTCTTCATCTGGATTATTAGCATACATTAGCTGAACCCATCTTGGCAGGTTTTCAGCATTTTCATTGTATTTCATTTCTATTTGAGAAAAAGCAGAAAATTGTAAAATAATTAATAAAAAAGGTAGTATTCTTTTCATAGAATTAGATAATAAAAAAGGTCGCATGGTTGCGACCTTAAAATTAGTGTTTTTGAGGTTATAAATCAAAAGCAGTTTTGACTTCTTCTTGACAGTCAAGCTTTTCCCAAGTAAATGTTTCTACTTCAATATCTTTTTTATTACCATTTATATTAAAACTTATTGTTTTTTTCTCAGGCTTTCTACCCATATGTCCATATGCAGCAGTTTCTAAATATATAGGGTTTTTTAATTTTAATCTATTAATGATTGATGCAGGTTTTAGATTAAAGCAATGCATTTTTTTAATTTTTTCAGCAATTTCTCCATCTGTCATATTTATTTTTGCGCTACCATAGGTGTCAACAAATATCCCCATAGGCTCTGCAACTCCAATAGCATAAGAAACTTGCACTAATATTCTCTCTGCTAATCCTGCAGCAACAAGATTCTTCGCAATATGTCTAGTTGCATATGCAGCAGATCGATCTACTTTTGAAGGGTCTTTTCCAGAAAAAGCACCTCCACCATGAGCTCCTTTTCCTCCATATGTATCTACGATTATTTTTCTTCCTGTTAGTCCAGTATCTCCATGAGGACCTCCAATTACAAATTTTCCTGTTGGATTTACATGATACTTTTCTTGTCCAAAAAGTTTCTTATTATTCTCAGTTAATTGCGATAATACTCTAGGCATTAAGATTTCTTTTACATCTTTCTCAATTTTTCTTTGCATTTCTTCTTCATTATCAAAATCATCATGTTGTGTAGAGACTACAATATCTGTAATTTTTTTAGGAATATGATTATCATCATATTCTAATGTAACCTGAGATTTTGAGTCAGGTCGTAGATAAATCATTTCTTTCCCTTCTCTTCTTATTGCAGCTAGTTCAATTAAGATCTTATGTGAGATGTCTAGTGCTAAAGGCATAAAGTTTTCTGTTTCATTAGTTGCATAGCCAAACATCATTCCTTGATCACCAGCGCCTTGTTCTTTATTTAATCCTTCTCCTTCTGTTACTCCTTGTCTGATATCAGAAGATTGTTCATGAATTGCAGAAATCACTCCACAACTATCAGCATCAAATTGATATTCTGATTTTGTGTATCCAATTTTACGAATCACTTCTCTAGCTACTTTTTGCACATCAACGTAGCTATTTGTTTTCACTTCTCCACTTAGTACAGTGAGTCCTGTAGTCACTAAAGTTTCACAAGCAACCTTTGATTCAGGATCTTGTGCTAAAAAGTTATCTAATAGTGCATCTGAGATTTGATCTGAAACTTTATCAGGATGACCTTCTGACACAGATTCTGATGTAAAAAAATATGGCATCTTTTTTTTAGTTATATTAATAAATTCAGTTAAAAGATTTGGCACTTATTGTTTGTAAGGAATTCTATTTTAGCATTTTTTTCAGTGGTTGCAATAAGCCAAATCTTTCCACTTTGGATCGCAAATTTACTAAAAATAATAAACCTACAAATTTGCAAGTAAAGAAAAAATGGCTTTAATTTGCATTAGACTTATCAAGAAAGACGGAGGGACGGGCCCTTTGATGTCTTGGCAACCTTGAAATGCAAGGTGCTAAATCCCACTCGAAATAAGAGAAAGATGAGTAAGAACTACACTTTCCTCTCTAATTTTCTTTTTAAGTCTTATATGTTATGAGATATAATATTAAAAATATTTTACAAGAAAGAATTTTAGTTCTTGATGGAGCAATGGGAACTATGATACAGAGGTATAATCTTTCTGAGAGTGATTTTAGAGGAAAAAGATTTAAAAATCATACTCATGAATTAAAAGGCAATAATGATATATTATCTCTTACTAGGCCAGATATTATTAAAGAAATTCATAAAGAATATTTAGAAGCAGGAGCTGATATAATAGAAACAAATACTTTTAGTGGAACATCAATTGCTCAAGCAGATTATAAATTAGAAGGAGAAGTTTATGAGTTAAATTTTCAATCAGCCAAAATTGCAAAAGAGGTAGCATCTTCTATTTCAACTAGAGAAAAGCCTAGATTTGTTGCAGGTGCAATTGGACCAACTAATAGAACAGCATCTATTTCTCCTGATGTGGAGAACCCTGCATTTAGACACATTACTTTTGATCAATTAAAGGATGCTTATACTGAACAAATAAATGGATTGCTTGATGGAGGGGTAGATATATTATTAGTAGAAACTGTATTTGATACTCTTAATTGCAAAGCTGCATTATTTGCTATTGAAGATATATTTGAAATTAAAGGAATCAGAATTCCTATTATGGTTTCAGGTACGATTACAGATGAAAGTGGAAGAACATTGTCAGGACAAACAGCTGAAGCGTTTTTAAATTCTATTTCACACGTACCGCTGTTAAGTGTTGGATTTAATTGTGCATTAGGTACTAAAGCTATGCGTCCTTATGTAAGAGATCTTTCAAGAAAAGCTCCATTTTTTATATGTGCATTTCCTAATGCAGGATTGCCAAATGAAATGGGAGAGTATGATCAAAGTCCGGAAGCAATGGGTGTTCAATTAGAAGATTTCATTCATAGTAATTTGGTTAATATTGTAGGAGGTTGTTGTGGAACTACACCTTCTCACATAGCAGAATTTTCTCGGATTTCTAAAAAATATTCACCTCGTAAAATTCCAAAAATTAAAAGAGCTATGCGCTTGAGTGGACTTGAGCCGGTTACTATTTCGCAAGAAAGTAATTTTGTTAATATAGGAGAACGAACAAATGTGATGGGGTCAGCAAAATTTAAACGACTGATCAAAGAGGATAATCTGGAAGAAGCTTTGGAAATTGCACTTCATCAAGTAGAAGGAGGGGCACAAGCTATTGATATTAATATGGATGATGGAATGTTAGAAGGTAAAGAATGTATGATAAAATTTTTAAATTTAATAGCTTCGGATCCTGATATTTCTAAAGTCCCAATCATGTTAGATTCGTCAAAGTGGGATATTATTGAGGAAGGGTTAAAATGTATCCAGGGTAAAGGGATTGTGAATTCTATTTCCTTAAAAGAAGGAGAGGAAGTTTTTAAAAGGCATGCTAAAACTATACTTAAATATGGAGCAGCTGTTGTTGTGATGGCATTTGACGAAAAAGGTCAAGCGGTTGATTATCAGCAAAAAATAAGAATTTGTGAAAGGGCTTATCGTATTTTAGTAGATGAGATTGGTTTTCCCCCTGAGGATATTATTTTTGATGCAAACATTTTAACAGTAGCTACAGGAATTGAGGAGCATAATGATTATGCAGTTGATTTTTTTAAGGCTACAAAATGGATAAAAGAAAACTTGCCACATGCTAAAGTAAGTGGAGGTGTGAGTAATGTGTCTTTTTCGTTTAGAGGAAATAATATTGTGCGTGAGGCTATGCACTCTGCTTTTTTATTTCATGCTATTAATAATGGAATGGATATGGGAATTGTAAACGCAGGAATGATTGAGGTGTATGAAGATATTCCTAAAGACCTATTAAAAGCAGTAGAAGATGTGCTGCTAAATACTGATAATGAAGCAACTGAACGTTTGGTAGATTTAGCAGATAATATAAAAGGAGAAGGAAAGCAAAGACTGGAAGATTTATCTTGGCGAGAGCAATCAGTAGAAGGGAGGCTGTCTTATGCTTTAGTAAAAGGAATAGTTTCCTTTATTGAGGAAGATACTGAGGAAGCACGATTAAAATCAGCACGTCCTCTGGATGTAATTGAAGGTCCACTCATGGATGGAATGGGATTAGTAGGAGAACTTTTTGGGTCAGGAAAGATGTTTTTACCACAAGTAGTAAAAAGTGCAAGAGTAATGAAAAAAGCAGTTGCTATTCTTACTCCATTTATTGAGCAGGGGAAAACAGAAAGTAGTAAGGCAGGAAAAGTGCTTTTAGCTACTGTAAAGGGAGATGTACATGATATAGGAAAGAATATCGTCGGTGTAGTTTTGGGTTGTAATAATTACGAAATTATTGATTTAGGTGTAATGGTCTCAGCTAATAAGATTTTAGAAGAAGCAAGAAAAAATGAAGTAGATGTAATTGGATTGAGTGGACTTATTACACCATCATTAGATGAGATGATAGATGTAGCAAAGGAGATGCAAAGGAATGGTTTTACAACACCACTCATGATTGGTGGAGCAACAACATCTAAGATTCATACTGCTGTAAAAATAAATGAACATTACAATAATAATACAGTTGTACATGTTTTGGATGCTTCTAAATCAGTAGGGGTGATGAGTAAATTAATCGGTAAAGAACAGGTAGATTTCAGAAAAGATGTTGCTAATGAATATAATACAATTAAGAAAAATTATCTCAGCAGAAAAATTGAAAAGCAGTATATAAGTATTGAATCTGCAAGGAAAAATGCCCCTATAATTGATTGGAAGAACACACTAATACATACTCCAAATCAGTTAGGAACACAAGTTTTTGATAATATTGATATAGTAACTATACGCAGCTATATTGATTGGACTCCTTTCTTTTTTACTTGGGAAATGCGTAAGAAATATCCAGATATTTTGGATGACAATAAATTTGGAAAGGAAGCTAAAAGATTATTTTCTGATGCAAATAATATGTTAGATAATATTATTAAGAATAATTGGATAAAACTTAAAGCTATTATTGGTATTTGGGAGGCAAGCGCTAAAAATGATGATGTTTATCTATATGATAATGGAGAACATATAGAAACTTATAATTTTTTACGTCAGCAATCGAAAAAAAGAAAAAGTAATATATGTCTTAGTGATTTTATAGCTCCATTTTCTTATGGAAAGCAAGATTATATGGGCTCTTTTATTTGTACTGCAGGTATTAATATTGAAGAACAGTTAGCTGTTTTTGAAAAGGATAATGATGATTATAATAGTATCATGTTTAAGTCTATTGCAGATAGATTAGCTGAAGCTCTTACAGAATATATGCATGAAAAGGTAAGGAAAGAGATTTGGGGATATGCAGTAAACGAAGAGTTAGATAATAATGATTTGATTAAGGAAAAATATAATGGTATTCGTCCTGCTCCTGGTTACACAGCTTGCCCTGATCATACAGAAAAAATAAAGCTTTTTAAACTTTTAGGATCTGAAAGGATAGGAGTGTCTTTAACTGAAAATATGGCAATGTATCCTAATGCTACTGTTAGCGGTTATTATTTTTCACATCCAGATGCTAAATATTTTAGTGTAGGTAAAATTCAAGATGATCAGATTAAAGACTACTCAAAGAGAAAAAAGATGAGTGTTAAAGAAATTAAGAGATGGCTTCAGTCGAATATATAAAAATAGTATTATGAAAGTAATAGAACATATTAAAAAGGCAAAAGAAACCTTATTTTCTTTTGAAATCCTTCCCCCTTTAAAAGGAGCTAGTATAGACTCAATATATAATGCTTTAGATCCTTTAATGGAGTTTAATCCTCCATTTATTGATGTAACATACCATAGAGAAGAATATGTATATAAAAAACAAGCTAATGGTTTATTAAAAAGAATATCTGTTAGAAAAAGACCAGGGACAGTAGGTATTTGTGCTGCTATTATGAATAAGTATAATATAGATACGGTTCCGCATATTATTTGTGGAGGATTTAATAAGGAGGAGACAGAAAATGCTTTAATTGATTTACATTTCTTAGGGGTAGATAATGTTTTAGTACTTAGAGGAGACCCAATAAAAAATGAAAATTATTTTGTTGCTGAGGAAGGCGGGCATAAATATGCTTCAGAATTATTAAAACAGGTTCATCAAATGAATAAAGGAGTATATTTAGATGATGAATTAAAAAACTCTACTTCTACTAATTTTTGTATTGGTATAGCAGGTTATCCAGAAAAACATTTTGAAGCGCCTAATATACAGTCAGATATTCATTTTTTAAAGAAGAAAGTAGAAGCAGGTGCCGACTATATTGTTACTCAGATGTTTTTTGATAACCAGAAATATTTTGATTTTGTAAAGATTTGTCGTGAGAATAATATAGATATTCCAATTATTCCTGGATTGAAACCTATTTCTACACAGAAACAATTAACCCTTCTTCCACATAGATTTCATTTAAATTTACCTAATGATTTAGTAGAGGAAGTTGTCAGATGTAAAAATAATGATGATGTTCGTCAATTAGGGGTAGATTGGGCTATACAACAAACTAAAGAGTTAATAGATTTTGGCGCTCCTTGTGTGCATTTTTATACAATGGGAAGATCTGATAATGTACAAGAGATTGTAGGGGCGTTTTATTAATTAGTTAGTTTTTGAAAATGTTGTTCTAAATCAATATTATTTTTTTTGAGATTTTCAATAAGTTGATCATCAACAATTTTCCCTTTATTAATAATGATTACTCTATTACATATTTTATCTACCTCTTGCATGATGTGGGTTGAAAGAAGAACAGTTTTATGCTCCCCTACATTCTTAATTAAAGCTCTGATTTCTGATAGCTGATTAGGGTCTAGTCCTGTGGTTGGCTCATCTAGGATTAAGACTTCAGGGTCATGAATAAGAGCCGCTGCTAAGCCAACTCTTTGTTTAAATCCTTTTGATAATTTATTGATTTTCTTTTTTTCTTCTATTATTAATCCAGTATTTTTAATTACTTCTTGAATTTTTTTCTCTTTATCAGAAATTTTATAAACACTTCCAATAAAATTTAAGTATTCTTTGACGTACATGTTAGAATAAAGAGGGTTGTTTTCTGCTAAATAACCAATATTTTTCTTGACACTTAGTTCTTTTTCTAATGTGTCTAATTTACATACTTGTATTCTCCCATCATCTTGTTTAAGGTAGCAAGTTATGATTTTCATTAAGGTAGATTTCCCAGCTCCATTTGGACCTAAGAAGCCTACTATCTCTCCTTTTTTTAATGAAAAAGAGACATTGGAAAGAGCCTGTTGTTCTCCATAGAATTTAGATATATTTTTTACTGTAATAGACATTAGATAAACTTGATATATCTCTTATTTAATTATTATTTTCTTCTTCTTTATCTTTGAATAAATAACTTAATGGAAAGAACAACAAAAGAAAGAAATATTTTTTAGTTAGTAGGCCACATAGTGTAATAACTAATCCTGCAAAAATAATCCACCAATATTTTTTTTTCATTATTACTTTTTTGTAAAGGTAAGTAATTTATAATATTAATTTTGCATTTATGAAAGGAGTGGTTATTAAAACAACAGGTAGTCAGTATTTTATACGCACTGAAGATGATAATCTTATTGAAGCGAAGCTTAAAGGTAAATTTCGAATAAAAGATCTTAAGAGTACTAATCCTATAGTGGTTGGTGACAGGGTGGGCTTAAGTGATGATTCTGGAACGTGGATGATAGATGACTTGCTTGATAGAAAAAATTGTATTGTAAGAAGATCAGTAAACCTTTCAAAACAAAAACATATTATCGCTTCAAATATTGATCAAGCTATATTAATGATAACTTTAGAAAATCCAGTAACAACTACTGCATTTATTGATCGTTTTCTAGTCTCAGCAAATGCTTATAAAGTTGAAGTTTTATTGATGTTTAATAAAATAGATATTTATAATGAATCGATTTTAAAGGAACAAAAAAAGTTAGCGAAGATTTATAAAGAGATAGGTTATAATATAATAGGAACATCTGTTCTTTATGATGATTTGTCAGAGATTAAGATTGCTATGAAAAATAAGATCAACATGATATCTGGACATTCTGGTGTTGGAAAATCTACTTTGATTAACAGATTGCAACCTAATTTAAATATTCGCACACAAGAAGTATCTTTAGCACATAAGCAAGGTCAACATACTACTACATTCTCTCAACTATATGAATTGGATTTTGGAGCATCTATTATTGATACTCCTGGTATAAAGGGTTTTGGGTTAGTTGATATTGAGTTAAAAGATATATGTAATTATTTTCCTGAGTTTTTATTACTTAAATCATCATGCAAGTATTATAATTGTATACATAAAAATGAACCTGATTGTGCAATTAAATCTGCTGTTATTTCAGGAGATATTTCAAAAATTAGATATGAAAATTACATTTCAATGCTAGATGAAAGTGACACCTCTTTTAGAAAAAATGAATATTTATGAGAGCAGTAATCCAAAGAGTTTTAGAGGCAAAAGTTAGTGTTGATGGTAATATAAAAAGTCAAATAGAATCAGGACTTGTTATTTTTCTTGGTATAGAACATATTGATAGTAAAGAAGATGCTAAGTGGCTTGCAAAAAAAATAGCGCAATTAAGAATATTTTCTGATAAAGAAGGAGTTTCTAATAATTCTATTATTGATATTGATGGAGAGATTATTGTAGTTAGTCAATTTACTTTGCATGCCAAAACTAAAAAAGGGAATAGGCCTTCTTATATAAGGTCAGCAAAATCTTCTCAAGCTGTTAATTTATATGAAGAATTCAAGAATCTCTTATCAATTTCTGTAAATAAAGAAGTAAAGTCGGGAGAGTTTGGGGCTAATATGGAAGTTACATTAATTAATAGTGGCCCTATGACTATTATTATAGACACAAAGAATAAAGAATAATTATTTTTTTACTCCATTCCTGTTGGCTTTCCGTAGTAATGGATTATGTCTATTTTACTAGATAATGACATTATTCCTGGATTTATACCAAGTTCACCTTCAGGTATTTTAATATTTAATTTCTTATAATATTCTTTCCAGACATCTATTGTGTCATTACTTTCAGGATCTAAAAAAGTCATTTTATTAAGTTTGAATATGCTATCTTTTTCAAACGCTTCATAAATTAATTCTGAGCAATAATATGAATTATTATTTAGTAAGAATTCATTGTCATATTTAGCGCCTATTTTACTTTTTAAGAAGTTTATCGCATCGTTTATTGAGTATTGATATTTATATTTTATTCTTCCTACAATTACTTTTGGTTTCTTGTTATTATCGGCTGAACGATTTAGGAAGCTATCTAGTCTTGTAGTCTTTACATTATTTGGTATTGCTTCAAGAATTCGAATGTTATGCGCGTAATTATAGTTAGATCCAATAGAGTCAGGATTTCCTAATTCAATAACAATTCCAATATGAGAGAAGTTTCCGTTTCTATAACCAGGGGTTACTAATTCAATAGCATCGCAAAGAGGAGAGGAGTCTAAATCTTGGAAGAGGATATCTCCTTTCATTAAAAGAAAATCACCCTCTTTATTTTGTTCATTACAGCTAAAAAAAAAGATTGTTATAATTAACAGTATACTTCTTCTCATTTACTCTGCTAGAACAATAATTTTATTCTTTTGCATTTCAATAACACCACTATTTATCTCAAAATATTCAGTTTTTTTTTGCTCTGTGATTACACGAATTTTTCCTTCAGACAATGTAGATATTATAGGGGCATGGTTATTTAAAATTTCGAATTCTCCATTTGTTCCAGGAAATTTAACCGATGCTACTTTGCCACTAAATAATTCTTTTTCTGGTGTTATAATTTCTAAATTCATTTATATTTATTTTGCTTCCGCAATCATTTTTTCTCCTTTTTCTATAGCTTCTTCAATTGAACCTACAAGATTGAAGGCAGCTTCTGGGTATTTATCCACTTCTCCTGACATAATCATATTAAAACCTTTTATTGTATCTTGAATATCAACAAGAACTCCTTTAAGGCCTGTGAATTGTTCAGCAACATGGAATGGTTGAGATAAGAATCTCTGAACTCTTCTTGCTCTATGTACTGCTAGTTTGTCTTCATCAGATAATTCATCCATACCTAAAATTGCAATGATATCTTGTAATTCTTTATATCGTTGTAGTAGTTCTTTTACATCTTGTGCACACTTATAATGTTCTTCTCCTACTATTTCTGGAGTTAGAATTCTTGAGGTTGAGTCTAGAGGATCAACTGCAGGATATATTCCAAGTTCTGCAATTTTTCTTGACAATACAGTGGTTGCATCTAAGTGAGCAAATGTCGTTGCAGGAGCAGGGTCAGTTAAGTCATCTGCAGGTACGTATACCGCTTGTACAGATGTAATAGATCCATTTTTCGTAGATGTAATTCTTTCTTGCATAGTACCCATTTCTGTTGCTAATGTTGGTTGGTAACCTACTGCTGAAGGCATTCTTCCAAGTAATGCAGAAACTTCAGATCCCGCTTGAGTAAAACGGAAAATATTATCAACAAAGAATAAGACGTCTTTTCCTTTTCCTGACCCATCTCCATCTCTAAAGTATTCTGCAATCGTTAATCCAGAAAGTGCTACTCTTGCTCTTGCTCCTGGAGGTTCATTCATTTGTCCAAAGACAAATGTTGCTTTTGAGTCAGCCATTTTAGACTTATCAATTTTTGATAAATCCCAACCTCCTTCTTCCATAGATTTATTGAATTCCTCTCCATAGTTGATAATTCCTGATTCTAACATTTCTCTTAAAAGGTCATTTCCCTCTCTTGTTCTCTCTCCAACACCAGCAAATACAGATAATCCTCCATGTCCTTTTGCTATATTGTTAATCAATTCTTGTATTAGTACTGTTTTTCCTACACCAGCACCTCCAAATAATCCAATCTTACCTCCTTTGGCGTAAGGTTCAATTAAGTCAATTACTTTAATACCTGTAAATAATACTTCTGTTGACGTTGATAGGTCTTCAAATTTAGGAGCTTCTCTGTGGATAGGTAAACCATTTGATCTATCTAAATCTTCCATTCCATCAATTGCATCTCCAATTACATTAAACACACGTCCTTTTATATTTTCTCCAATTGGCATTTTGATTGGAGCCCCAGTTGCAAGAACAGATGTGCCTCTACTAATTCCATCCGTAGTTTCCATAGCTATTGCTCTTACAGTGTCTTCTCCAATATGTTGTTGGCACTCTAATACTAATTTACTGCCATTTTCTCTTGTAATTTCTAATGAGTCATAAATATTTGGTAATTCTGTTTCTTTATCGTCAAAAGTCACATCAATTACGGGGCCAATAATTTGTGCTACTTTTCCAGTTTTATGCGACATGATTTTTTTTTTTTAAGTTAGTATATGAGGTGTTAAAATTTTCCTGCAAACTTACAGTTTTTAAATTGTTCTATACTAACAATTCTGTGACAAAATTAATTGTTAATTTTGAACACTTTTTCAACAATAAATTAAAATTAATATAGGTGAAAATATATCAATCTATTGATGATTTTTCTTGTACTGCAGATACAGTGGTTACTATTGGAACTTTTGATGGGGTACATGAAGGACATAAAATTATTATTAAACGATTAATTGAGATAACAAAGAATGAATCTAAAGAAAGTGTTTTATTAACTTTTTCTCCTCATCCCAGAAATGTTTTATTTCCAGAGGGGGATAATTTAACATTATTAAATACTGATCAAGAAAAAATCAAACAATTAGAAGAGCTAGGGATAGATCATCTGATTATTCAGAACTTTACAAAAGATTTTTCTAGAATAAAACCTGTTAATTTTATTAGAGATATTTTGATTAATAAATTAAGAATGAAATATATGATTGTTGGTTATGATCATCATTTTGGCCGTAATAGAGAAGGGTCATTTGAAGAACTCAATAATCTTTCATTATTATATTCTTTTAGTTTAGAGAGGGTTCAGGCACAAGTTAAAAATAATATTACTATAAGCTCAACTAAAATAAGAAATATGCTGCTAAATGGAGATGTTAAGAAAGCAAATATGTTTTTAGGTAAGGATTATAGTATATCAGGTAAAGTTGTTCATGGAGAAAAAATAGGAAGGACTATAGGTTTCCCTACTGCAAATATTTTATTTGAAAAAAATAAGCTAATACCTAAATGTGGAGTTTATGTTGTAAAAGTGATTATTGATCATGTGAAGCACTTTGGAATGTTAAATATTGATTGCAATACACATAAGTTAGAAGTCCATATTTTTAATTTTTCTAAAGATATTTATGATAAAAAAATTACAATTAAGTTGATAGAAAGATTAAGAGATAATAAGAAGTTTGATAGTTTAAATGAATTAAAATCTCAGCTTATTAAAGACAAGGATAATTGCAATAAATTTTTAGAGTTAAAACAATAAATTTTCTAAAATTTTTATTTTTCTATTATCTCTAGTTTAGCAAATCTTAGTAGTAAGTTTTTTTGTCCAACACCCGCAAAGAAAACAGTGGCTTTTTTATTAATCCCTTCCCCCTGAATATTGATTACTGTGCCTGTACCAAATTGATTGTGCTTAACTTTAATGCCATTTGTAATTTTTGTCAAATCAATTCTAGAGTTAATAGTATTATTATTTATTTTTCGTAATTTTTTTTGATATACAGATTGTTTTGTTTTGTCTCTCCTATCTCTAGTTTTTAGATGCACTGAATAAACAGGTTTTCTTGTTTCTTTTGAATACATTTCTTTTTTTTCTAAGCAATTAGAATCTATTTCTCTTATAAAGCGACTTGGGCTACAATCAATAATCTGACCCCACTTGAATCTACTTGCTGCAAAAGTTATAAATACTCTTTTTTTAGCTCGTGTAATAGCAACGTAGAACAGCCTTCTTTCTTCTTCCATACTTTCTTCACTTTCTTTGCTCATTAGTGATGGGAACAGGTTTTCTTCTAGTCCTACTATAAATACATAAGGGAATTCAAGTCCTTTAGCAGAATGTATTGTCATTAATGTCACTTTATTATTAGTTTTTTGGTCTTCTTTATCCTCATTTGTTAACAAGGCAACCTCTTTCATAAATTCAGGTAGTGTATTATTTTGTTCAGAAGAATCAGTAAATGTTTTTATTCCATTTAAGAGTTCCTGTATATTTTCAAAACGATTTATACCCTCATTTGTTTTGTCGTTATATAATTCGCTTAATATGCCACTTTTTTTAGCAATTTTTTCTGCAATTGTATATGCGTCTTCAATCTCTATTTCTTCTTTAAAAGTATTAATAAGTGACACAAAATTTTCAAGCTTATTTTTTGTCCCATTATTAATGGTAAGACCTATTTCTTCTATATTATTAATGACCTCCCATATGCTAATATTCATCTTATTTGCTGCAATAGTTAATTTCTGTATAGTGGTTAAGCCAATACCTCTTGCAGGGTAATTAATTATTCTTTTTAGAGCTTCTTCATCTTTTTGATTGATAGTTAATCTATAATAAGAAAGAAGGTCTTTGATTTCTTTTCTCTGATAAAAAGAAAGTCCTCCATAAATTTTATATGCTATGTTTCTTTTTCTTAAAGCTTCCTCTAATGCTCTTGATTGAGCATTTGTTCTATATAATATTGCAAACTCTTCATATCTTGCTTCATTTTGTAGTTGAATATCATTTATTGTTTTTGCTACAATTCTGCTTTCTTCATTATCAGAACCAGTTTTTGCTATAATAATCTTCTCTCCTTGAATATTATTTGTCCATACCTTCTTTTTAATTTGTTTTTTATTGTGTTTTATAATACTGTTTGCCGCTTCTACAATAGTAGATGTAGATCTATAGTTCTGCTCTAATTTATAAATCTTATGTTCTGGATAATCTAGCTTAAAATTTAATATATTTTGAATATTTGCTCCCCTAAAAGAATATATACTTTGCGCGTCATCACCTACCACACAAATATTTTTATAAAGCGCAGCAATTTTTTTAATTATCAAGTATTGAATATTGTTTGTATCTTGATATTCATCAATTAAAATATATTTAAATTTTTCTTGATACTTTAATAAGGTGTCTTTATTTCTTGATAGTAACTCATATGTTTTGATTAAGAGATCATCAAAATCCATTGCATCAGCCTTCATACATCTGTTGTTATAGATATTATAGATTCTTCCAAACTCTATTCTCTTAGCAATTTTATCAGCTTCTATTAATTCTTTTTTATTATTATATTCTTTGGCAGTTATAAAATTATTTTTCATTGAAGATATTCTATTTCTTATAAAATTAACTTTATATATTTCTTTGTCTAGATTTAATTCTTTTATAATGCTTCTTATTAATGATTTTGAATCTTCAGTGTCATAAATAGTAAAATTAGATGAGTAGTTTAAATGATTTGCTTCAAATCTTAATATTCTTGAGAATACAGAATGAAATGTTCCCATCCATAGATTGTTAGAATAGTTAAATCCAACAATTTCTTCAATTCTTTTTTGCATCTCTTTTGAAGCTTTGTTTGTAAATGTGAGTGCAAGAATACTAGAAGGTTTTATGTTATTTTGTAGTAAATAAACAATTTTATATGTCAGAACTCGTGTTTTTCCAGAGCCAGCACCTGCTATAACCATTGAGGGGCCATCTATATGTTTAACAGCTTTCTCTTGCTCTGGATTAAGGTTTTGTATGTAATTTTCTTGCATATTTTTAGAGCTTCAAAGCTACATTTTATATCTAATAAAAGTGTCAATTTTTGATAAAAATATATATATTTGTTTTTCTATATAACAATGAACTTAAAGTATGATGAAAAAACCAATAATTTGGTTTTTATTTTTTATAACTGGTCTAGTTTTTAAGGCTTACCCTGAGACTATTCAGCTTACATGTAATGATACCTTAACTTTACATGCAACGATCACTAATGAAAGTTGTTTTGGTAATGATGGAGTGATTTATGTAGAGGTTATGGGAGGTGATTCCCCATACAGTTATTCTAGTATTTTTTTTAATTCTACTGTAGATAGTAATATATTTGTTATAGACTCATTATCTGCTGGATTTTATGATATTGTTGTTAATGATACTAATAATTGCAGTGATACAATTAACATTAATCTTATAGCAGATAATACGCCACAAATTAATTTAAATGTTGAATCAACAAATATTGTTTGTTATGGTGATAGTAATGGTACATTTAAGGTGGTTGATCCAGATAGCGCTTATCTTTATGTTCTCTATAGATATACTCTTTTAACTCCACAGACTATTATAGACACGGGTTATTATTTTAATGGGTTAATAGAAGGATATTATGGAGTGATAGCAATTTCTCCATCGGGAAACTGTGTAGATTCCTCAATGATATTATTTATTGATGAGCCTGAGCCTATTGTATTTAACACGCCGTTAACTTCTGCTGTGTATTGTTTAGATAGTGATACTTGTCAAGGCTTTGTTACTATGAATGGAGTCCCTTCTGGAGGCATTTCTCCATATCAATATTATTTAAATGAGCTCTTTGTTAATATACCTCAAGGATTAATTACTATTAATGATACATTTCCCTCATTGTGTCCTGGGTATTATGAAATACAAGTTTTAGATGCAAATGCATGCGTATCTAGAGATACCGTTGCAATTGCAGATTCATCATTATATATAGATTCATTTAATGTTACTAATGTTAGTTGTTTTGGCTCGTCTGATGGTCAGGCTCATGTGTTTGTGCAAGGAGGAGTTTCTTTTGGATCTAACTATTCTTATATGTGGGAGAATGGTTCTTCAAATGAAATAGCAAATAATCTTGTATCAGGATATCATACTGTAGTTATTACTGATCAGGTGGGATGTACTCTTATTGATTCAGTATTAGTTCTGTCTCCTGATAGTTTAACATTTAAGATTGTCGAGAATGGTAAAATTGCTGAAACATGTATGGGGGTTAGTTTTGATGGTCAAATAATTTTAGAAATAAATGGAGGGACACCTCCTTATTATCATTCTTGGATTGGTAATAGTGGGCTTAATGGGAGTGGATTTGGAGACACGTTAATTAATTTAAGTTTTGATACTATTACAATATCAATATATGATATCAATGGTTGTTTTGGGGAGCCTGCTTGGGGTAATATTGATCAAACTATCGTTCCTGCATTGAATTCATCTTCTCAACTAAGTTTAGATACAGTATTACTTGCTAATGATACTATTTGTCATAATGCTCTTTCTGGGATGATGGAAATAGTAATTAATAGTGGAGAGGCTCCATATCAATATTCTATTGACAATGGGGTGACATTAACATATGTTAACATATTCTATAATTTAGCTGCATTGAATTATAATATTGTTGTTTATGATGCTTTTGGGTGTACAGATTCTTCTCAAGTGACTATTGGAGAGTTTCCTGAAATAGTAATTTCCATAGATAGTTTAAAACATGTTAATTGTTATGAGGGGGAAGATGGTTTTATAGATATTAGTATTTCAGGAGGTGTTCCTCCATACTCTTATTTATGGTCTCCTAATTATGACACTACTGCTAGTATTGATAATTTATCAGCACGTTCTTATTCTGTTCAGATTACAGATTCTATGGGATGTATGATTGCGGATACAATTGCTTTAATTGAGCTTAGCAATCCTTTACAGTCTTCAGATATTGTAACCCATGCTAATTGTTTTGGAGCAAGTGATGGAAGTGCATTGATTCATGTAAATGGAGGAACTCCTAATAGTTTAGGTTTGTATGACTTTTTATGGATAGATTCTAGTATTGATACAGTGGCAAATAGTGCTTATGTAGAAGGATTGTCAGCGGGGATATATTTAGTGTATATTACAGATAGTTTTGGTTGTGGACCTTTAATTGATACGGTTGTTATTTTAGAGCCTGATTCATTTTATTTAGAGATAGTTAATATTACAGATAATCTATGTTTTAATGGAAGTTCAGGAGAGATTCTTATTAATACTTTCGGAGGAACAGAACCTTATTTAGATTATTTTATCTCTGATTTTTCTGATTTTCATTATATTGAGAATAATGCTTTGTATGATAGTTTATATTCTGCAACTTATAATATTTGGGTAATAGATAATAATGGTTGTTTCTCTGATACAATATCTAATATTAAGTTAGGGGAGCCTGGAAGAGTTAAAATTGATCAGACAGTAAGCCATCTTAATTGTTATGAATCTTCAGATGGTTTTATTGATTTAGTTTTTTCTAGTGGAGTACCTCCTTATTTTTATGAATTATATAGTAGTCAGCAATTAATGCAAACTGGTAATTCTCATGCAGAAAAGGTTATTTCAATTTATGATTTACAAGCTGATAATTATACTCTTTCTGTTAGAGATTACAATGGTTGTGAATTTGATACACTGATTATTGTAGAGCAACCTATGGATGTTATATCTTCTTTTCAATCAGGGCTGGTTTTAGGTAGAGAGTCTTTAACAACTTCGTTTGTTAATTTGTCTTCTGGGGCTGATCTTTTTATGTGGGATTATGGTGATGGATTTTCTGAATTTACGTTGTTTAATAATGAAGTAAAACACACCTTCCTTGAGCAAGGGCAGTATAATGTAATGCTGATAGCTTCCAATAGTAATTTAAATCTAGAATGTAGTGACACTTCTTTTGTTATTATAGATGTGGAGGGGTATGATTTATTTAATATATTTTCTCCTAATCAAGATGGAATTAATGATTTTTTTCATTTTAATGACTGGATGCTTCAGGGGCTATATGTTGAGATATTTAATAGATGGGGACAAAAGGTCTTCTCTTGGGATCAAGTTAATGGAGCGTGGAATGGAGAAGGGTTTAATGGAGAGAGATTGCCTGAAGGAGTATATTTTTATATTATGGATGCTATCGGTGTAGATGGTTATAATTTTACTGAAAAGGGTAGTATAACTTTAATAAGATAATTCTTTTTTACTAGTTGGTTAGTAGGTGATATTTTTGTATTTTTGTAAAAAATAGATATATGGTTAGAAGAGTTATTTTGCTAGTAGTAATATTTTTTACTTCTTTTACTGCTCACGCAACACATATAATGGGAGGTGAGATTACCTGGGAATGTATAAAGGATCCTAGCAGTCCTGATGTTGGTAAATATATTTTTAGAATGAAATTGTATAGGGATTGTGATGGAACTACACTTTCTACATTTTCACAGACTTTGAATGTTTGGGGAGCAGGAGCACCTCTTACTAGTATTTCAATGAGTTTTATTTCCAATGCAGACATATCTCCTGTTGGAGACGCTGTAAATAGTGGTAATGCTTGTTTAGATTGTAATACCAATCCAGTTGGCGCTGTTGAAGAGTATATTTATGAATCTGCCCCTGTAAATTTACCAGGAGCACCACCAGCAACTGGTTGGCATTTTACTTGGGATAGTTGTTGTAGAAATGGAGCGGTAACTAATTTGGTGCTTTCTAGTACAACATCACCTTCAGAGGGTTTTACTTTAAGAGCTTCTATGTTTCCTTACATAGATCCAACTACAACCTTAACCAGTCCAACAGATCCTTGTTTTGATAGTTCTCCAAAATTCAATGAGAGCCCAAAAACTATTATTTGTACAGGATATCCTTTTTCTTATACACCAAATGCATCTGATATAGAAATGGATAGTTTGGTTTATAATTGGGATGAACCTTTAGATGACTTTTTTGGAACTTATAATCCTCCAGTTGCTCCAATTCCAATTCCTTTTGTAGCACCATACAGTTTTAATAATCCTTTGCCAGGAGGAGTGACTTTGGATCCTCAAACTGGAGAGATTAATTATAATTCAAATGTGTCAGGTAATTTTGTTTCAGTTATTCGAGTTGATGCTTATAAATGTGGACAAAAGATAGCATCTATTTACAGGGAGATTCAAGCTGTTTTGATTGGATGTCCAACATTGCCATCGGGAGCTCCTAACCTTCCTCCTTCGGTAACACCTCCTTTTCCTACAAACATAGATCCATACTATACAACAGTTTCTGCTGGAGATATAGTAACCTTTAATGTTACAGCGGTTGACAATGAGGTTTATGCAAACGGATCTTTTCAAGATGTTACTTTCGAAATTTCAGGAGGGCAAATGGCAGATGATTTTATTACCCCAACTCTTTGTGATAATCCTCCATGTGCAACATTTACAAATGCTTCAGGACAGGTGCCTCCAATTACATCTCCTCAGATAGTAGACGGTATTTTTTCATGGCAAACAGCTTGTAGTCACGTTGCTACAGATATAGGATGTGGAAATACGTCTAATATTTATACATTTGCTGTTAAAGCATATGATGATTATTGTCCTGCTAACGCAATTACTATTGCAACTATTACTGTAGAGGTTACGGCGGCTGATTCTTTGCCCGCCCCTGATTTTCAATGTGTTTGGAAGGATGAAGACGGCAATATTACTTTTGATTGGAATCATAATATAGGAGCTAGTAGCTCTACTATATATCATTTATATGGAGCTGCAAATATTGGAGGTCCATATTCTCTTATATCAGATATTAATTATCCTCTTGACTCATATTCTTCTTTAATTGATTCTTTACCTGTTGGGGCAGAATATTTTTACTTAACTACTGAATCAACTTGTGCAGATAATTCACTTCCTTCGGATACGATTTCTCCAATTAGTTTTGGTATTACTTATACAGATGTTAATTGTTATGGAGGGTCTGATGGAACAATTCAGATTATAGTTGAAGACTATATTAATGTTTTATCATACGAATATTATCTTGATGGTGTCTTAAACACAAATGCTCATCCTATGGATACATTTTTTAATAATGTTTCTGCGGGCACACATATAGTTTCTGTTAACAACCTTTTAGGTGGGTGTACTGTTAATACTTCTATTACTATTCCTGGGCCTGGAGTTCCTTTACAGGCTTTAGCTGCTGATACTATGAATTCTTGTTTTGGGGGCAATGCAGGTATTGCAATTGGTTCTGCTGCTGGAGGTACACCTGGTTATACTTATGAGTGGT
>CAJWCP010000019.1 GCA_913031595.1 uncultured Flavobacteriales bacterium | reverse complement strand
AAAAACCACAAGAACGAGTGCAAATATTACCTAAAATCATAAAAGTAGCTGTACCTTCTCCCCAGCACTCTCCCATATTAGGACAATTACCACTTTCACAGATAGTATGTAATTGGTAAGACTTAGTTATTTCTCGGACATTCTTATACTTCTTGCCTGTCGGTAATTTAACTTTTAACCATTTTGGCTTTCTAGGCTTTTCTGTAAGCATGATAGCTAAAAATTACTCTCATATTCTTGAATATCAGCAACTCCTTCACAAGGTTCTTGATAAATACTACAAGAAGAAAGAAGTAAAACCCCTAAGATACAGAACATATACTTTTTCATAAAAATTTTATTTATTTACAAAAATACATATTTAAAAACATTAAAAACAAAATTATAAATAACAGTTTATATATTTGATTGCTTAAAATAATTAATATAAATCAATTTTTTAAAAAATGAGAAATACAATAGATAAATCTTGGGATAGTATTCTTGAAGATCAATGGCAACAAGATTATTTTATTAAATTACAATCATTTTTAATTCTTGAAGAGAAAAAACACATTATTTATCCAAAGAAAGAAAAAATCTTTAATGCGTTTAATTTATGTTCTTTTCAAAAACTCAAAATAGTTATCTTAGGTCAAGACCCTTATCATGGAGAAGATCAAGCTCATGGATTATCTTTTTCTATTAAGAAAGGAGTAAGCCCCCCGCCTTCACTAAAAAATATTTTTAAAGAACTGACTAGAGACCTCAAAATTAGAATAAGAGAAAATGGAAATCTATCTAAATGGGCAGAACAAGGAGTATTATTACTAAATTCTATTCTAACTGTAAGAAAAGGCATGGCAGGCTCACATAAAAAAAAAGGATGGGAAATATTTACAGATAATGTTATTAAAAAAATATCTAAAAATAAAAAAGGAATTATTTTTATACTTTGGGGTAAATATGCAGAAGCAAAGAAAGACCTTATTGATAAGAAAAAACATTATATATTACAAGCTCCACACCCCTCTCCCCTTTCTGCATATAGCGGATTCTTTGGGTGTAAACATTTTTCAAAAGCAAACAAAATACTCTCAAAAAACAATAAAAAAATAATCAATTGGGAAATATAAAAAAATCACTTTTAATCTTCTTAACAACACTATTTTCTATATGTCTATATGGACAAAATAATATCATAAAAAAAATAGAAGAATATCTAGCTCCATTTAAATATGAAGAAGCCAATAAAGAAATATTATTTGTCTCAATCAAAACACAACGTCTATATCATATAAGAAAAAATAAAATTATCCAAGAATTTACAATCTCTTCATCTAAGTATGGAACAGGTAATAAGAAGGGGAGTTATAAGACTCCTTTAGGTTTACATAGAATAAAATATAAATATGGTGAAGACACTCCTATAAACGGAATAATGACCGGAAGAGTTTTTAACGGAAAAATTGCTACAATATACAGAGATACTACTAGAAGTAAGACAGATGATGTAACAAGTAGAGTTTTATGGCTAGAAGGGCTAGAAAATGGAGTAAATAAAGGCGAAAATATTGACTCTTTCAAAAGATATATTTATATACATGGAACATCTGAAGAGGGAAGATTAGGAGAGCCTGCTTCTCATGGCTGTATAAGAATGAAAAATAAAGAAGTAATTGAGTTGTACAAAAAAATAAAAATAGGTACTTTGGTACTTATTTTATAATTTAAAAATCTAAAGTGATGGAGATAATAGTACTTGTTATAATTGTTGTTGGATTTCTAATTCTTTATTTTAAAAAAGAAGAAAAAAGAGAAGATCATTCTAAAGAATTTCTACTTCAACTCAATACGGAACTAAGAAAAGAAATTCAAGATATAAGGAAGGAAATTTCTGATAATTCTGATAAAGGAAGAAAAGAAATTGAAGAAAAATTAAAGGACATTAATAATGGTATTACTAGTTTTCAAAATAATTCAAAAGAAGACATGCAAAAGCAATTTGCTTCTTCAAATAAAGTAATTAAAGAAGTAACTGCAGAGTTAGAAAAAATCAAAGGCACAAATAATCAAGTTCTGGGTTTTGCAAACCAAATGAAAACATTAGAAAAAATTCTAAGCAATCAAAAACAAAGAGGAATATTAGGTGAAATTCAATTAGAAAATCTATTATCTAACGTATTACCTCCTGAACTTTTTCAGATGCAATATAAATTTAATAACGGTATCACTGTAGACGCTATTGTAAAAGTAGGTAGTTTTATCATTCCTATTGATGCTAAATTCTCTTTAGATAATTACAATAAAATGATAGAAAGTCAAGAAAAAACTGAAATTGAAATATTAGAAAAAAAATTCAAAGACGATATCAAGAGACGAATTGATGAAACCGCTAAATACATACTGCCTAATGAAAAAACAACTGATTACGCATACATGTTCATTCCTGCTGATGGACTTTATCAAGATTTACTAAACAGTAGAGTCGGAAGTTTACAAATAAATTCAAAAGATTTAGTTTCTTACGCATATACCAAGAAGGTCATGATTGTGTCTCCAATGAGCTTATTTCCTATGCTACAGATAACAGTAAAAGCTCTACATAATTTAAAAGTAGAAAAATCTATAGAAGATATTTTGAGAAATATAGATAAACTATCCAATCATCTAAACAGCTACAAAAATGCTCATGAAAGCTTAGGAAAAACTATTAAAACCGCCGTAAATCATTACAATAAATCTTCATCAGAATTTAAAAAGATTGATAAAGATATTTTAAAAATCTCAACAGGAAATAATCAAATAGATTATAATCCAGTAATCTTAGAAAAACCCAACATAGATGAATAAAAAAGAAAAGGATCTTATTTTTGGTATACATCCTATTATAGAAGCAATTAGAGCTGGAAAAACTATTGACAAGGTTTTTATACAAAAAGGACTTCATAATGATTTATTCAGTGAACTTTGGGAATTAGTCCGAAGGCAAAGGATTAACTACAAACATGTCCCTCTTGAAAAGCTTAATCGAATTACAAAAAAAAATCATCAAGGTGTATTAGCATTTATCTCGCCCATTCATTTTCATAATATTGAAAATGTATTGCCTGCGATTTATGAAGAAGGAAAAAATCCACTTATATTAATTCTAGATAGAATAACTGACGTAAGAAACTTTGGAGCTATTACACGTACTGCTGAATGTGCTGGCGTAAACGCAATTCTAATTCCAGAAAAGAATTCTGCTGCAATAAACTCAGATGCAATAAAAACATCTTCTGGCGCATTACATAATATTGCAATTTGCAGAACATGGAACTTAAATCTCAGCATAGAATTTCTCAAAAATAGTGGTGTAAAAATCATTTCATGTACAGAAAAGGCATCAAACAATATATATGAACTTGATTGCAATCGCCCCACAGCTATCGTTATGGGTTCAGAAGAAAATGGGATTTCTGATGAAATATTAGAATTGTCTGACCAAAAAGTCAAAATACCTATGCAAGGTAAAATTAAATCATTAAATGTATCTGTAGCTACAGGTGTTATTTTATATGAAATAATAAGACAACAAATTAATGAAGTGGTTTAAAGATTGGTTTAACTCAGATTATTATCATATTCTTTATAAAAACAGAAATGATAAGGAGGCAAAAGCTTTTATAGATAACTTAATTGAGAATTTAAACTTAACTAGAAATAGTAAGCTAATTGACATAGGTTGTGGTAAAGGAAGACATGCCACTTACTTTAATAAAAAAGGAATGAATGTTGTAGGTATTGATTTAGCAACAAACAGTATAAAAGAAGCTAAAAAAAATACGAATACTACTTTACAATTTAAAGTGCATGATATGAGAGAAGTTTTTAAAGAAAATCATTTTGACATTGCAACTAATTTATTTACTTCTTTTGGTTATTTCGAAAATCAAAACGACAATATAAAAACGCTTAATGCGATAGCCAATAATTTAAAAAAAGAAGGTGTCCTAATTATTGACTTCATGAATGCATATAAAGTAATGCACAATCTAGTAAATCAAGAAAAAAAGATAATTAACAATATTACTTTTAAAATCAAAAGAAGAATAGAAAAAAAAACAGTTATAAAAGAGATCTTAATAAAAGACCAAAATATAAAAAAAGAATTTAAAGAAAAAGTTGATCTTTTAACTTTAGATGACTTCTCCAAACTTATACATAAAGCAGGACTAGAGTTAATTAATATATTTGGAAATTACAAACTAGAAAAATTTGATAAGAAAAGATCCGAAAGATTAATATTAATAGTTAAAAAATGAATGCAATCACAATAATACTTTTGATTTTTTCTGTACTTCTACCAGCTTTTTTTGTAGAACTATTAAATACTAGAAAAACAAAAAACATACAATTTCTTTTAACTATTAGTGGAGTATACTTGTTATCAATAACAGCACTATACCTTTTACCTGAATTATTTAAATATAATATAATAGAAAATATTGGTTTCTATATATTATTGGGTTTTTTTGCACAGCTTATACTAGAATATTTTTCAAAAGGAATTAAACATAAGCGATTACAACAAAAAAATATTGTTTCAAAATCCGTTCTGATTAGCTTATATCTACATGCAGTAATTGAAGGACTTCCTTTAGGATGCGGATTAGAAAAACATACTTACAACATGCTTATGTATGGGATTATATTACATAAAGTACCTATTACTGTTATTATGATGATATTTTTAATAAAATCCAATATAAAGAAGAAATATATCTATTTGTCATTGTTCATGTTTGCCCTAATGACGCCATTAGGAATATACATAGGAAACTTCTTTAAAACCAGCTATACATCCTTTCAAGATCAAATAATAGCAATAATCATTGGAATGTTACTATATTTATCTACAAAAACTCTTTTTGAAAGCAGCAATAATACTAAATTTAACCTCGAGAAAGTCCTTGCAATTATAATTGGTTTTTTTCTTGTTCTAATTAGCTTATAAGTTTTAAGGCATTGTTCTAATATTAAAATTTAAATTCCTCTTTGAAATATTTAATTTTATAATATATTTGTCATCAAAATTTTAACAAAAAAATATATAAAATGTCTGTATTAGTAGGAAAAAAAGCACCCTCATTTAAAACAAAAGCTGTTATTAATGGAGGAGATATAGTTGAAAATTATTCTTTAGATCAATTTATTGGAAAAAAGACAGTTGTTCTTTTCTTCTACCCAAAAGATTTTACATTTGTCTGTCCAACAGAATTATTTGCTTTTCAAGAAAAATTAAAAGAATTTGAATCAAAAAATGTTGCATTAATAGCTTGCTCTACTGACAGCGAACAATCTCATTGGGGGTGGCTACAGGTAAAGAAAAAAAATGGAGGGATTAAAGGTATTACATATCCAATCTTAGCAGATATTGACAAAACTATAAGCATGAACTATGATGTTCTATTTGGTAATTATGATGTTGATGAAAATGAAAATATTAGCGCTACAGGTCCAATGATAGCATTTAGAGGACTGTTTATCATAGATAAAGAAGGAATTGTTCAGCATCAATTAGTTAATCATTTACCTTTAGGAAGAAATGTAGATGAAGTATTAAGAATGGTAGATGCTTTACATCATCATGAAGAGAATGGAGAAGTATGTCCAGCAAACTGGCAAAAAGGAAAAGAATCAATAAAAGAGTCTCACGAATC
This sequence comes from uncultured Flavobacteriales bacterium, assembly GCA_913031595.1. Lineage (GTDB taxonomy): Bacteria > Bacteroidota > Bacteroidia > Flavobacteriales > BACL11 > CAJWCP01. The sequence goes on along the minus strand of CAJWCP010000019.1, from coordinate 18,003 downwards.
AGTTGCTAGCTATTTGGCAAAACAATAGAATAGAAAATTATTTAAATAAGATTTAATAACCCTGTTCAATAGCAATACTAATTTTCCTAACAATATCTTCTACTGAATCACTAGTATAATCAATATTTATTACATCTTTTATTTTTATCTTTTTCTTTACTCCTTTTTGTTTTATTTTTAAACCCGTCTTATCAAAAGCCTTGTCAAAGCCTTCTATCAAGACAGGTACGACTATAGGTTGACTCGCTTTAATCATATAAGCAGTTCCTTTTCTAACAGGAGATCCAGGCTTTGTAGTCCCTTGAGGGAAAGTAATAAGCCACCCCTCTTGCAATGCTCTATTAATATTTTGCACATCTAAAGTGTTAATATTTCTCTTTATTTGTTTTCCTTTTTCTCTCCAGGTTCTCTCTACAGATACAGAGCCTGTGTAAGACAATATCTTGGGTATTAAACCTGAATTCATTGTTTCTTTAGCTGCAATAAAATATATATTTAATTTTGGGTGCCATAAATAAGATTTATTTTTAATACTATTAATGTTTCCATTCAAACTAGCATTAAATATATGAATCATAGCAGTTGCATCTGCAAAATAAGTTTGATGATTAGCAACAAATAGAACATTTTTTTTTGGAAGAAGAGGAATTATTTCTGCACCCTCTATATCAATCTGCGCAAACCTGTTATATGAAAGAAAGCCTAATATTCTAATTAACCATTTCTTTAATATTAATACATTACCAAAAATGTCTTTATTAAGTAAACTTATCATATTTTAAATGTAAAAAATTGTCTTTAACAATCTTTCTTTATTAAAACTGTTGCATGTGCTGCAACACCTTCCTCTCTACCAATAAAGCCTAATCTTTCAGTAGTTGTAGCTTTAATTGAAATTAAGTCAGAATCTATATTCATACAATCTGCCAAGACACTCCTCATTTTTAATATATAACTAGAAATTTTTGGGTTTTCTAAACATATAGTAGAATCAATATTAATAATAATAAATCCTTTTTCTTTAATAAGCTCAACAACCTTTTTAAGCAATATTTTACTGTCTATGTTTTTATAAGCATCATTGTCATCTGGAAAATTTGTGCCAATATCACCAAGATTTGAAGCCCCTAGTAAAGCATCACAAATACTATGGATTAAAACATCTGCATCTGAATGCCCTAAACTTCCTTTATGATACTTAATATGTATTCCTCCAAGTGCAAATGGTAAACCTTCTTTTAATTGGTGAACATCAAAACCATAACCTACTCTATAACTCATTAATTATATATTATTTAATTTAATTCTCCAAAATCAAAAATTAGAGTAAATCTCATAGTGTTTGCAAGTGGATTATTACCATTAATAGCTCTACTTGCATTTATCAAATAAGAGAAGTCAAGTTCAAAAACATTATACTTTACTCCTGATCCAAAAGTGAAAAATTTTCTCCCTCCTTTTGTGTTGTGCTCATGAAAATAACCTCCTCGTATTGCAAACTGATTAGCATACCAATATTCCGTACCTATAGAGAAATTTATTTCACGCAACTCTTCTTTAAATCCTCCAGGAGCATCTCCAAAAGATTGAAACATTCCACTAACTACAGAAACATTAGGATCCTTACCTGATATAATTTCATCTGTCTCCCCATCATTATCTTGATCTTGAACATCATATTCTGGAGGTGTAGGAACTAACAGTTTATTAATATCAAATGCTATACTCATTTTATTATAATCATCAAAATTAGTACCTATTGCTGTTCCTAATCTTAAATTAATAGGGATAAAATCACGAGTAGAAGTTTCTGTATAAGAAATCTTATTACCAATATTTGATATATTCCAACCAAGAGCAAGATCGAATTCTTGTTTGCCTAGCATAATAGGCTTTTCAAAATATCCAGCAATATCAGCAGCTATAGATTGCCCTGGAACAGTAGTCATACCTCCTGCTAATTGTCCCCCTGTTAAATTAGAATAAATATATCGACCAGATATTGCTAATGAAAAATTGTCAGACAATTTACGTGAATATGCCGTTCCTAAAGTGAATTCATTAGGTTTATATTGTCCTATTGTTGTTCCTGTAATATCAGTAAAAGTAATATTACCTAATGAAAAATAACGTAATTCCATTCCTATAGCTTCATTGTCATTCAATTTTGTGTATCCTGACAAATATGAAAGATTAATATCTGGCACTAAAGCTCTTAACCAAGGAACATATGAAACAGAAAAACCTATCTGATCATCAACAAAAGCATATTTAGCAGGATTCCAATGTAAAGAATTGGCATCAGGAGTAGTTGCAACTCCTACATCTCCCATACCTCCAGCCCTAGAATCAGGAGAAATCATTAAAAATGGTACAGCAGTTGTAATAGTATTTAGTCTATCTGCTCCTGTGATTGAACTTCCATCAATATCAGCTCCAACACCTTGAGAAAACACATTAGAGATAAAAAATAAACTACAAATAAATATTACGCCTAAATTTCTTTTCATTAATTATATTTTTAACGTTTACAAATATACTGTTTTTATTCCTGCTCTCTTAACAACGACACTAAGGTGACAATAGTATAAGACGAACTGCTTTTTTTGCTACATCAGAATCTTCACTAATAATATACAACTGAGCTATATACATTCCTTGACTAACCTTTTCTCCATAATTATTTGTACCATCCCACCTAACAGGTCCTATTGAGTACCCATTATCAAAATATTTTTTTTCGATCTTCTTAACAAGCCTCCCTTCTATTGAAAATATTTCTATTATAACATCTAAATTCTGACTGCTTTTATTGTGTTGAAAATAAAAATCTGTATAACTAGAAAAAGGATTAGGATAACATTTATAATCTGCAATTGTAAATATATTATCATCAGCAACTATAAAATTAATTGTCTTTTCTGAAGAATTATTAAAAACATCCCATATTTTAAATGTAATTGTATGTTCTCCTTCCTCTAATGAGGAAAAAGAAAAACTTACAGTACCTCTTGTGTAATCATCTTGATTTGATTGATAATATTCATTTAATATGTATGGAATAGTAGTGTTCCCATCAAGAATTGCAGTAATATCATGACCTATACCATTTCCTACCATATTAATTCCGCTAACATCAAAGATGTCAGCAATTAAAGTAGGGTCTGAATCAGTAATTCCTCCATCTATAAAACTTCTAGTATTCATATATAATGAAATCTCAGGGCCATCATAATCATTAATTATATTGTTATCTATTCCTCCAATAATAAAATTCTCATCGCTACCTCCCGCATCAACAAGGCTATCATTTGAAATAGCATAATAACTAATTCTACCTTGAGCATAATGATAAGCTATATCTTTCGGAACAATAAAAGAAAGAGAGAATTCACCATTAATTACAGAAGCTGTTCCCTTATATAATATATTATTCTGATCTCGATAAGGCATTGGAGAGCAAGATTCTTGACCTAAAGTAGTACGAATAATCTCTTTATCAAATACAGTAACAACTAAAGTTCCATTAAAATCAGATAACAATCCAATCTCATCAATAATCCTTCCCTCAATAGTAACTTCACTTAATGCTTTAAGAGTGTCATTTATAGCTGTTGTCTCTACATCATATCTAGGATAAGCTAAACGTAAAGCAGGGTCTCCCAACAAAGTGAAATTTCTATTATTGAATGTAGAACCACTTAACACCTTTGTTTTTCTAAATATATCACCAATAGTAGGAAAAACACCATTCTCTTTTTCAAATAACACATTGATAAACTTAGTATTCAAATTATAATTAGGACTAGAGTAGACTAATCTAGTTGTACTTAATAAAGCTATAGCGCCACCTTTTTCATTTAGCAAAACATACTCCCCTGCTGATTTCTGTTCAGGATCATCAAAATAAGAAAACTTACATGTCGCAGTCATAAAAAGAGGTAAATAATCATTCTCCCAATTATTAATCTGATTAATCTCTAATATTCTCTCTTGTGTCCACCCTAACTTACCTCCATGCCCCGTATAATTTACTAATAAAGTTCCTTTATTTATTTTATTGTTAATTGCATCTTGTGCTGATTGGCTTCTAGGTCCCGCAGGAGTAGATTCCTGATAATAATTATCTAAATATATTTTACTAATATTTAAATCCTGATAATTATCATCTACTATATTAGCTAAACTATCCGCTTGCCACATATGAATGTTTTGATCATTTGCATCTCCATCATCAGCTATAAAAACAATGTCATTTCTCCAAGAACCAAAAGAAAATTGAGAATAATAATACTCTACCTTATCAACTAAGATTTCTGCTTCTTCTTGTGTAGAAACAGGGAATCTCCCAATTCCTATATCAATTAAATCATTTATAAAAAGACCTTCACTATCATCTAATAATCCAAAATAATCATCAGTAACATAAGAGGTAGTTGGACTAGTAGAATTAAATGACTGATAAGTTGGAATAAAATTAGTGTTATTTGAAATTCTATTTTTTGGATCGTATGATCCATCACCAAATAATAATACATATTTCAACTGTGAATCAGCCCTATCATACAACATCTTTAAAAAATCTCGTATTGCAGTAACATCTTGCATCCCCGAAGAAAATTCATTGTAAATCTCATCTGGCGTGACAACTATAGAATTTAAATTACTAGAATTAGTGTGGAAATCTGCTAATCTATTAGCAGCATCTAAAAAGTTAGAATGTGCTATTATTACGTATTCAATATCTGAACTTAAATTATGTAAATTTTGGTTATTAATACTACCTAGTAAATTAGGGGATAAAAATGCAGGAGGTCTAAAAGCAATATATTCCCTGATATCCGATAAAGAATCATTAAATGACAATATATTACCAGCTATTACTGTAGGAAGGAAAGAAACATCAGTAGGATCACTTACATCCCATACCAATACTTGATCCGCATCGTCTATTTCAAACTTACCAATTGTAGGGGAAGTATGCATAACATCTCTAAACAAAATTGCGTTATTTGTCATTTTTAGTTTCCTTCTTACATTTAACTCTATATAATTAAGCCATGCCATAGCACTATTATCATTAGATGAATATTGTAAATTAATATTTATATTAGAAGTATTACTAGTGGATTCTATAATAGAAGAAGCTATTTTTGCATATTCTGCTGAAGCAGATGATGAAACTTGAGGAATATTAATTAATGAAGATATGTTGTTATTTATTGAAACTAAACAATTAGAAGAAGTGATTGATCTAGCTACTACTTCAGTTTTTACCGATATGGGGCTGCCTTGCACTAATTCTGGAAAATAAAAATCGAAATTATAATTAGATTGATAATCAAGCCTCTCACCAAACCATTGTCTACCAGACTGTAATAAATTTTCAAGCTCTAACTCATGTATCTTATAATCATTATATGTATTTATAGTTACTGAAGGGTTAGAAAGAACTGTTTTTTGCTGAATTCTTTTTCCTGGTGAAGTATTATCAATAGTTAAAAAATAAAAAACCTCATCAGAATATAAGTGTCTTTGATGGGTAAAGTATCCAGATGAAGAATTAAAGATCCATTTATTAGGGGAATGACCATAAAATAATATATAATCCTCAGATTCAAAAATCCCATTATTATTTTCATCATATATTTGAATAGCATTCTCAACTAAATCTGCATAACGAAAATCTGAATTAAGCCTAGGTAACATACCCCCTCCATTACCATATAATTTAATATCCTGGATTTGTAGATTATTTATGTTTACTCCTAAATCTAATAAATTAGTGTAACTCAGTTTATGCACGCCATTTTCTATAGTGGAAATATTATACCAATCTCCATTTGATAAAACAGAATTATACTGTGAAAATAAATTAGAAAAAAATAACAAAAAAATAATACTGAGAATAGATCTCTTTTTCATGTATGCAAAAGTAATTATCGTTTGTTTATCAACAACAATAAAAACGTAAAAAAAATAAATTTATTACATAATTCTTACACTAGCAAAGCTGATAATAAATATTTTGTTTATTTTTGTGAAATTCAAAATTTAAAAAACATTTAATGTTACCAAGAATTATTAGAACACTATTTGCGTTATTATGTTGTTTTTCTATATCTAAAGAGATAAGGGCGCAAGACCCTGCATTTAGTCAATTTTATGCCAATCCATTGTACTTAAATCCTGCATTTGCAGGAGCAACAGATGGAGGTTGCCCTAGAGCAAATCTGAATTATAGAGACCAATGGCCAGGTATTGGAAGAACTTATGTTACTACCTCAGCATCTTGGGACCAACATATAAATGCTATTGGAGGCGGTTTAGGAGTAATTGTAGCACAAGACAGAGCAGGAGCAGGACATTTAAATACAACCCATGCTTCTTTATTATATTCTTACCATCTTGAAGTCAATAGAAAGTTTTCTGTTAAAGCTGGATTCGAAGCTTCTTATCGAATGATAAACTTAGACTGGGAAGAATTAACTTTTGGCGATATGATCCATCCTCAATATGGTTTTATATACCCTACAAATGAAGATATAGACAACTATACTGAAACAAAAAGTTTCCCTGACTTCTCAACTGGAATTTTAGGGTATTCTGAAAATTTCTTTTTTGGATTTGCTGCTCATCATTTAACCAGACCTGAACAAGGCTTCATAAGTGATGGTAGCGAGCTGCCAACTAAATTTACTGCGCATATAGGAGGTAGCTTTCCTTTAAGCAGATATAGAAATGCAATAACAACAATATCACCAAACTTTTTATATCAGAAACAACAAGATTTTCAACAATTCAATTACGGAATATATGTGAATAGAGGCCCGATGGTAGGAGGTTTATGGGCAAGAAATAGTTTAAATAATTTTGATTCATTTATATTAATGGTTGGAATTATTCAAGAAACATTTAAATTTGGATATAGTTATGATATTACTGTCAGTAATTTAAAAAACAGTAACACCTTAGGGGCTCATGAATTATCATTTACTTTATTTATGCCATGTAGATCAAGAAGTAAATCATTCAATACAATAAGTTGCCCTCAATTTTAGTTAAAATATTAATAAATTAATATACAATGAAAAATAATCAATTAATAGTAATCTTAGCAAGTGCTTTCATGCTTACATCATGTATGCAACAAACACAAACTTCTTCTCGTGCTAACGACTCAAAATCTTCAAGTACTGGATGGAGATATAACAATCCTAAAAACGGAGGATTTGAGACAAACGTTAAATTTAAAGAGCAAATTACAGGTCCAGGACTTATGTTTGTTGAAGGAGGTTCATTTACTATGGGAAGAGTAGAAGAAGATGTAATGTCTAATTGGGATAATGTTCCGAGAAGAGTAACTGTACCTTCATTCTATATAGACGAAACAGAAGTTCGAAATGTGGATTATCTAGAATATTTGTATTGGATAAGAAGAGTATGGGGAGATTCTTACCCTGCGGTATACAATAAAGCTCTACCTGACACTCTAGTATGGAGAGATAAATTAGGATATAACGAGCCTTTTGTAGTACAATATTTAAGACACCCTGCCTATAAGAATTACCCAGTGGTTGGTGTAAGTTGGAATCAAGCTGTAGAGTACTGTAAATGGAGAACAGATAGAGTTAACGAAAGAATTCTTATTAATGCAGGAGTATTAGAAGAAAATATAGATCAAGCAGATGATGACAACTTTAATACTGAAGCTTACCTAGCAGGAGTATATGAAGGAACCGTTGCAAGAAAAGGAAGAGGTAATCCTAAAGACTTAAATCCTAATGGAGAAGGCCGTAGATCTGTAAGAATAGAGGATGGATTATTACTACCTAAGTATCGTCTACCAACTGAAGCAGAGTGGGAATTTGCTGCATTAGGGATAGTAGGGAATACTCAAGATGAAAATACATCAGAAAGAAAAATATATCCTTGGAGTTCTTCTTCACTAAGAAATAATAGCGGGAGAAACCAAGGTGAGATTATGGCAAACTTTAAGAGAGGTAGAGGAGATAATATGGGGGTTGCAGGGAATTTAAATGACAATGCAGATATCACTGCTCCTGTTAGATCCTATTGGCCAAATGATTATGGACTATATAATATGGCGGGTAATGTTTCAGAGTGGGTAATGGATGTATATAGACCTCAAACTGAACAAGTAAGCGTATCTGACTATAGAAATTTCAGAGGAAATGTATTTATGACTTATGATCAAGATCCAGACGGTGATAACTATATGGGAGGACAAAAAAATCTTGAACCAGATAGTTTAGGAAGAATGAAAATGGTTAATGTGGATCCAAAGGATAATTGGAAAAGAAGAAATTATAAAAAATCTGACAATATTAACTATTTAGATGGTGATATAGAATCACAAATGGAACCAAGTAATTCCTGGAATGGTTCATTAAATGAGACAGACTCAGCTTCTGATGGTGGAACTGTAGCAATTGATAAATGGAATGATTCGATTGTCAATAATCTTGCTCTTGAAACAGGAAATAGTAATGAAATGTATGAGTATGGATCTAGCTCTCTTATTACAGATAGAGTCCGTGTTTATAAAGGAGGTTCATGGAAAGATAGAGCCTACTGGTTAAACCCAGGAACAAGAAGATTCTTAGATCAGGATCAGGCTACTGATGCAATAGGATTTAGATGTGCAATGGATAGAGTTGGCCCTCCCACATCAAAAGAAAGAAGAAATACAAGAAGGCCTGTGGATTACAAAAAGAAAAGCTACTAATTATATAATTTAATTATTAATTAAACAAAACCCCATATTTCTTATGGGGTTTTTTTAAACCATGACACTCTCAGAACTATACAGCATATTCAAAAACAATAATACGATATGTACTGATAGCAGGAAGATTACTAACAATAGTTTATTCTTTGCTTTAACTGGAGAAAACTATAATGGGAATCAATTTGCATTAGACGCATTAAATAAAGGATGCTCTTTTGCTATTATTGATGATGAATCGTATCATAATCATGATAACACAATCTTAGTAGATAATGTCCTAAAAACACTACAGGAATTAGCTAAAGAACATCGGAAAAACATTAACATACCTATTATTGGCATAACAGGTACAAATGGAAAGACAACATCAAAAGAACTTATTTATAATGTCTTGAATACTTCTTATAAAACATATGCAACAAAAGGTAATCTAAATAATCATATAGGTGTAGCATTAAGTATATTAGAAATTAACTCAACACATGAGATCGCAATTATAGAAATGGGAGCAAATCATCAACAAGAAATTAATTTTCTATGCAATATTGCTAATCCAACATACGGAATTATTACAAACATTGGTTCAGCACACTTAGAAGGGTTTGGAGATTTGAAAACAATCATAAAAACAAAAAATGAGCTGTTTCAATTTATTATGAAGAAGAAAGGTCACCTTTTTGTAAATAACGATAATACACAACTCAAAGAACTTGCTAAAAATATTAATAAAACAACATATGGAAAAACAGGTACTATTAATGCTACAATACTTGAAAGAACTCCATCAATAACTGTTGAATACAACAAGAAGTCTATAAAAAGTCAATTAATTGGATCATATCAATTTGAGAATATCTTATTAGCTATTTGTGTCGGGGAGTATTTTAATGTTTCTTTTGAAGATATAAAAAATTCTATTGAAAAATACAAGCCAGATAATAATCGATCTCAAATTATAAAAACAAAAAAAAACACCATTATCTTAGATGCATATAATGCAAACCCTTCATCAATGGAGGCTATGATACACTCATTTGCTGAACAATCATATAAACAAAAGATATGTATAATTGGTGATATGTTAGAGCTTGGTAAGCATTCAAAAAAAGAACATGAGAATATAGTACGTCTATGTAAAGAATTAAATCTTACAACATACTTTATTGGTCAAGAATTTAAGAAGATAGAAAGAGAAGCGTTTCAAGATAAAAAAGCATTCATAAATTATATAAAAAATAATAGTCTAAAAAATAAAGTAATTCTTATGAAAGGTTCTAGAGGGATAGCTCTTGAAAAATTAGTAAAATTCTTATGATTATTATTTAAGAATAGAACGAGAAATAACAATCCTTTGAATCTCTGAAGTTCCTTCGTAAATCTGTGTAATCTTTGCATCACGCATAAGACGCTCTACATGATATTCCTTTACAAATCCATAACCTCCATGTATTTGAACTGCTTCAATAGTAGTTTTCATGGCAACCTCTGAAGCAAAAACTTTTGCCATAGCTCCTGCTCTATCATAATTATGCTTATTATCCTTTAACCAAGCAGATTTTAAACAAAGTAGTCTGGCTGCATCTATCTCTGTAATCATATCAGCTAATTTAAATGATATTGCCTGATGGTTTATGATTTCTTTGCCAAAGGCTTTTCTTTCTTGAGCATATTGTAATGATAATTCATATGCTCCTGAAGCAATTCCAAGTGCCTGGGATGCAATCCCAATTCTTCCACCAGAGAGAGTTTTCATAGCAAATGTAAAACCAAAGCCATCATCTCCGATTCTATTTTCCTTAGGAACTTTAACATCTGAAAACATTATAGAATGTGTGTCAGAACCTCTAATCCCTAATTTATTTTCTTTGGGTCCTACAACAAATCCTTCCATATCTCTTTCAACAATAAAAGCATTAATACCTTTATGACCTTTTGATATATCTGTTTGAGCAATGACTAAATAAACAGAAGCTGTATTTCCATTTGTAATCCAATTCTTTGTTCCATTTAATTCATAATAATCTCCCTTATCAATTGCTGTTGTTTTTTGTGAAGTTGCATCTGACCCAGCCTCTGGCTCAGAAAGACAAAAAGCTCCAATAATCTCCCCCTTAGCTAATGGAATTAAATATTTCTTTTTCTGCTCTTCTGTCCCAAAAGTCTCTATCCCCCAACAAACTAAAGAATTATTAACGGACATAATTACAGAACAAGAAGCATCTACTTTTGAAATTTCTTCCATAGCTAAGACATAAGATATTGTATCCATCCCCGCTCCACCATACTTTGGGTCAACCATCATTCCTAAAAACCCTAACTCTGCCAACTTATTAATCTGATCTGATGGAAATGTTTGATTTTCATCTCTTTCTATAACTCCGGGCAAAAGCTCACTTTTAGCAAAATCTCTTGCAGCTTCTCTGATCATCTTATGCTCTTCTGTTAATTCAAAATTCATTTGTTAACCTGTATTTATTTAAAGAAAAACAAAAATACACTTTTTAGATTATCTTTGAAAATCAAAATAAAACAATATGAAATACTATGCCTTAGGAGTCATGTCAGGCACTTCATTAGACGGAATAGATTTAGCTCTTTGTGTATTTCATAAAAAAAGAAATTATTGGCAGTTTAATATTAAGAAAACGAAAACATTTAGATATAATAAATACTGGAGAAAAACATTAAAAAATCTACCTCTAAAATCAAATAAGGAAATAGAAAAAAAAGATAAAGAATATGGATGTTTAATAGCAAAAAATATAATTAGTTTTATAAAAAATGAAGAAGTTGATTTTATAGCATCACATGGTCATACTATTTTTCATCAACCAGAAAATAAATTTACTTTACAAATTGGTAGTGGACAAATAATAGCAAAAAAAACAAAGAAAAAGACTATTAGTAATTTTAGGATTACAGATGTATCTTTAAATGGACAGGGAGCTCCTTTAGTTCCAATTGGAGACCTTCTTTTGTTTCCAGAATATAAATATTGTCTTAATTTAGGAGGATTCGCTAACATCTCTATAAAAGAAAAAGATAGTATTAAAGCATTTGACATATGTCCTACCAATATCATCTTAAATAAGTTATGTGAAAAGATAAATCTTGACTATGACCATAATGGCAATCTAGCAAAATCTGGAAAATTAATCCCAACAATTATAAACAAACTCAACTCACTTCCTTTTTACAAAAAAGAAGCTCCAAAATCATTAGGGAGAGAATGGGTAGAAGAAAATATCTATCCTGTTATAATGAATAACTCATACAACACTGCAGATCTATTAAGAACATTTTCTGAACATATTGCAATACAAATTGGAAGATTCTTAAAAGATAAAGAAACTCTTTTAACAGGGGGAGGTGCTCATAATACATTCTTAGTTAATCGTATTCAATACCATTCTTCATCAAAGATTATACTCCCAAATAAGAAAATTATAGATTTTAAAGAAGCCTTAGTTTTTGGTTTTTTAGGTTTATTAAGAATTAAAAACAAAATAAACTGCTTAAAATCAGTAACAGGAGCAGATAAAGATAGCTGCAGCGGAATTATTCATAATATTTAATAATCCTTTGACTTGTTATTTTCATACATTTGCAAAAGCTTATTCTTTATAATTAATGGAAAATCTATTAAAGAAATTCGAAGAAAAAGAACCTGAAGTAGTTTTTGAATGGAAAGATTCAAAAACAGATGCAAAAGGGTGGATTGTTATTAATTCATTGCGAGGAGGTGCAGCTGCAGGAGGAACAAGAATGCATCCAAATGTAACCAAAGAAGAAGTCCTTGCATTAGCAAAAACTATGGAAGTTAAGTTCACTGTCTCTGGCCCTGCAATAGGAGGAGCTAAGTCTGGCATTAATTTCAATCCTAAAGATAAACGTAAAAAAGATGTTCTACATAGATGGTTTACAGCCGCAAAACCGCTATTAAAATCATATTATGGGACTGGAGGAGATATGAATATTGATGAAGTAGAAGAAGTTATTCCAATTTGTAGAGAAAAAGAAATCTATTTCCCATTAGAAGGCGTAATAAATGGTCATCATAAAAAAAATGAGATTGAAAAAAAACATATTATTAATCAACTAACTGAAGGAGTTCCCCTAATTGTTACATCCAAAGAATTAACTCCCAATCAAAAAAAGAAATACTCTGTAGGCGATTTAATAACTGGATATGGTGTTTCTGAATCTATAATTCATTATTATAATATCTATGGAGGTGTCTTAAAAGGGAAAAAAGTGATAATACAAGGTTGGGGGAATGTTGCTGGAGCCGCAGCATATTATTTAGCTCAAGCTGGAGCAATTATTGTAGGAATTATCGACATAAATGGAGGGATAATCAATCAAAATGGTTATAATTTAGATGATATAAAATTATTCTTAGAAAAAAGAACATCCAATTTTCTAGAAGCAGAAAATATGATACCATTTGAAAAAATAAATAAAGAAATATGGTCTATTGGAGCAGAAATATTCGTACCAGCAGCTGCATCTCGTCTAGTCTCTAAAGATCAACTAACAACATTAATAGAAAATGGACTAGAAGTCATATCAGCAGGAGCTAATGTTCCTTTTGCTGATAAAGAAATTTTCTTTGGACCAATATCAAAATTTGCTGATAAAAAATTAAGCGTTATTCCAGATTTTATTGCAAACTGCGGAATGGCAAGAGCTTTCTCATATCTTATGGAAGATAATATAAAAATATCTGATAAATCTATTTTTAAAGCTGTATCTAATACAATAAAAGAAGCTCTACAGAAAACATATAAAATAAATAATCAAAAAACTGAAATATCAAAAACAGCATTTAAAATTGCACTTAAACAACTTATATAATGGAACATTTAAATTCTTTTCTAAAAACTGAATATCTTGACAACTATTTTCAAGATTATTTAATATTTATTGGTTCTATTTTCTTAGGTCTTGTTTTTAAAGGGCTTATCTCAAAATACTTAAGCAATTCTCTTTACAAACTAATAGGAAGAAAAGAGACAAGAGTTGGGTCAGAAGAATTTGCAAAACTACTAGTAAAACCTATTTCTTCTTTTGTAATGTTGTCTGTGTTATTCTTTGGAGCCTCACACTTAGAATTTCCGCAAAGCTGGAATATGGTAAACAGTAGTGAGTTTGGAGTCAAAATGATAATTAACAAAGGATTTTCTCTATTTTATATTTGTTCTATTTTCTGGATTCTCATAAGAGTTGTAGATTATATAGGTTTAATTCTAATTAGAAAAGCGGAAGAAACAGATAATAAAATAGATGATCAATTAATTCCATTTGCTTTAGAAATTATTAAATTCATAGTTTATGTGTTTGCTATATGTGTGATACTTGGTAAAGTTATGGGGGTTAATGTTGTAGCTTTAACCACTGGGCTTGGAATTGGAGGTATTGCTCTTGCAATGGCTTCAAAAGAAAGTCTAGAAAATCTATTAGGGTCATTCACAATATTTCTAGATCAACCATTTACTGTAGGTGACACTGTCACAGTAGCAGGTATAACTGGAATGGTTGAAAAAGTAGGATTTAGAAGTACAAGGATTAGAACTTTTGATAGAAGCCTTGTAACTGTGCCAAATAAAAAAATGATTGATGCAGAATTAGATAATCTAGGGTTAAGACCTGTAAGAAGAGTGAAATTCCATATTGGAATAACTTATGATACTTCAATAGATCAAATAAAAAATATCGTAAATGATATTCAAGATATAATAGATAGTCATCCTAAAACCAACGAAGAAGGAAAAGTCCGATTCCAAGAATTTGGATCAAGCTCATTAGATATACTTATTGTCTATTTTGTAAACAGCCCATCCTGGGAAGATTTAATCGATGTAAAAGAAGATATTAATTATAAAATAATGGAAATTGTCAAAAGATATCAATCAGATTTTGCTTTTCCATCTACAACAGTATATTTGCAAAAATAAAAAACAAAAAAATTACTAAAGTATGATTACTACCATTATGATTATTGTGTTTGTTCTAGGCTATGCAGCCATAGCTCTTGAACATCCTATAAAAGTTGATAAAGCTGCATCTGCATTAATTATCGGAGGATTGGGATGGGCTCTTTTCGCATTCTCTGGTGTTGACCATCATACTTTAACACATGAAATACAACACCATATAGTAGATATTGCCGAGATCTTATTCTTTCTTTTAGGAGCAATGACTATAGTTGAATTAGTTGATGCACATCAAGGATTTTCAATTATCACAGATAAAATTACAACTAACAAGAAAGTATACTTAATTTGGATTTTAAGTGTAATTACATTTTTCTTCTCTGCTGTTTTAGATAATCTAACAACAGCAATTGTTATGGCAGCATTACTTCCAAAACTTATTAAAGATAAGCAAACACTATGGCTTTTTGCTGGAGTTTTAATTTTAGCTGCAAACGCAGGGGGGGCATGGTCTCCAATTGGAGATGTAACTACCATTATGCTTTGGATAGGGGGTCAAGTTAGTGCTGCCAATATTATAACATCAGTAATAATTCCTTCAATTGTATGTGCTGTTGTTCCTCTTATTTATCTTTCATTTAAACTAAAAGGAAATATTGAAAGACCTAAAGATAATATAGCTGAAGAACATAAAAAAAATCCAACAACTTCTTTTGAAAGAAATTTAATTTTTTATTTAGGAGTATGCGGGTTACTGTTTGTACCTGTTTTTAAAACAATAACACACTTACCTCCTTATGTGGGAATGATTCTTTCTCTAGGTGTTTTATGGTTAGTAACTGAAGTTATTCACAGAAGCAAAAACTATGAGGAAAAATCTGAACTTTCCGTGATTGGAGTATTAAGAAAAGTAGATACACCTACAATTTTCTTTTTCTTAGGGATTTTACTTGCGGTCGCTTCATTACAATCTGCAGGTCAATTAGATATTGTAGCTAGCTGGTTAGATACTACTTTTAACGGACAAACAACAGAGGGGATCTATGTGATAAATATAATTATTGGGTTACTTTCTTCTATAGTTGACAATGTTCCTCTTGTAGCAGGAGCTATGGGAATGTATCCAGTTGCTGATACAGGATTATATGCTGTAGATGGAATGTTCTGGGAATTTTTAGCTTATTGCGCTGGAACAGGAGGTTCTGTATTAATTATAGGATCTGCAGCTGGTGTTGCTGTAATGGGAATATTAAAAATTGATTTTATATGGTATGTAAAAAATATATCTCTACTAGCTCTAATGGGATATATATCTGGTGCAATAACATATATATTAATGCAATAAAAACCAAAAAAATCGTTTATACTTTATGGTACAATATATACTAATTAACATACAAGCAAATCTAGATTCAATAAATAAGTCTATTATAGATTCTGTAAACAATCCCACTATTGAAACTAAAACATTATCAATTGTTGAGTTAATTTCCTCTGGAGGAACTGGAGGAAATATTATAATGATAATGTTAGGCTTATTATCTTTAATCTCTGTATATATATTGTTTGAACGTTACTCCACAATCAAGAAAGCAAGTCATCAAGATGAAAATTTCCTTAAAAATATTCAAGATTTTGTAGAAAATAATGATATACAAGCTGCTAAGACACTTTGCAAGAATACTAACAGTCCTATTGCGCGAATGATTGAGAAAGGAGTAAATCGTATTGACAAACCCATGACAGATATTTCTTCAGCAATAGAAAATCAAGGAAAATTAGAAGTATATAAAATGGAGAATAATTTAGCAAATCTAGCTACAATTGCAGGAGCTGCACCTATGATTGGATTCTTAGGTACAGTAATTGGAATGATTATTGCTTTTCATGAAATGGCAAGTGCGGGAGGAAATATAGATGTAGAGATGCTCTCAAAAGGAATTTATACTGCTATGGTAACAACAGTAGCTGGCCTAATAGTGGGAATAATTGCTTATATATCTTATAATTATTTAGTAAGTAAAGTGGATAAAGTTGTATTTCAACTAGAGGCTAAAACCACTGACTTCCTTGATATTCTACACCATAATGAATAATGAGTCTAAGAAGTAGAAATAAAGTTAATCCAAACTTTAGCATGTCTTCTATGACAGACATTGTATTCCTTCTACTTATATTCTTTATGCTAACCTCAACGCTTGTAAGTCCAAATGCATTAAAACTATTACTTCCTAATAGTAAAGCAAAAACATTAGAAAAACAAACTGTATCAATCTCAATCACAGAAGAGATTAATTACTTTATCAACGGTAAAGAAGTGGCAAAAGATAATATTGAGAAAGAATTAAAAATAATATTAAAAGATATAGAAGACCCTGGTATTATTCTACATGCTGATAAGACAGTAGCTATTGAACATGTAGTAACGGTAATGGATATTGCTTACCAGAATAGATATAAAATTGTATTAGCTACAAAATCTAACTAATGTATTCCTCTACAAAAAAAGATAAAAGGAATGGGATCATTGGAACAATCTTATTTCATTGTTTACTATTAACTAGTTTCTTTTTCTTAGGACTATCATACCAAGATCCTCCACCAGAAGAGCAAGGTATAAATATTGACTTTGGATTTAGTGATAGTGGAAATAAAAACATTGAATCTAATAACGAGAATACAAAAAATACAACTTCTGAAAAGAGTAAAAAAGAAACAACTAATATAGACAATATAAACACTCAAACAATCACTGAAGCTCCAACTATTGAAGAACCAATTGAAGAGAAGTGATCATGAATAGCGGGTCTTGGTTATAACGCTGTTTTATTGATGACGCCTTAAGTAGAAGAAATGACTGATTTTTCAAATCGCGAACTCGCCGAATTACTTCGAAGTCTTGAAGACTTAAACGAAGCGGAGTTCGTTGCGCTGCGCGATGAATCGGGTGTTTCTGATGTTTTGGATGTGGATTCCAAGATGTCTGATGCTCTGTTCGATGTTGAAGTACCAGCTGATCTTAGAATTCGATTGCTTGATTTATTGACTACCAACGAAGATCCGCTCGGCAACAGCATGCCTGAAACGTGGGCATCGCAGGCCGTAAATGTGACTGCGGAGTTAGTTGCGGCGGAATCGCCTCGGCTGCCACCGGCAATTCACGATGGTCGACCGGGGCGTAGACGTTTAAACCGAATTCGATTGGTACTTGGTGTATTGCTAATCTGCGCATCCGTTACGGTCGGTTGGTTGGCATCGCAAAAGAGTGCACAAGTAAGTGATGCAACTACGATTGCAAGCGTGATGCCGTCATGG
>CAJWCP010000018.1 GCA_913031595.1 uncultured Flavobacteriales bacterium | reverse complement strand
CCAGCACCAGAAGCAACTATAATTGAAGTTGGTTTTAAAGGAGTAAACGAAGCAATTCTATTTGTAGCGTCGGCATCTGTTGAAAAAGTAGTGCCTGTTTGATTAGTAGTTGATGAAGATGAAAAAACAACATTCGTCCAATTTCCAGTCCATACAATAGCAGAAGTAGCTTTATCAAAATTATCACTTGCAACGGCTGTTTTATATTGAACTTCAAAACCTTTATAATAAACAACAGGGTCCATAGCATTAATATCACCGGTTGTTGTTACTTTGACATCATCAGTTCCATTATAAGTTCCTGTTAATGCTTCTGGTGGAACAATACAAGTTAAGTAGTGAGTATTGCCATTTCTTGTTAATGTTACGTGGAAACCATTCGTTAATTTATTATCCGCAACATAAATTTGTGTTGGTGGTAAGATTTCTAATGTAGATATACCATCGTGATTACTATAATTTCTAGTGTCAACTAAATTAGAAGTTCCATCAGCGGTAGAAGTACTATCATGAGAAACAGATGGTGGCAGTGAATCTGGTGTTGAATTTTCCAACCAAACCTTGAAATTATAATTAGTAGCTGCTGTTAAACTCCAAGTTGTATTATTAGGATTGAAAATAAAAGTTTGATTGCCATTATCATCTAATCCGATATAATGATCTCCGTTTGCTGAAGTTGAAGGTGTCCAACTACTAGCATAACTAGGAACACTACTACCAGTAGTAATTATAACAACTTTGTTTGTTAATTTTTTAGGTCCAGAAATATTTGACAACGATTGTAATTTATTACCACTTACAGCAGCTGGTATATTTTTACCACCAACTTTATATGTATTTGATGCGTATTGAAACCATATATCATTAATAGCAGGCAAATATAATTCACCTGATGTATGATTTGTTGCGTTAATAGCATCTACATAATCCCCTGTATTTTTAGCACTCATACAACTTCTATATTGTGGAGGATTTACCCAAGTAAATTCAATTGTAGTTGCGGTAGTTTCTACAATAGCACCACCGCTTTTTGGAATAATTTTTGAAGGATGACCGAATATCAATGGTGTTCCTTCAAGCATCATTTCCATCCATTTACTTTCCATTCTACCAAAGAAACTTTTCCAACTTGTATCATAATATAAAGCACCTGCCGTAGAATTGGCTATTGTTGGTTGTGATGATAAAGTTTGGATTCCTCCGCCTCCGCCTCCGCCTCCGCCAGCACCAGCCTTCCAATGTTTATTTGTATCGTCCCAAACTAATGCTTGGCCGTCAGTTGGTGGCGTAGTTATAGTATCTACATCTTGTATTTTAAAATTACCAACTGGTGCTAATGCTCGTCCTATGGCTTGGATTTTAAGAAATTGCTGTCCAGCTGTAGGATAAAGACCAGCATGTGCTTGACCAACATAGCCAGTATAAAGTTGATGACCTGTGCTATAAGATTTCATATTCCAATAATATTTGTGTGATACAGATAAATCGTATTGCGATGATGTAATAATCATTTGAGGAAATGGAATCTCTCCATTTGGACTTCTACCTTGACGTACTTTAAAATGACCTCTAGAACCACTACCAGGATATTTAACGTCATCCACATAAAATTCACCTTCCAAAGTAGCATCTGCATCTCCAAAATAATAAACTCCGATAAATTCAAATAATATTCTTTTTTATTTTTCCTGAGTTCTTATTAGGAATATTTGGATCAGAGTTTAAGGCAGGTGTCACGGCATTTGTTTATCTTTCAATAGGTAAGCTGATTAGTGCTTTTTCAGGATCAGTTGGTAATTTATTACAAATGACAGGTAGACAAGTTACTTTTATGAATATACTTTTTTTTGGAGCAATTATAAACGTCATATTTAATTTATTATTAATTCCATTGTATGGTATTAATGGAGCAGCTCTTGCTAGTATGATTTCATTATCTAGTTGGAATTTAATAATGGTTTATTTTGCAAAAAGAGATTTTGGATTTTATACATTTTATATACCAAGAATTAAAAGATAATGAGTAATAATTTACCAAATTTTTTAGTTGTTGGCGCAGCAAAGAGCGGAACATCTTCTTTACATAATTATCTTAATCAACATCCTGAAATTTTTATGCCTTCATTTAGAGATGGTGTGAATGTGAAAGAACCACAATTTTTTGTACGAGAATCTGTAATGGATAGGCTTCATTCAGGCATATGGAATTGGCAAGATTATAAAGATCTTTTTTTTCAAGTAAAAGATGAAAAGGCAATTGGTGAGGCATCTGTTTTTTATCTATATTATTTTGAGGAGGCTATTAACAATATAAAGAAGTACTTAGGAGATCAAATTAAAATTATTATTATTCTAAGGAATCCAATAGATCGTGCTTATTCAGCATATCAACATGTTTCAAGAAGCATGAAAGAGGAGCTTTCTTTTGAAGAGGCATTAGATTCTGAAAAAGAAAGATTAATAAAAGATACTAATATAACACCTATGATCAGGTATTATGACATGGGATTATATTATAATATGGTTCAGGCATATATGCAAAACTTTAATAATGTGCATCTCATACTGCATGATGATTTTTTAGAAAGCACAGAAGAAGAAATAAAAAAAGTATTTAATTTCTTAGGAGTCAAAGACTCTGTAAAGGTAAATACTAAAAGAAAATATAATGTTGGAGGTTTGTCTTGGAAAAGTAAAACTATGAAGTCATTTCTATTAAATAATAATATTGTTAAGAGGATAATTAAGAAATTAGTAACTAAGAAAATACGGAAGACAATATGGAAAAGAATAATTATACTGTTTACATCTAAGACTCCAAGAATGAAACATTTAACTAGAAAAACACTTATAATGAAGTATAAAAATGATATTGTCAAATTATCAAACTTAATTAATAGAGATTTAACAAGATGGCTAAATTAAGCTCTCCTCATTTTTTATGTATTGGCGCAGCTAAATCAGCTACTACTTCGTTATTTAATATTTTAAAACAACATCCTTTAATTTCAGTATCGTCTTTTAAAGAACCTCATTTTTTTGATATTTCAGATAATTATAATAAAGGAAAAGAATGGTATTTGCGAAGCTATTTTTCAAACGCGAGTCCTTCTAATATACTAGGAGAGTTTACCCCTACATATTTAAGTTCCCCTTTATCTCCAAAAAGAATTGTAGAAACTTTTGGGACAGAAATGAAATTTATAGTTCTTTTGAGAAATCCTATAGATAGAGCATATTCTCATTATTTGCATACGAAAAGAGATGAGCATGAAAGTTTAGAATTTATGGAAGCACTTTTAAAAGAGACAGATAGATTAAAAGAGGCAGATGAGATAACACGTTTTAGATATAGTTATGTAAATCAAGGAAAATATGCACAGCATATTTCTAATTATCTAAATTATTTCTCCATTGATAAGTTTCATTTTGTACTATTTGAAGATTTTGTTGAGAAAAAGTTAAAAACAATACAAGAGATTTTATATTTCTTAGACCTTCCAAATTATGAGAAATTAGATTTGAGCGTAGAAAGCAATAAGGCTAGTGTAGCTAAATCACGTAAGTTAAAAAGATTTATAAAGAATGATAGCGTTTTCAAAAGAATAGCTAAAGTTATTCTTCCTTCACTTGTTCTAAGGCAAAAAATACGTAATATTATACATGCTTTGAATAATAAAGAAACTGTAAAAAAGAGTTTTTTAAAAAAGGATAGAGAATTAATTTACACTAAATTTTTTAAGCAAGAAATACAGATGTTAGAGAAAATGCTAAATTTGGATTTAAATAACTGGAAAGAATGTTAGAATTAATTCAAACTATTAATAATAAAATATATAAGCTATTTTTTTTAATCTTTTACTCTAAAAGCTTTAATAAATTTGGTTCTAATTCTACTTTACGATTTCCTTTTGAAATTAATGGGGCTAAATTTATTTCAATAGGGAATAAAGTCCATATTCAGACTAACTCATGGTTTTTAGCTTTTAAAAACAAGAATGTAACACCTAGCTTAATAATAGAAGATAACGTATATGTTGGAAGAGGATTTCATGTCGTGTGTATTAAGGATATAAAAATAAAAGAGAATGTATTAATATCTGATAATGTATATATTTCAGATAATTTACATGAATATAAAAATATTAATATTCCAATTAAAGAACAAGAAGTCATATTTAAGAATAATGTTATTATTGGAGAGAATACCTGGCTTGGAGAAAATGTTTGTGTTATTGGAGCCCAAGTAGGAAGACATTGTGTTATTGGAGCTAATTCTGTTGTTTTATCTGATATTCCTGATTACTCTGTTGCTGTTGGTTCTCCAGCAAAGGTTGTTAAGCAGTTTAATCAAAAGACTAATAAATGGGAGAGGTTGTGATCTATAAGCTTTCAAATAAATTAGTTGATATTCTGCTTGTATTTATGCTTGTTATGAGTAGCGGAGGTATGCTTTTTGTTTTTAATAGAAATATTTCTACAATTGTTTTTTTGTTTTTTCTTTTAATAGTGTTATTCTTTTTTGGCTCTTCTTTTAAAAGAATTAATTTTAATTCTTCTTTATTTACACTGTCTTCTTTTTTTTTATTAGGAACTATTAATTATTTTTTTGCCCTTTTTGACCAGACAGTTAATAAATATTTCTTCTATTTTTTAAGTGTTTTTCTCTCTACACTCATTTTATTTCATTTTAATAATAATAGGTCTCATAATATATTTATAAAGACATTATATGCTGTTTTGAAGTTAATAGCAATACATGCAACCCTTAACTTTTTTTTATTTTTTTTATTTCGTAATAATCTAATAGATGTTGTTGCTACTAAAAATGCTTATGAAACATTGTTTAACATCTTTTTTTATGCTCAGGAACGTGGAATAGTAAATATATATGGATTAGAGTTTTGTAGAAATCAAGGATTATTTTGGGAGCCAGGTATATTGCAAATCTTTTTAAATATATTCTTCTTTATTCAGGCTTTTATTATAAAGAGGAATCGAAAAATTTTATTATGGATAGGATTTTTAATTTTAACGACTTACTCAACAACAGGATTAGCATTATTATTATTTCAGACTGTATTTTATTTAAAGCGAGAACTTTCAAGAAATAAATTAGTAATTCCAATAATTATTTCTTTAATGCTTCCTGTTTATTTTATATTTACACAAAATGTTGAAAATAAAATTGAAGGAGAAAAGGAATCTTCTTTTCAAAAGCGGCTTTTTGATCTAACACAACCTTTTTTTATTGCTTTGGATAATCCAATAACTGGAGTAGGGCTAGATCTTTATAAGTTTCAGGAAATAAGAGAAGAGTTTTATGTGAATTCAAATACATTATCAAACCTATATTCTTTTTTTGGTGTTGATCAGAAAATTGAGTTTACAGATAGAGGAAGTAGTAATTCTATTACGTTCCTACTAGCAGCAACGGGTTTCCCAACAACAATAATATTAATTTATATGTTTTTTAAACAAACAATAATTAGAGAAAGAAAATGGTTATGGATGACAATAATTGTAATGTCAGTAATTTCAGAGCCTCTATTGTTAAGGCCATTCTTTTTACTTTTTATAGTTTCAGGTTTTATGCAGTTTTTTAATCGAGTTTTATTACATGATAAACAATTAACATGAAGAATATATTAATTACAGGTGGAGCAGGATTTATAGGCTCTAATTTAACTATTAAATTAGTTGACAAAGGATATAACGTTACAGTTTTCGATAATCTTTCTAGACAGGTACATGGAGAAGATCAAGAATCTGCATTGTATTCATCCATTAAAGGTATTTGTACTTTTATATTGGGGGATGTATGTAATAAAAAGGATTTGAAAAAGGCTGTTGAATCACAAGACGCTGTGATACATTTAGCTGCAGAAACTGGGACAGGACAATCAATGTATGAAATAAATCGCTATACACATGTTAATATTTTGGGGACAGCAAATTTATTAGAGATACTAGCTGAAGATAGTAATGTTAAAAAACTTATAGTTGCATCATCAAGAGCGATTTATGGTGAAGGAAAATATTTATGTAGTAAAGAAGGATTTGTATACCCCGAAGCTAGAAAGGAAAAAGATCTTTCTAATTCAATCTTTGATGTTTTTTCTTCCTTAACAAAAAAGAAATTAGAGTTCGTAGCTACAGATGAGTTATCTAAGATAGCTCCTAATTCAATATATGGTATAACAAAACATCAACAAGAACAGATGTCAATGTTAATGGGTAAAGTTCTAAGTATCCCTACGGTTTCATTAAGATATCAAAATGTATATGGGCCAGGGCAATCTCTTTCTAATCCATATACTGGAATTTTGTCAATTTTTTCTACAAGATTGTTAAATGGTAATAATATTGAAATTTATGAGGATGGTTATCAAAGTCGGGATTTTGTATATATTGATGATGTTGTACAAGCTACAATTCTTTCTCTTGAAAATAAAGCTGCAAATAATCAAGTCTTTAATGTTGGATTTGGGAAACCTATATCTGTCTTAGATGTTGCAAAAATATTACATCAGTTATATGCTTCAAGAGGTGAAATAATAATGACAAATAAATACAGAATAGGAGATATTAGACATAATTATGCAGACCTTAAAAAAATCACTTCATTAATAAATTATCGCCCTACGATTGATTTTTTAACTGGAGTTGAAGAATTTGTAAGTTGGGTAAAATCACAAGATCTTAAAATCGATCATTATAATCAAACACAAATTGAGTTGTTTAATAAAGGGTTGATAAGATGAAGTATTTTTTTTTATTAATATTTTTTTTAACTCAATCTGTTTATGGCCAAGAAAAGCATTTAAATAAGAATATTTTTGGTTTTGCAACATCTAACACATTTACTTATTGTAGTATTTATGACACTTCTTTTGTCAAAAAAGTAAAGAGAATTAATCCACAAGTTTTAAGATTTCCTGGCGGAGCAGTTGGTAATTTTTATCATTTTGGTAAAAATGGTTATGGGTTTGATTTTGATGAGATTAATAAGTATGATGGAGGTAGGTTTAGGGAGAGATCAAAAGCTTTAGTCCGCGCTAATGTAATGAAAGGACATACTCATGATTATATAGATGATTTTATAAAATTAGCAAAGATAACTGGCGCTAAGGCAGTTTTAGTGGCTAATATGTTTGTCGATAATGATGATATTATAATGATGATATCAAAAATTCAAGACGCAGGAATTGATATTATTGGAGTTGAATTAGGTAGTGAATTGTCAAATAGAACTTTTTATCAAAAAGGATATACCATAGAAGAATATATTATTGATGCGGAACGTTGTTCCAATAAAATTAAAAAATATTTTCCAAAATTAAGAACAGCAATTGTAGCTGCACCACTTCATTCAAATCCAACTCATCGTCATTCTATTTGGAATAAAAAATTAGCTAATATGAAATTCTATGATGATATTATAGTTCACTCTTATGCTAAAGTTGTAAAAGGAAAGAAAGAATTTGGACAAATGCTAACATTAGAAAAAGAGGGTGAAAATCTTAAAGAAGCATTTGAGATATATAGAGAAAGAGCATTAAATTTTTTACAGTTTGATTTTGAGAATGAGATGGAAGAGTATCAGTCAATATTTGATAAACCGATTTGGATTACAGAATGGAATCTTCAAATATCAAAGATGACAGGTAATACTATGCTACAAGCAATGTTTGTCACTCAATATTTTTTGGAGCTATTAAGCAATAAAGACCTTGAGTCAATTGACTTAACAACATACCATAATATGGGAGGTAGAGATTTTGGAGGCTCTATTTTTAGAAATAATCAAGAAACAATGGAGATTCAGAGTCCTTATCATCCGTTAACATTTGTTGGTAAAGTTATAGATCATAGTAATATAATTATTAAACAAGAAGTAAATCCAATGATATTTCAATATAAATGTTTTGATAAAAGTGATCAACATTTATTTACAATTTTGATTAACTGGTCAGATGAATATTATGAATTCCCAGAAAATCGTGATAGATTAATTTCAGAATTCTATAGTCAAGAGCTTTATCATAAAGCAAATATTAACGGTAAATTAAGTTTAGCACAAAACTTTAAGCCAGATAAGAGATATGCTTATGAGCCATTTAGCATCTCATTAATAGAATATAAGCATGAATAAGACAGATCAGATATTTATTGTTGGTAGTAGTAGAAGTGGAACAACTATGCTGAGTCGCATTTTAGGTAATCATTCTAAAATTTTTACATTTAGAGAATTACATTTTTTTTCAAGACTTCTCAATTCTTCTTTATCTTCAGAACTGTCTAATGAAGAAAGTCAACACCTTCTTGCTAAATTATTATGTGTTCAGAAAAATGGAATTTTTTTTCAAAATAAATATAAAAACTTTTATAATGAGGCTGCTAAATTATTACTTAAAGATCCAGTAAAGAATGCTTTAGATATATATTCATTATTCTTAAATGAAATGACTAAATTAAGATCAAATGAAATTGCTTGCGAACAAACTCCAAACAATATGTACTATGTTCAAGAAATTTTAGATTATTTTCCCAATGCTAAAATTATAAATATGGTACGGGACCAGAGAGATGTTTTACTTTCTCAAAAAAATAAATGGAAAAGAAAGTTTTTAGGCGCCTCTAAGATTCCTCTTTCTGAAGCAATTCGATCATATGTAAATTATCATCCTATAACAACAGCTAAGATTTGGGATTCTTCCTTAAGACATACTACTAAATACATGGATCATCCTAGAGTTAAGATTGTTAATTTTGAGGAATTAATTAAAGATTCAGAGTTTGTAGTGAATGAGATATGTTCATTTTTAAGAATAGATTATCAAGATAAAATGCTTAAAGTACCAGTAGTAGGATCATCCACGACTTTAGATAGAAAAGATAGGCTTGAAATAGATAAGGAAAAAGTTGAAAAATGGAAAAAAGGAGGGTTAAATAATGCTGAAATATACATATCACAATTATTTGCTAGTAATATGATGAGATATTTCTCATATGAATTAAAGAAATTTAAATCTCCTCCTGTTTTGAGTTTTATTTATTTATTTACATTTCCTGTTAAATTATTTTTTGCATTCCTCTTAAATTTAAACATAAAAGTTAGCATCTTGAAGAATCTTAAAAAAATATTCTTAAAACAATGAAAGTAGATTTTTTTATAGTTGGAGCTCCAAAAGCAGGCACTACTTCTTTGTATCATTATCTTAATGAACATCCTAAAATTATAATGAGTAAAGAAAAGGAGCCTGATTATTTTTCACATGAGGCTCTAAAGAATCAAAACATTTATTATTATAATATGCAAATTGATACTGAGGAGAAATATCATTCTCTATTTAATGTCGAAAGAGATGACAGTATTCTTGGAGAAGCTAGTGTTTCATACTTGTTTTATGAAGATGTTCCAGCAAAAATTAAGCAGTATAATAAACATGCTAAGATTATTATTGTGTTAAGAAATCCAATTGAAAGAGCATATTCACATTATTTAATGGATTTTAGACTTGGTTTAGTGCAAAATACTTTTGAAGAAATAATTTATAGAGGTTCATCTGTTAGTAAAGATTTTGAATTACATTATCAGCAATATATTGAGGTTAGTCAATATTTTTCACAGATAGAAAGATATTTAAAGATTTTTGGAAAAGAAAATATCCATATTATTGATTATGAAGACCTTCAAAAAGATCAAGAAGCGGTTCTTAAGAATATTTTTCTATTTTTAGAAGTTGAAACAGATTATCAAGCTAATATAAAAAAGGAATATAATACATTCTCAATGTCTAAGTATAGTATTATAAATTGGTTTTATTCTTTTTTTCTCTTTCGAAGGATTGTCAAATTTATTTTACCGAAGAAGATATTAAAAATAATTACAACATTTTTTTTTCAAAAAAATAAGAAACCAATACTTTCCTTTGATACTAGATTTTATTTGCAGAATTTATTTAAAAAAGATATTCAACAGTTAGGTGTAATTTTAAATAAAGATTTTTCAAAATGGATAAAATAGGAGTAATTACAATTACCTTTAATTCAGAACCTGTTTTGAATTCATTTTTACACTGTATTTTAAATCAGACTTATACTAATTTTATCCTTTATATAATTGATAATAAATCCACTGATCATACAATTAAAATAATAGAGGAAATAAAAGACTCTAGAATTAAATTAATTAAGAATGAAAGAAATGAAGGGGTAGCAAAGGCAAATAATCAAGGCATAAAAAATGCAATAGCTGATGGGTGCAGTCAATTATTAATAATTAATAATGATGTGGAGTTTGAGCCACAATTAATTAATAAATTGATTAAAGCTCAAGCCAAGAATAAAAGTAGCATGATTGCACCAAAAATCATGTATTCAGATAATCCGAAATATATTTGGTATGCTGGCGCTTTTTTTTCAAAGATTAATGGGTATTTGCCATTACATAGAGGCTTTAGAGAATTAGATGTAGGAAAATTTAATAAGGTAGAAGAAGTCCAGTATGCACCTACATGCTGTTTACTTATAAAAAAAGAAGTGTTTGATGATATTGGATTTATGGATGAAAAATATTTTGTTTATTTTGATGATACAGATTTTTGTTATAGAGTTTATAAAAGCACTCAACATAATTTAGTTTATTATCCAAACATAGAGTTCTATCATAAAGTAGGAGCCTTAACAAACAAGAATATTGGAGAAAGTAACGCTAAATATAAAAGTGATTTTTTTTTACAACAGAACATAAAAAACCATATTTATTTTTTAAGAAAAACAGGTTCTCTTTTTTGTTATGTGTTTATTATATGGCTTTTTTTAAGGAACAATATTAAGTTTGTATTTAATCCTAATATTAGAAAGAATTTTAAAACTTGGGTTTTGATTAATAAATCTTATTTACAAGGGTTCTTAATTAAATATGAGATAAATCAATGAAAACAAAGATTGCATTAATTGATTCAGTAGCAGCACGAGGAGGTTCTCATCATTTTTATTTATTTGGCCAGTCCACTGGATTGATTAATAATGGAGTAGAGGTGAATTTATATACTAATGACATTACTAAAGACCCTAATATTAAGAATTTAAAAATCTATCATTATTATAAAGGTATATTTGGAAGAAGGTTTAATTTTATTGCTGGGTTACTGTATTGTATAGGAAGTGTTCGCTCTATATTTCACGCGAAGCTCATAGGTAGCACGATTTGTCATTATCACCTTTTTCATATTAATATATTAGTTCTTTTTGATTTATTACTTACAAAGGTTCTTAGAATGAAGGTTGTATATACCATCCATGATGTTATTAGTAATCTTCAGAAGAATCAATCAAACAGATTACTTGCTAAATTTGTTTTAAAATTAGCCGACAAACTAATTACTCATAATCAATTTAGTCAGAAGCAGATGGAAGAGATGTTTAATTTTAAAAAACAGGAAATCGCAATTATTCCACATGGCAATTATATTCCCTTTATTAATATTCAAAATAATATTCAAGATTCTAGAGATCTTTTAAATATTCCAAGAGAGAAAAAAGTGATTCTTTTTTTTGGTATGATAAAGAGAATCAAGGGTTTAGAGATTTTACTTTCTTCGTTATCTATAATTAAAGAGAAGATTCCTGATATATTGTTGGTGATTGCAGGCAAGGCATGGGAAGATGATTTTAGTGTATATCAAAAAATCATAGATAAGTATAATCTACAAGACTATTGTATAATACGTAATCATTATATTTTATCAGAGCATGTTGATCATTATTTTTCATCAACTAATTTAGTAGTTCTTCCTTATAAACGGATCTCACAAAGTGGTGTTCTTATGATGGCTGCTAGCTATAAGAAGGCAGTATTATGTTCAAATCTTACTCCATTTATGGAAGTAATGACTGATAATCAAACAGCTTTCTTTTTTGAATCAGAAAGACCAAAATCATTAGCTAATAAAGTAATACAAATATTTGGCACTAATAATTTATTAGATCAAGTTGCGGAGGCTGGTTTTTCATTAATTAATGAATCTTACAATTGGGATGTAATAGGAAAACGATTACAAAAAGAATATAAATTTTTGAGTTAATATTATTGGTTTTTTGCAGTACCACTGCCAAATATCTTTGTTTTTATCTTTATCAAGTGTTTTATGTTTCTTCCCCAGAATTTCTTCATAGGGCTTGCATCTTCAGGAAACCAATCGGTTGTTCTAGGTTCTTCCATATGTCTTATATGTGGTGTATAAGCATATGTTGCTATAGATGTTCTGAATTTATCATGAGGAAAATTTGTTTTATC
The DNA here is from genome assembly GCA_913031595.1 of uncultured Flavobacteriales bacterium. GTDB lineage: Bacteria > Bacteroidota > Bacteroidia > Flavobacteriales > BACL11 > CAJWCP01. Next base: position 11,993 of record CAJWCP010000018.1, on the reverse strand, counting down.
ATATCCATGTAGAGTATGAGGTCCGCATTGCTGAATAATCATCCTATTAAATGGTACAGCTAACTCTTCTTTTTTGCCTGTTCTAAGATCTTCTAATTTTAAGTGCCCCTTATACGTTTCTACCCAATCCTTATTTAAATATAAAAGTAGATTCATTTCTCTATACCACATTTTATTTAGAGGATGATAATTAAAATCTAAATGCATGTCTAGAGAACTATTTTCCTTTCCTTGATGCAATCCTCCACCATGATTTTTTGGATCTACAAATATTTCTTTTGCTGCAATATAAGAAAGAAAATCATTCATTTCTTTTGAGTTTAATTCTGAATTTAACTCTTCAAATAGCGGGCCTAGCGTCTTATAGTTTGATTTTTCAAATTTATTATTTGCAAACATGTAGTCCCTACTTTTTGTATTAATCTCTGGTATATTATTATATAACTCATGAATTTTTACTGTTTCACAAAAATCATCAATCACTAAATGAGGAAACGGTTGAGCTGCTAAATAAGAAACTCTTAATTTTTCTTTATGTTTAAATAAGAAATTAAAATTTATCATAATTTATTGATATTCACAAAAGTAGAAAAATCTGTTGAGAAATGGATTTGATAATTGTATTTTAGCAGAAAATAAGAAAAAAATGAGAGAAAAGATACAGAGTTCTCTAGAGAACGCTATAGATAATTATAATTCATTATTGAATGAAGTATTGTATAATAAGATCGAATTAATTGTTCAGAGTAGTATTAAAGCTTTTGAGAATGATAATAAATTGTTGTTATGTGGAAATGGAGGCTCTGCTTCTGATGCTCAACATATTGCTGCAGAATTAAGTGGTAGATTTTATAAAAATAGACCCCCGCTATTTGCTGAAGCCTTACATGTCAATTCATCTTTCATTACTGCAGTAGCAAATGATTATGGTTATGAACAAACGTATTCTAGAATGGTTGATGCAGCAGGAAGAAAAGGAGATGTCTTATTTGCTTTCTCTACTTCAGGTAATTCAAGCAATGTTTTAAATGCTATTAAAAAGGCTAAAGAAAAAGGCATGTTTACAGTTGGGTTTACTGGAAAGGATGCTGGAAAGATGACTAATACTTGTGATGTTGTCTTAAATATTCCTTCTTTAGATACAGCAAGAATACAAGAAGGGCATATTTTGGTAGGGCATATTATTTGTCAACTTATTGAAGATAAAATGTTCTCATAATGAAGAACTTTGATACACTTTTTCTGGACAGGGATGGAGTTATAAATATCAAGATAGAAAATCAATATATTTCACGATTTTCAGATTTTATATTTATTCCTGGGGTGTTATTTGCAATTAGAGATTTAAGCGTGTTATTTAAAAGAATTATAATAGTTACTAATCAACAAGGTGTAGGTAAAGGTTTAATGTCAGAAGAGGATCTTAATCTTGTGCATAAGAAGATGATTTTTAATATACAAGATGCTGGAGGGAGAATTGATAAGATATATTACTGTCCTCATTTAGAGTCTGAAGGTTGTAAATGTAGAAAACCTAAAGCAGGAATGTTAGAAGAAGCTTTTTGTGATTTCCCTTCTATAGATATTTCTAATTCATATATGGTAGGGGATTCAGATTCTGATATTCAAGCAGGTATGCGAAAAAATTTAAACACAGTTAAAGTAGATGGCCAATATACTCTAGCTTCTTGGGCTAGAGAGATATTAAAAAAATAATTATTTTTACAAAAGAGCATAATGTTTAGTTTTGAAACAAATATCCTTTTATCTGCGCTCACCACATTTATTATTAGTGTGGTCTTTATTCCAAGATTTATTAAATTAGCTTCTAAATTTAGACTTCTTGATTTTCCAGGAAAAAGAGCTTCACATAAAAAAGGAGTGCCAATTCTTGGAGGAATACCCATGTTTATAGGTCTTATTTTTTCTTTACTTATATGGTCTGACATTCAAGAAATAATTCCTATTTTATTAGTGTTAATAATTATTTTTATTGTTGGATTAATAGATGATCTAATATCATTACAACCTTTATCAAAATTATTTTTCCAGATCTTTTCGATTTTGATCTTAATTTATTTCCAAGATCTTAAAATCCATAGTATGTGTGGAGTATTAGGAATATATGAGCTTCCTACATTTATATCTATTTTATTTACTGTTTTTGTTGTAGTAGTTATTGTAAATAGTTTTAATTTAGTTGACGGGGTTGATGGCTTAGCAGGTGTTTTAGGCACCATATCTTCTTTCACCTTTGGCGTAATAGCATATTTCATGAATCAATACCACATCGCAATACTTGCTTTCTCAATTTCTGGATCTTTATTAGCATTTCTTATATATAATATGCATCCTGCTAGATTATTTATGGGCGACACAGGATCTCTAGTTATTGGAATGGGATTATCTATTTTAGCTCTCAATATTATTCAAGAAGGAGTTATGATTGAAGGAATTAAACACCTTCCTAACAAGGGTCCTTTAATAGCAATTTCTTTATTAGCCATCCCCTTATTTGACTCTCTAAGAGTTTTTATATATCGATATCTAAAAGGAAGACACCCCTTATATCCAGGAAGAGATCATTTTCATCATGCCTTACTTGATTTAGGCTATGGACATGCTAGAACAACATTCATAATATCCTTGATTAGTATTTTTACTATTATTATTACTTATTATTTATTAGAAAAAAATGTAAATACAGGTATTTTCATTCTTGCCGTTATTAATTATGCTTTTCTTTTTCTTCCTTATCTTGTTAAAAAATATCGAAAAAGATGAGAGAGTTATTTATCTCTTTCTTTCTTATAATTATTTGTTTAGATGTTAGAAGCCAGTATTCTAATTATGTGTTAGGAGATAGTTATATACATAATTTTGAAGAAACTATACATTCTTCTAAAAATATACATACTTCTTTTAGACCATTAGTTAACTTACATCCATTATATAATCAAGCAGATAGCTTGAAAAACTCTAATTCTTGGCTATATAAGAAGATATTTTTGGAAGATTTAGTAATATTGAATGGGGAGAATTACAGATTAACTGCTTCCCCAATTATTGATTTTTCGATTGGGACTGAATTAGTGGATAATCAAAATACATTTAAGAATACTAGAGGATATATTTTAGAAGGGAATTTAGGCAAGCATATTAGATTCTTCAGTTCACTTACTGAGAATCAAGCTACTTTTCCTAATTATTTACATAATTATATTGTGAATAATAATATAGTCCCTGGGCAGGGATATGCTCGTGACTTTAAGGATAGAGGTTTTGATTATTCTATGTCATCTGGCAACATAACTTATAAGGTTAATGACATGTTTGTTTTACAATTTGGACATGGAAAACATTTTATAGGTGATGGATATAGATCCCTTTTACTTTCTGACAATACATTTAATTATCCTTATTTAAGGATTCAAACTAAGTTTTGGAAAATAGAGTACACAAATCTATATACAGAGTTTCAAGACATTAGATATTTTGAAAACAATAGTCTTTCTAATACTGATCAGATAGGATACCCTAAGAAATATATGTCAGCTCATTATTTAAGTTTTAATGCTAATGAGAAGCTAAACATAGCATTTTTTGAATCTGTAATTTGGAGAATGAATCATGCTCCAGGAAGTAGTGGTTTTGACATTAATTATCTTAATCCTATTGTAATATTTCGACCAATCGAGTTTTCACTTAATTCACCAGATAATGTGCTAATAGGAATAAACACAAAATATAAAATTCAGAATAAATCATTTATATATGCTCAACTAATATTAGATGAATTTAGTCTAAATGACTTGAGAGAGAATAATGGTTTTTGGGCCAACAAATATGGCTATCAATTAGGATATAAGACATTTCATCTTTTAGGAATTAGCAATCTTTCTGTACAGACTGAGTTTAATTTAGTTAGGCCATATACTTATGCTCATCATAATCCTCAACAGAATTATGCCCACTATAATCAGCCTTTAGCACACCCATTAGGAGCTAACTTTTCAGAGCTTCTTTTTATTAGTAGATATAAAAAAGGTAAATGGGAGCTTAGTGCCAGATTGATTTTAGCAAAATATGGAGGGTCATTTACTAATGATTCTATTTCATATGGTAATGATGTTTATCAATCTACAGGTCAATTTCAAGAGCCAAATGGATTTATTTATGGTGGTAGACCTGATGATTTTAATATTAATTTGTATCAGGGTAATAAGAGTTTTATTAATACACGTATTTTTGATTTAGCATACATTATTAATCCTAAAACTAACCTTAAGGTAAACTTGCAAATTGTGCAGAGAGATTTTAAAGACAAAGAATCTAATCAAAAGACTAATTTTTTTAGTTTTGGATTAGTGAGTGATTTATTTAATCATTATTATGATTTCTAATATGGCAGTTATTTTAGCAATTGAAACAACAACAAAGAACTGTTCTGTCGCTCTCTTTCAAGATGGGAAAGAGTTGTCGTGTCATGAAGAATTATCTCAGGACTATACGCATGCAGAGAAATTAACAGTTTATATACAAGAATTAATGAAGCAAATTAAGTTATCATTTAATGATCTTGACGCTATTGCTATTAGTCAAGGGCCTGGTTCTTATACTGGATTAAGGATTGGGACTTCAGTAGCTAAGGGGTTGTGTTATTCTTTAGAGATTCCTTTAATTAGTATCCCTACATTAAAAGGCATGGCTTATCAAGCATCTGTTTCTGAAGAGTATGATTTATTCTGTCCAATGCTTGATGCTAGGAGAATGGAGGTGTTTGCTGCCATTTATGATAAAGATAATCAAGAAATTAGAGCTGTAGAAGCTGACATAGTACATAAAGAAACTTATGACGATTATTTACATAATAAAATCTTATTTTTTGGAGACGGTGCTTTAAAATGTAGAGAAGTTATTTCTCATAAAAACGCATATTTTTTAAATGATATTTATCCTTCTGCACGTAATTTAGGTGTTTTATCTAATGATAAATTTATTAAGAAGGATTTTGAAGATATTGCTTATTTTGAGCCTTTTTACTTGAAAGATTTCGTTGCAGGTAAAAAGAGTTAATTGTTTTTAAATCGATCTTTAAAAGAATTACTCTTTTTTATTCTTTTTTTTCTTCTTTCTCTCCCTTTTTTACTTTGCTTATCTTCGTTTGCTTTAGTGTAATTTCTTTTATTCGTTTTTAATAGGGGCTTGCTCGTTAATCTTTTTTTCTTTTTGTCATTTGGATCCTGAGAAACTTCTACTTTTAAATCAATATTATTCCAAGAAGATTTTTTAAATCCTTTTAAAATATCAGCTTCAAATTTAGAGGGGACTTCGAAAAAAGAGAAGTTCCGCATAAGGTCAATTTTACCTACAGGTATATTCCGTTTTTTAGTATACTCATTAATTAATCCAATTAGATTATGTGTTTGTAGGTTTTTGGTTTTACCTATATTAATAAAGAATCTAGTATAGCCTTTTTCAGCATGGCCCGTTCTTTCGCTGATAGATTTTTTACTTTTTCTATCTTTTTTGATGTTTTCTTTTGTAATATTTAGGTCTGGGGCATTTTCATAGAATGCCAGAAATCTATTAAATTCAGATGAGACAAAGTGTTGTATTAACTTGTCTTTTTCTAAATGTGCTAGTTTTTCTTCAATAGCAGGAAGGTAGTCATTTATTTTAGTGTTTATATTTGTAGAAACAACTTTATCTATCAATTTCATTAATTGATTTTGGCATATTTCTTCTCCACTAGGAACTTTCTTAGCGATTAAATTTCGTTTAATCATTTTTTCAATTGCTTTCAGTTTTCTCCCATCTCTACTATGTGCAATAATAATAGAGACGCCTTTATTGCCAGCTCTTCCGGTTCTTCCTGAACGGTGAACATATACTTCATTGTCATCAGGCAGATTATAATTAATAACATGTGTAAGCTCATTAATATCTATACCTCTAGCAGCTACATCTGTTGCTATTAATAGTTCCAAGTTTCTTTTTCTAAATTTTCCCATTACATGATCTCTTTGAGATTGAGATAGGTCTCCATGTATAGCATCAGCATTATAACCATCTTGCATTAGTTTATTAGCAACGTCTTTAGTGTCTCTTCTTGTACGGCAAAAAATAATTCCATATATTTCTGGATTTACATCGCAAATTCTTCTTAGAGCCTTATATTTATCTCTAGCATTTACTAGATAATAATAATGATCAATATTTTCAGCCCCTTGATTTCTTTTAGCAACTTCAATATTCTTGGGCTTATACATATAATTTTTGCTGATTTTCATCACTTCTTTTGGCATCGTAGCAGAGAATAGAAGTGTTTGTTTTTGTTCAGGAGTTTCTGCAAGAATAATATCCAGATCATCTTTAAATCCCATGTTTAACATTTCATCAGCTTCATCTAAAACAACAGAATTAATTTGTGATAATTTTAGACATTTTCGTCTAATAAGATCAATAACTCTTCCTGGGGTTCCGACTATAATATGTGAGCCAGATTTTATAGACTTTATTTGGGATTGGATATTAGATCCTCCATAAACTGCAGTTATTTTGATTTGCTTAATATATTTAGAATAAGACATTATATCTTTTGTGATTTGTAAACAAAGTTCTCTAGTAGGACATAGAATAATTGTTTGAGGAGTATCTTTTTTGACATTAATCTTATGTAAAATAGGAGTGCCAAAGGCAGCAGTTTTTCCTGTTCCTGTTTGTGCCAAAGCAATAAGGTCATTGTCATTTTCAAGAAGATATGGTATTACTTGTTCTTGTATTGGCGTTGGGGTTTCAAAGCTAAGATCTTTTAAAGCTTTTAAAATATCCTTATTAAGTTTAAGGTCTATGAATTTCATCAATCTTTTTTTGCAAAAATACTCTTCTAATTATTGAAAATAGCTATAAAAATTAGTTTTATTAAAATACTTGTTGAAAAGGTGTTTGATTTACAGTTTATTTTAATTAAATAATTCCACTGGAATATCAATCCAATTTTTATTTTTGCTTTTTCAATAATTAGATTTTTATTAATGACTACAAGTAGTTTTTCTAAACGACATATTGGCCCTAGAGACAATGATGTTCAACAAATGTTAGAATTTATCAATGTAGATTCTTTGGAACAATTAATCTTACAGACTATTCCTAATCATATTCAGCTTAATTCTCCAATGAATTTACCTGAGCCAATGAGTGAAAACAGATTTATTGAACACATTAAAAATATTGGGCGTAAGAATAAGAACTACAGATCTTATATAGGAATGGGTTATTTTAACACTATTCTTCCAGGAGTTATTCAAAGAAATATATTAGAAAATCCAGGTTGGTATACTGCTTATACTCCATATCAGGCTGAAATAGCACAGGGAAGATTAGAAGCTTTATTAAATTTTCAAACAATGGTAAGTGACTTAACATCAATGGAAATTGCAAATGCTTCTTTACTTGATGAAGGAACAGCTGCTGCAGAGGCAATGATGATGCTTTTCAACAGCAGAAATAGATTGCAAAAAAAACAAGGAGTTAATAAGTTTTTTGTTTCAGATTTGTGTTATCCCCAAACTATAGAAATATTAAAGACAAGATCAACTCCTTTAGGTATAGAGTTAATAATAGGAGATTATACTGATATTAATCTTTCTAATGAATTCTTTGGAATGATTTTACAGTATCCTGGTAAATATGGTAATGTAATCGATTACTCTAATATTATAGAGTCTGCTAAGGAATTAGAAATAGGAGTCGTAGTTGCTGCTGATCTATTAAGCTTAAGTTTACTTACGCCTCCAGGAGAATGGGGTGTAGATGTTGTTGTGGGATCCACTCAGCGTTTTGGTGTTCCTATGGGTTACGGAGGGCCTCACGCTGGTTTTTTTGCAACTTTAGAAAAATATAAAAGAAATATTCCTGGAAGAATTATTGGTGTATCAGAAGACGTAGATGGCAATAGGGCTTTACGCATGGCATTACAGACAAGAGAACAACATATAAGGAGAGAAAAAGCAACATCAAATATTTGTACAGCGCAAGTTTTATTAGCAGTGATGGCGAGTATGTATGCGGTATATCATGGAAGAGAAGGTTTACGTAATATAAGCAAGAAAATCCATTCTTTGACGGCAGCATTAGCAGAAGGGTTAACTCAATTAGGATTTCATCAGTTAAATAAGACATATTTTGACACTTTAAGAATTAATATAGGTAATGTGTCTTTAGAGAATATTAAAACCTATTCTGAAGATGCTAAGATTAATTTTAATTATATAGATGATAATAATTTATCGATTAGTATTGATGAGAAAGATGATTTAACTAATATAAATGATATATTAGAGGTATTTGCTAAGAGCTGTAATCATTCTGATTCAGATCGTTTAATAGAAGAAGTCTTGAGTGGGGATTATACTGAGGCGACTGCTCGTATTCCAGAATCACTATATAGAAATACTCCTTTTATGACGCATGAAGTATTTAATAAATATCATTCAGAGACAGAGATGATGCGTTATATTAAAAGTTTAGAAAACAAAGATCTTTCGTTAACTCATTCTATGATTCCTTTAGGCTCCTGTACAATGAAATTAAATGCTGCATCAGAATTATTTGCTCTTAGTTGGTCAGAATTTGGCAATCTACATCCATTTGCGCCATCTCATCAAGCAAGGGGTTATCAAATTATGTTTCACGAAATTGAAGAGATGCTTTGTGAAATTACAGGTTTTGATGCAGTTAGTTTACAGCCAAATTCTGGAGCGCAGGGAGAGTTTGCGGGTTTAATGGTTATTAAAGCTTATCATGCAAGTAGAGGAGATGAACATAGGAATATTTGTTTAATTCCTTCTTCTGCTCATGGTACTAATCCGGCTTCAGCAGTAATGGCTGGAATGAAGGTAGTTGTCGTTCCTTGTGATGAAAATGGGAATATAGATGTTGAGGTTCTAAGAGATAAAGCTAATGAGTATGCTGACAACTTATCTGCATTAATGATCACTTATCCTTCTACACATGGAGTATATGAAGAGTCAATTACTGAAGTTACAAAGATAATACATGATAAAGGAGGTCAAGTTTATATGGATGGAGCGAACATGAATGCTCAGGTTGGGATTACAAATCCGGCTATAATTGGCGCGGATGTTTGTCATCTAAATTTACATAAAACATTTGCTATCCCTCATGGAGGAGGAGGTCCAGGTATGGGTCCTATAGCTGTTGCAAGTCATTTAAAGCCTTTTTTGCCTAATCATCTTTTAGTTAAGGTTGGAGGAGATCATGGAATGGCGATTTCTTCTGCTCCTTGGGGAAGCTCATTAGTTTTAACTATTTCGTATGCTTATATGAAGATGCTAGGCACTACAGGGCTTACTGATGCCACAAAGATTGCTATTCTAAATGCGAATTATTTAAAAGAAAAGTTAGATAATCATTTTGAGATTTTATATACAGGTAATAATCATAGAGTTGCTCATGAGATGATAGTTGATTTTAGAATGTTTAAGCAATATAATATAGAAGTTGTAGATATTGCAAAACGTCTTATGGATTATGGTTTTCATGCACCTACTGTTTCTTTTCCAGTTGCAGGAACACTTATGATTGAGCCTACTGAGAGCGAAGGTAAAAATGAACTTGATCGCTTTTGTGAAGCAATGATTAGTATAAGAGAAGAAATTAATGAAATTGTATCTGGTCAAATTACTGTAGAAGATAGCGTGTTGAGGAATGCGCCTCATACTGTAAGTAAAGTTACGAATGATCGATGGGTATTTAAGTATAGTAGAGAAAAAGCTGCATATCCTTTGAGTTGGATAAAAGAGAATAAATTCTGGCCAGTATCAGGGAGGGTGAACGATGCTTTTGGAGATAGAAACCTTATATGTTCTTGTAATCCTATTTCTGAATATGAAGAATAACATTGTCTTTTAATACTTTATTATCGTATTTTCTTCTTATATTTGCTTTCTCTTAATTTTAAAAAAATAACAATGAAAAGAATTTTATTATTTGTTTGTGTATGTGTTTTTGCTATTGCAAGTCATGCACAATCTGTGGCAAATATGCCAGATCAACGTATTATGACACAAGAAGAAACATCTTTAGTAATACCTAATGTTGTTTCTCCTTCTGTTGCTTCTTCTGCTCCAGCAATTATTTGGTCAGATGATTTTTCAAGTGCAAGTACATGGATGTTTGAGAACGCAAGTATTCCTGCTTTGGATTGGAGTATTGAGACTGATCCTATGGCAATCCCAGTGTCTGCTTTAGCTCCGATGTCTTCAACAACTGCTTCAAATGGATATTTATTTATTAATTCAGATGGAACTGGAGGAGGTGATAATGATGGAACTCCAGTTATAGTTACAGCGACGACTGCACAAATGATTGATTGTTCAGCTTATCCTTATGTTCAAATAACGTTCTCTCATAATTATAGATGGTGGAAAGATACTAGAGGTGTAAGAATATCAGGTGATGGTGGAGTAAATTGGTATGAGCCACAAACTATTTTATATCCAGCTGGAGGACCTATTACAGATCAAAATAATTACCCAAATTTACAAAACTCTGGAAATCCAGAAATTACTACTTATGATATTTCAGCATTTGCTGGTGGTAGAGATTCTGTAATGGTACAGTTTTATTATGATGACAATGATATATGGGCGTGGTATTGGGCTGTTGATGATGTATCAATCGCTGAAATACCAGATAATGGTGTCGCTATACAAGATGAGGTATATGGAGGATGGTGGGTAAATTATTTAACAGCTGGAGGATTAGGTCAAGATTACACACAATATCCAATGTCTCAAGCAACAGCTAACCCATATGCATTTGAAGCTGTTATCAAGAATACAGGTATTGCAACGCAAGCTGTCACTATGTATGCTGATGTTACAAGCCCAACAGGAATGATTTCTTCACACACTTCTAATACTATTTCTTTAGCAGTTACAGAACAAGATACTTTTGTCGCTTCACCAACTTTTACACCTACAATGAATGGAGTATATACTATTGATATGTGGGGTGTTGGTGATTCTGCAGGTCAAGGAGTTGTTATTACTAATACAGATGTAACGACTAAAACTACTGAAGTAACAGATTATACATACGGTAAGGATCAAGGAGTATATGATTATGCTTGGCGATTATCTAGAACTACTGGTAATAACCCTGCTGGTATACCTGGAGGGTTTGAAGTTGGTGCAGATTACGATATGTATGCGAATGAGAATTTATATTCTATTGATGTTTTTATTGCTGACTGGTCAGTTCCAGGAACAGATATTTATGCTTCTCTTTATGAAATAGATACAGATCCTAATTTAGACCCTATTCCTTTAGCAACTTCTGATAACTATACTATATCTGTAGGAGAGCCAGGCACATGGATTAATATTCCATTTGTATCTCCTCAAGCATTACTTCAGGGAACAAGATATTGTATTGCTGTTGGAGGTTATCAGCACCCGCTTGACAGTGCAGGTTGTGGTGTTTCAGGATTAGGAGATGCATCTTATGATAGATTATTTGATAAGGATGATCATTATCAGAATGGAGCACCTTCATGGTATACAATTGGAGATGTGCCAATGTTGAGAATGAATTTTAATGCTGATACATGGAATTCTATAGAAGATATTAAGTCTTCGATATTTACTATTTATCCTAATCCAACGACTGGTATTTTTACAGTTGATACAGATGTAAATATAAGTTATACATTAGAAGTTAGAAATATTTTAGGAGAGATGGTTTATAAGACAACAACAAATGGGCTGTCAAATAATATTGATCTTTCTGAATTTGGAAAGGGAGTATATACAGTTGAACTACATAATAATAATAAGACTTATACAGAGAAGGTTGTTTTTGAATAGTCTTTTTTATAATTAAAAAGAAAGAGCCCGGATTTTTCCGGGTTTTTTTTTGTCTTTTTTATTAAATTTGAACAATTAATTTAAAAAAAAAGAAAATGA
>CAJWCP010000017.1 GCA_913031595.1 uncultured Flavobacteriales bacterium | reverse complement strand
ACTGATTTAGATGATCCTGATAAGGCAAGATTAATTTTTAGAACTGATGTTAAGGATACTGTTACTGGAATTGTAAACCACTATTTGGATCCAATTCTAGGAGTATATACACCAGTCGAAGAGATTCAATCAGTATTAAGTGAAGGTGTTATCGGTTCTGTTGATGAAGGTGTTGAATTTTCTTTTAGGATATCTGATGATAAATTCGCATTAGGTAATTCAAGATTAGTAAATCATAAGACGTACTATTTTATGTCATTAGCTTATGGTTATAATAGAGCGGAAGAAAATGCTTCGCCTTATGATGTAAATGCCATTGATTATGATGGTAGAAATCAACCTTATATTTCAGGAAGAAGAAATATTAAGGTGTACTCTGCAATACCACATTTTACAGAGTCGGAGAATGGAGGAATGACATTAAATGCCTCATATGGTGATGGAGTAAAACTCCAAAGATTAGAAGGTCAAGGAAATGGAGGGATATCTCTTGATTTAACCGCAGAAACGGTGACTGAAATTTTAAATTCATCGGATCACAGAAGTTTATATCCTACTTACAAGCAGGGAGAGGGTCCAATTGCAATTTCTGTAGTTGATCCTGTAAAAATTCCTAACGGGAATTTTACTTTCAAATTAATGGATCCTATTTTTACGGCAAGTGCTGTGACTTCATATGGGAGATGGGAGTTAATTAATGATGAAACAGGTTCTGTTGTTGCTGCTGATAATCAAGATATTACATTTGGATCAGAGATGTATATTACAAGTTTAGGATTAAATGTAAAAATATTACAAACTAGCAATCCTGGAGATGACCCAGATAATGTTTCAAATAATGGTTTGATTTCTGGAACTATTGAATTTGATGATATTAATGATAGATGGTTAAGTGGAGTTGCAGATAGAGATGATGAATCTCAATTTTTTAGTTTGTGGGGTTTTAATTGGATTAGGTCAGGTTCATTTGAGAATGAGAATAATTCACTCTTGAGTGATTACGGTTTGTCAGAAGATCCTAATGGTGTATTTGAAGGTGCAGTTGTACAAACAAATATTGCTTTTGGGGATATTGAGTGGTCAGGAGGAACTTGGGCCCCTTATCGTTTTGCATCTCATTTTAATGATGGGCCTGGAATAAGTAATTCGATTACAAATTTAGCTAAGTTAGAAAATTTAAATTCAGTTGACATTGTGATTACTGACGACACATCTAAGTGGAGTAGAGTGTGTGTAGTTGAGGCACAAGAGGACACCTCTCTTTCTGAAGGAGGCCAGGTCAAGATGGGGTTAAGACAATCTCCATCAGTTGGAAAAGATGGAGATCCAGATGGTAGTTTAGATCAAAATGGAAATTTAATTAATGGTATGGGGTGGTTCCCTGGATATGCTATTGACGTAGAAACAGGAGAAAGGTTGAATATTATTTTCTCAGAAGATTCGTGGCAGAATTCTGAAAATGGAAATGATATGTTGTGGAACCCTACTGGAAGACTTACAACAGAAGATTTTCCACAATATGATGCTAATGCTCCTGTTGGACAACAGTTTTCTGGAGGTAATTATTTATTAGGAGGTAAGCATTTTATTTATGTAGTTAAAGGTCAATCATGGGTAAAAGGAACGGATGATTATGTTACTAATATTGCTGATTGTGATTTCTCTCCAAATTATGATGAATCAGCTTGGATTTATTCTAAGTTATTAAATGATAATAATGGAACGGGAAAATGGAGTGTTTTTAAGAATGTTACTTGGGTTGGAGCTCCTTTATTAGCGCCAGGAAGATCTTTTAATCTGTCCAATACAGCAACTATAAAGCTTAGAGTTTCCAAGCCATATAAGCAGTATGAAACAGTAGATCCTAATACATTTTTTGATAAAAATCAAGCTTTAACCTTAGGAAGTAATTATGTAGTTGCCTACGAAAATGCGACTACTACTTGGGGTGGTAAGACAGTAACATATGATGGTGTTGATTATCTTCCAGGAGAGTCTTTTGTTGCTACTGGAACTACTAATTTCACCGGTTCAGCTAAAGCAAGAGTTATCGAAAGTACTCCTTTAAATAGTTTCAATCCTACTTATAGTTTTAGTACAGATGATATTGTTGCTGTAAAAGGAGATGTAGATGTTGCTTTAGATGCAATGGAAACTATAAAAGCTGTTCCTAATCCATATTATGGATATTCCTCTTATGAAATTAATCAGCTGGATAACAGAGTTAAAATTACTAATTTACCTTATCAAGCTACAGTAAAGATTTTTACGATTGGAGGGACTTTAGTGCGTACTCTTAAGAAAGATGATAATATGACTTCTATCGATTGGGATTTAAAGAATGATTTTGGAATTCCAATTGCATCAGGGTTATATATAATACATGTTCGTGCACAATTATGGGATGATGTTACAAAAGAATTTGTAGAAAAAGATAAAGTAATTAAATGGTTCGGATCATTAAGACCAATTGATTTAGATACTTTTTAATTTAAAATAAACATAAAGACGATAACAAATTAGTATAGATATGAAACAGATTAATAATTGGGTAAAGATTACTGCAGTTGTTGCTTTTATAGCAATTCCTTTTAGTCATACTTTTTCAGGTAATCCTCAAAGAGCAGGACAGGCTGGCGCGTCAGAGCTATTAATTAACCCTTGGGCAAGAACTTCAGGCTGGGGAGGAGCAAATGTTGCTTCTGTTAGAGGCCTAGAGGGAATTTATTCCAATGTTGCAGGACTTGCTTTTACTCAAAAAACTGAATTAATATTTTCTCAGACATCATGGCTTCAATATGGAGGAAAGATGTTTAGTTCTGATGATGCAGTAAGTACTATTAATTCATTTGGGTTTTCTCAAAAAGTTGGAGAATCAGGTGTGCTTGGTTTTTCTGTTATGAGTATGGATTTTGGCAATATTGAAATTACTACTGTAGAGTTGCCTGATGGTGGTATTGGAACCTATTCTCCTAAATTTATGAATATGTCTTTTGCATATTCAAGGATATTTTCCAATAGTATTTATGGAGGAGCTACTGTAAAAGTAATTTCAGAGCAAATTTCTAATGTGTCTGCTAGTGGTATTGCTTTAGACGCAGGTATACAATATGTAACTGGAGCAAAAGATAATATGAAATTTGGAATTTCATTGAAAAATGTTGGTCCTAGAATGATGTTTACTGGAGACGGTTTTTCATTTAGGGGAGTGGTTGGAGATGATGATGATTACAAAATGACAGTTGAACAGAGATCTTCAGAGTTAGAATTACCAGCGTTGTTAAATATTGGTATGTCATATGATGTAAATGTACACAGACATAGAATTACTGGAGCAGGAACATTTACATCTAATTCATTTCAAAAAGACCAATATAGACTTGGTGGAGAATATTCGTATAGAGAGATGTTTATGCTTCGTATGGGTTATGTTTATGAGGAAGGAATTAGAACTCCAAATACCAGAACAACTGCTTTAAGAGGACCATCAGCTGGATTTACTATTGAGTTGCCAATGGGGGGAGATAGTGGATCTACATTTGGATTAGATTATTCTTATAGACATACTGACCCTTTCCAAGGTTCACATGCTATTGGAGCAAGAATTAATCTATAAAATTTTAAAAAACATAGTATGTAAAAGCAAAGGGAGATTTTCCTTTGTTATGTATAAATTATATAATCATGAGTACAATATATTTATCACAAGAGGGTTATGATGATTTGAAATCAGAATTGCAAAAATTAAAATCTGTTGATCGTCCTAATGTAATAACTCAAATTGCTGAAGCAAGAGACAAGGGGGATTTATCAGAAAATGCTGAGTATGATGCTGCAAAAGAAGCACAAGGATTACTTGAAGCAAGAATCGCAAAATTAGAGAATGATGTTGCGAATGCTCGTGTATTAGATAAAACTGCTATGGATACTTCTACAGTACATTTACTTACTAAAGTTACTATTAAGAATAATTCTAATAGTACGGAAATGACATATGCAATTGTTTCAGAATCAGAAGCTGATTTAGCTAATAAAAAGATTTCTGTTACTTCACCAATTGGTAAAGGGCTTTTAGGAAAGTCTATTGGTGAGATTGCTGAAATACAAGCTCCAAATGGTGTATTATATTTTGAGATTATTGATATACAACCATTATAATGCCGAGTATCTTTTCTAAGATAGTAAGTGGTGATATGCCAGCATACAAAGTAGCTGAAGATGAAAATTATTTAGCATTTTTAGATATTTTTCCATTAGCAAAAGGACATGTATTAGTTATTCCTAAAGAAGAAATTGATAACATATTTGATATGTCTCCAGAAAAATATTCACTTTTATGGATGTTTGCACAAAGAGTTGCTATTAGGATACGTAAGGTGATACATTGTGAACGTATAGGGGTTTCAGTAATTGGTCTTGAGGTGCCTCACGCTCATATACATTTAGTCCCTATTAATACTATTTCAGATATTAATTTTGAAGCTGAGAAAATAAATTTTTCAGAAGATGAATTTGAAGAAATTGCTAAAAGTATAAGAGAGGCTATTTAAGTTTATCAGGATTGTTTTTCACAAACGAACTCCATCCACTATAATTTCCTTTAGGATTACTTTTATTCCTTTGAAAGAAATGACATACTGCAGCTGCTAATCCATCTGAGGCATCTAAATGTTTTGGCATCTCAGTTATTTTTAATATAGATTTTAGCATGCCAGCAACTTGTTCTTTTGAAGCATTTCCGTTTCCTGTAATTGCCATTTTAATCTTTTTAGGAGCATATTCAAATATTGGTATTTCTCGATAAAGTGCTGCTGACATTGAAACTCCTTGTGCTCTACCTAGTTTTAACATAGATTGTATGTTTTTTCCAAAAAAAGGAGCTTCTACTGCAAATTCATCTGGTTTGTATTCATCTACTAATTGTAAAGTTCGTTCAAATATTTTCTTTAGTTTTAATTCATGAGATTGTATCTTTGATAGATGTAATACTCCCATTTGAATCAGTGATATTTTTTTTTCTTTTACATGAATTATACCATATCCCATTATGCTAGTTCCGGGGTCAACCCCTAATATAACTTTATCAGTTTTCAATTTTTTATCTTTGCTTGCAATTGTATTACAAAACTAATGAATGCTAAGTAAAAAACCCATTACCTTATTATTAAAGATTGGCTTTTTTGTTTTTGCAATTTTCTTATTATATCAACAGATAACAAATCAAACTGTTGCATATCAATTTGATTTTAGCTATTTAGTTACTCAAGTTAAAGATCATTGGGCTCTTATATTTTTTGTGTTATTAATGATGTTTATTAATTGGACTCTAGAAGCAATGAAATGGAGTTTATTGATTAATAAGATTGAGAAAGTTAGTTTACGCTTCTCTCTAAAAGCTATTTTCACAGGTATTACACTTTCTGCTTTTACACCAAATAAAATAGGAGAGTATGGGGGTAGAGTTTTATATCTAAAAAAAGGTAATAAGCTTCAGGGGGTATTAATTACATTTATTGGATCTATGGCACAATTATTAACTACTATACTTTTTGGATCTATAGCTATTATAGGTTTATTATATATATTCCCCAGGCTTTCTCAAAGTATAGAATTTATAGAATTCCCATATTATGTCTATTTATTAATTATTATACTCGTAAATAGTTTATTATTATTTTTATTTCTTAATACTGAGATCTTTACTAAGATGGCATCTAGAATTTCTTTTTTAGATAGATATAAAAAATTTACTGTAATATTTTCATTATATAAAAAACAGGAATTAATAAAAGTTTTATTATTTGGATTTGCAAGGTATATTGTTTTTTCTGTACAATTTTTTATATTATTGAAAGTATTAGGGGTAGATATAGCATCTTTATATGCTATATTATTAATTCCAATTATGTTTTTAGTTACATCTATATTGCCTGTTTGGACTCCTATAACCGACGTTAGTTTTAAGTTATTGGTTTCTATGTATCTTTTTGGATTATTTTCTGCCAATTATATAGGTGTTTCTTGTGCTACATTTTCTATTTGGATAATAAATTTCATATTACCTGCATTAATTGGGTTAGTATTTTTATTTAACACTAAAATTTATCGCACTTAATGTGGTTTATATTTGTTATAATAATTTTTTTATATATATTACTAATTGGAGGTTATTATTTAGGATGGAAGAAGATAAGACCTGTTACTATTAATGGCTATACCCCAAGAGTTAGTGTAATCATTGCCATAAGAAATGAAGAGAGGATGATAGATAGATTATTAGAAAGTCTTCAATCACAGATTTATCCACAAGATAAAATAGAATTTATTCTGATTAATGACCATTCTTCTGACAAGACATTAGAGGTTCTTAGATCTTATGAGCAAAATAATATAGTTATCTTAAACTTACCTAATGATAAGATGGGTAAGAAGCAAGCTATTATGTATGCTATTGATCGAGCTAATGGAGATATTATTCTTACTTCTGATGCTGATTGTAATTTTTCCTCATTATGGGTGCAAAGAATGGTTAAATATTTTATTGATGATAACATAAAGTTAGTTTCTGGGCCAGTAAGATATAAGAAGAAAGAAGGTCTTTTTTCAGTAATACAATCACTAGAGTTTTCCTCCTTGATTGTTAGTGGAGCAGGAGCAATAGGGAATAGACATGCACTCTTTTGTAATGGCGCTAATTTAGCATATAGAAAAGATGTCTTTTCTCAATTTAGCGGATATAATCAAGCCATAACAAGCGGTGATGATGTTTTTCTCTTGCATTATGTTAAAAAATTGTATCCAAAAGGAATTTTTTTTGCAAAAGATGAAGAAGTTATTGTAGAAACTGAAGCAGTTGCGAACTATTTAGAATTTATTAATCAAAGAAAAAGATGGACTTCTAAGAGCATCCATTATCGTGATATTCATACTATTTATAGTGCTTTAGTTGTTTTTCTTACTAATTTAAGTCTTATAATTCTTTTCTTTTTAGCTATTTTAGATACTTTATGGCTACTCTTATTTATAGCCTTATTTCTTCTTAAATTTACAATTGATTTAATAATACTTGTTCCTATTCTTAATTTTTTTCAACGAAAAGATTTGATAAAATGGATATTTCCTTTTGAATTATTTTATTCATTTTATATAATTTTGATTGTAGTTGCTACACTTTTTACTTCTTTCACATGGAAAGGTAGAGTACATAAATATTAAATGCAAGATAATTCATTAAATAAATTAGCTTGGAAACGATTTAGAGCCAATAAACTTTCTTTTTCAGCCTTTCTAGTAATTATAGTTTGTATTTTTTTATCTTTCTTTTCTGTTCTTATTACTCCAGACAAGACTCCAATGGCTAACGATATGCATATTGAGTTAGCGACATTGAAACCTTTAACAAAAGTTACTTTTTTATGCATTCCTAAGAATGAGGTTCTGTCAAGGTCTATATTTTATCAATTATTTATAGGTAAAGAATTAGATTATCAAAAGATACCTATTTCTTCTTATGTAGATTTAGGTGATAAAGTCCAATTTCAAGTGTTTAATTCACTTCAAAAAAGACAATATACAGGAGATTTTCATTTAAAGGAGCAAATTTATTGGTTTGGAACAGATAAATATGGTAGAGATTTTTTAAGTCGAATAATTTATGGTATGAGGATTTCTTTATCAGTTGGATTTATTGCTGTTTTTATTTCATTATTAATTGGTATTGGTTTAGGCTTAACAGCAGGTTATTTTAGAGGAAAAGTAGATTATTTAATTATGTGGTTTGTTAATGTTATATGGTCAATTCCTACTTTACTAATGGTTATTGCTATTACATTAGCATTGGGCAAGGGTTTTTGGCAAGTTTTTATTGCTGTCGGTATGACTATGTGGGTTGATGTTGCTAGAATTGTAAGGGGACAAGTTCTAACTATTAGAGAATTAGAATATATTGAAGCAGGCAAAGTACTTGCTTACAAGCCTTTTAGAATAATTTTTCATCATATTCTTCCTAATATTGTTGGGCCTGTTATTGTTATTGCAGCTGCTAATTTTGCAACTGCAATTTTAATAGAATCAGGTTTATCATTTCTAGGTATTGGAGCTCAACCTCCTATTCCAAGTTGGGGTACGATTATAAAAGATCATTATGCTTATATTATCATGAATAAAGCTTATTTAGCTATAATACCAGGTTTATCTATTATGGTATTGGTATTATCATTTATGCTTTTAGGTAATGGATTGAGAGATGCGTTTGATGTTAAAGCAGAAAAAGATAATTAATTATAAGATCAAGATATTAGAATATTAGGAGTCCTCCAATAAAGATAATACATCCAGCTAGCAATAGAATAAGTGTATAAGGTAAAATCTCTTTTGCTTTTAACCCTGTAATACCTAATAAAGGTAATGCCCAAAAAGGTTGTAGCATATTTGTTATTTGATCTCCGTATGCCAATGCCATCACACTTTTTGAGATACTAACATTTAATTGATTTGCAGCCTCGATAATAATAGGACCTTGTATAGCCCATTGACCTCCTCCACTAGGTACAAATATATTAACTATTGCGGCACTAATAAATGTAAAAACAGGAAATGTAGTTGTGGTTGATATGTTTACAAAGAAACTAGACATTATTTCTATCATTCCTGAATTACTTATTATTCCCATAATCCCAAAATATAAAGGAAACTGGATTAATATGCCAGACGCTCCATTAATAGCATTATCTATTGCATTAAGAAAGTTATTGAAGTTTTGATGCATTATTATTGCTAGTCCTAATAAAACTAAGTTGATATAATTTGGAGTGATAATGTTTAATGATATTTTATCTGGAAATATAAAAGCCTTATAAAAGGCTAATAGTAATATTATGCCTCCAAAGATTAAGGCAATTATATTTGAATGATCTAATCTTTCAGAAGCATGAATTGTACTCTCCTCTTTTATCTCTTGTTTTTTTAGAGTTATTATTTTTCCTTTATTTCTTTTTCCAATATAATACATGATACTGGGTAATATTAATAATAGAAGTATGCTGACACTAATATTCATGTTTGAAAAGATTGTTTCAGATTGTGAAATCACCCCCATCTTATCAGCTAAGAAGTGTTCTTCTTCTGCAATCTTAATAGGAGCAGATCCTGATATGCCTCCGTGCCACACCATTAATCCAGAATAGCCTGCTGCACCAATAATAGGATAATTAATAGCTAGTCTTTTTTCGCTAGCATTTTCTGCCACTTTTCGTGCAAATATTGCTCCAAATATAAGACCTAAACCCCAATTAACTAGAGAAACTAATAAAGTGCAAAAAGTGATAATTGCTGCAGAGTTAGCAGTGTTATTACAGAAAGAGGTTATTTTTTCTATAATATAGTTAATAGGTTTTGAAAGAGCTAATACATGCCCTAGCACTAGCATTAACATCATTTGAACTGCAAAAACTAATAAAGGAGGATTCCAAAGACCTTCCTCCCAATAAGATAAAAGAACCAAAATTTGTGATTTATTAGACTGTTTTTCTGTAATTAATAAAGCTAATACTAATGTGAATATTGTCAGTAAAACAGCAATAGTAAAAGGTCTTGGCAGGATCCTTTTAAATAGATTTTCTAACTTATCTGCAATTAACATTAATTAGAAAGGCAGATCGTCCTCTTCATTATTATTTTCAAAGCTTGGAATATTTTCATTTTCACTAGTATCTCTTGGTGTTATTTGTTCTATTCTCCAAGCATCAACATTATGAAAATATCTGCCATTATATTCTCTAGAAGATAAATTAAAAGAAACCTCTACTTCATCTCCTTCATTATAATTTGTCAGAATTTCAATCTTTTCTTCTCCAAATAATTGAAAACATATTTCTGGATTATATTGTGCGCTTGTATCAACGATAAAAGATTGTTTTTTCCATTCTTTTCCTGCTTTTGATGTACCACTCTCAATACTTAGTTTTTTACTAATTCTCCCCTTTATTGTTAAGCTCATATTGTTTCTTTTTTATAATTAATGCTACAAAATTACGCAAAATATATATTGAAAAATCTTTAAATAAGCTTTTGTCTATAAATGTTAAAAAATAATATCTTTGTCTTCCTTTTATGCGGGTATGGCGGAATTGGTAGACGCGCTAGACTTAGGATCTAGTGCCGCAAGGCGTGGGGGTTCGACTCCCTTTACCCGCACAAATTAAGCAAGCAAACAGCTTGCTTTTTTTGTTAAAATATCACCTTTTTTATTTAATAATAAATGTATTTTTGGATCCTTCTAATATATACAATAACATGAATATAAAACAAAGCAAGCCAAAAGGACTAATATCAACTATTTCAGTAGAAGTTGTAAAGCAAGATTATCATGAAAAAGTTGAAGAGATCCTAAAAGATTACAGAAAAAAAGTTCAAGTTCCTGGATTTAGAAAAGGTAAAACTCCAATGAGTATTATTAGTAAGAAATATCGTACTTCTATAGTCGTTGATGAAGTTAATAAATTGATTCAAGATAAATTATATAATTATATTACTAGTGAGAAGTTGAAAGTATTAGGTTCTCCATTGCCTTTAGAAGACAATGATATTGACTGGGGGAATGACGATTTCATCTTTAATTATGAAATTGGATTAGCTCCTGATTTTGATATTAATATTACATCTAAGGATAAGTTAGATTATTATAATATTAAGGCAGATGCACAATTAATTAAGAATTACTCTAATGATATTGCAAAGAGGCATGGAAAAATGACTAATCCTAACGTTTCAAAAGAGGGTGATTTAGTGTTTTGTGAGATTTGTCAATTAGATAGTCAAGGACAAAAAATGCAGGATGGTATAAAGAACGATGCAACGGTTTCAATGGATCATATATCTAACAAAAAGATTAAGAAACAATTCATAGGATTAAAAGTTGGAGATGAATTAAAATTGAATGTGATGAAGGCTTTTTCAAATCATCATGATTTAAGTGCTATGCTAAACATTAAACATGACAAACTTCATGATTTAGAATCGGAAGATTTTAGTTTTATTGTAAAAAATGTAAATAGATTAGAGCCAGCAGAATTAAACTCTGAATTATTTGATAAAGTATATGGAAAAGGGATTGTTAAAAACCTTAAAGAATTTAAATCTAAAATTAAAGAAGAGGCAGAAGGTCAATTTGTTATAGAAAGCGATAGAATGTTAAAGAATGATGTCGTAGTATATTTGATTGATAAGTTAAAACTTAAGATGCCTGATGATTTTTTAAAAAAATGGTTAATCAAAACTTCGGAACAGCCAATTACTATGGAAATGTTAGATTCTGATTATCCAATTTATGTTAAGAGTTTACAGTGGCAGCTTATTGAAAATAAAATTTTACAGAAGTATGAAATTCAAGTGACAGAAGAAGAAGCACTTGATCATACTAAGAAGTTAGTTACAATGCAGATGAGACAATATGGTCAATTAGATAGTAATATTGATCAGTTAGAAGACATTGCTCAAAATATATTAAAGAATCAAGAAGAAAAAAAGAAAATATATGATCAAATATTTGATCAAAAAACATTATCTATTTACAAAGAAAATTTCAAATTGAATAAAAAAAGTATTTCTTATAATGATTTTATTAAATTAGCAACAGAAAAAAATAAAAAACAGTAATTATGGATTACGCTAAAGAGTTTCAACAGTATGCTACAAAACATAAAGGAATAAGTAGTATGCATCTTAATGAATTTAGATCTATTTACGGTAATTATATTTCCCCAACCATTATTGAGGAAAGACAAATGAATATTGCGAGCATGGATGTTTTTTCTCGCCTTATGATGGATCGAATTATTTTTTTAGGGGTTCCTATTAATGATTATGTTGCTAATATTATACAAGCGCAGTTACTCTTTTTAGAGTCAGTTGATGCTGATAAAGATATTTTAATATACTTAAATTCTCCTGGTGGAGGTGTATATGCTGGATTAGGAATTTATGATACTATGCAATATATTAACCCTGATGTGTCTACTATTTGTACAGGTATGGCAGCTTCTATGGCGGCGGTTTTATTATGTGCAGGAGCTAAAGGGAAACGAACAGCTTTAAAACATTCTAGAGTAATGATACATCAGCCTTTGGGTGGAGCTCAAGGACAGGCTTCTGATATTGAGATTACAGCAAGAGAAATACAAAAATTAAAGAAAGAATTATTTATGATTATTTCTGAACATTCTGGAAAAGCTTATGATGATGTTTGGGCAGATAGTGATCGTGATTATTGGATGACATCTGAGGAAGCAAAAGATTATGGAATGATTGATGAAATATTACAACGTAAGAAGTAATGTCTGATAATGAAATTATAATTTGTTCTTTTTGTAGTAAAAATAAGCAAGATACTAATGTTTTGATTGCTGGAAGTTCTGCTCATATTTGTGATGTTTGTATACAGCAGGCCTATGAAATTGTAAAAGAAGATCAAGCGACGTTATCTACGTTTTCAGAAGAAGTTCAATTATTAAAACCTAAAGAAATAAAGAGGCATTTAGATGATTTTGTCATTGGCCAGGAAAGTGCTAAGAAAGTAATATCTGTTGCTGTATATAATCATTATAAAAGAATCTTACAAACGGATACTAATGAGGTAGATATTGAAAAAACTAATATTATTATGGCAGGGAGAACAGGTACAGGTAAGACTCTAATCGCACGTTCTATTGCTAAATTATTGAAAGTTCCTTTTTGTATTGCAGATGCAACAGTATTAACTGAGGCAGGGTATGTTGGAGAAGATGTTGAAAGTATTCTCACTCGTTTACTTCAAGCAGCAGATTATGATGTTGATCGTGCTAAAAAGGGGATTATCTTTATAGATGAGATTGATAAAGTAGCACGAAAGAGTGATAATCCTTCGATAACACGTGATGTGAGCGGAGAAGGAGTCCAACAGGCTATGTTAAAATTATTAGAAGGAACTATTGTTAATGTTCCTCCTCAAGGAGGAAGAAAACATCCTGATCAGAAAATGATTGCCTTAGACACAAAAGATATTTTGTTCATTAGTGGAGGGGCATTTGATGGTATAGAACAACATATATCAAGTAGAATTAATACTCGTTCAATAGGTTTTAAATCAGAGAAAGACAGTATAATTGATAAGGATAACATTCTAGAATTCATTTCTGCACAGGATTTAAAAACATTTGGTCTTATACCAGAACTTATAGGTAGAATGCCTGTGGTAACATATTTAGAACCACTAGATCATATTGCATTAAAAAGGATACTTGTTGAGCCAAAGAATGCATTAATTACACAGTATAAGAAACTATTTGAGATTGATGGTATAGAACTTACTTTTGACAGGAAAGCTATTGATATTATTGTAAAGCAAGCAGTAGAACTTAAATTAGGAGCAAGAGGTTTACGTTCTGTTTGTGAAGCAGTGATGCTTGATGCTATGTTTGAATTTCCTTCTGATAAATCAAAGACAAAGTTGATTATTACACAAGAATATGTAAATAATCAGTTAGGAAAGATATCTCTAAATAATTTAAAAGCAGCGTAAATTAGTTTATTACTACTGGATACAAAGTTCCCCCAACATTAATATTTACATTACAGTCACAGTTCGAATCTCCATAATTTATGATTCTTTCATTATAACCGTCGGGAATTATTGTGTTTTCACCGCTTTGAATAATACAATAAGGGAGGCATACTAAATTAATATGTAAAGGCTCTGTAATTGTCATTGTAAAGCTATTTCCATTTACACTTTCACCACTAGCTTCACCATTAATAATATATTGATCATCATAAATATTAAAGAATGTTTCGCTGCCTTCTACCCATTCTCTAGTTCGGTTTGCACTCCAGTTAATAGTGCCATTTTCAGTACTTATACTTGCATTATTTACTTCAATCGAAAACCAAATATTTCCTGCAGAATTTCGACCTTCATTTCTAACAATTCTTTCACCTTGTATTAGGTTATTATTGACATGATAATTATCAAAAGAGGTTGTCATTGTTGTTAATGAATCACGATATTTTCCAGTATAGATAATAATTATCTTCCCTTTTTTAATTTTTCCATAGTTAATACAAGTAGGAGACCCATTGCCAAAGTCAATTATCAATGTATCAGAATTATCATCCATATTAGCGTTATGCATGATATAATTTGGACAATCTTTACTCTCTCCATTATCTATAAATCCATCTTCTATAGTTCTTTCTAGGTCATTAAAAATACGTTCAGCTGTTAGATGATCTCTAGAAGCTTGTAAGCTTATTAGGTCAGGGTTGGTAATTACATTTTCATCTTTACAAGAAAATAAAACACCTATAATAAAAAAATAAAATAATATTTTTTTCATATTTTGTTTTTTGTAAAACTACTTATTTTTTTCTAGAATTATAAAACTAAAATCATAATCATGTTTTTCATCTGATAAATGATCTTCTTTACTAATTTCTTTCCAAGAGTTATCTAATTCTGGAAAGAAAGTGTCTCCCTCAAAAACACCATGTATTCTTGTAAGATATATTCTGTCAACCAGGTCGAGCTTAAGAGCTAATTTATAAATTTCTCCCCCTCCAATAATAAATGGTTCTGGATCTGAATTTTCTTTAGCTATTTCTAGAGCTTTTTGGATTGAAGATACTACTAAAGAATTTGCTGCTGTATAATTAGTCTTTCTTGAAATGATAATATTTGTTCTATTTGGAAGAGGTCTAAATTTATGAGGAATTGATTCAAAATTCTTTCTACCCATTATTACATGGTGGTGTAAAGTAGTATTTTTAAAGAATTTCATATCTTTGGGTAAATGCCATATTAGATTATTATCTTTTCCGATAACATTGTTTTCTGAGACAGCTACTATTAACGATACTTTCATTTTAGTATTTACTTACTTTATAATTTACTCCCCTTTCTTTAAGATATTTTTGAATGAAATTAAAATGCTTTCCTAGATATTCAGGTGGAGATATTCCTATTTTTTCATATTTTTTATTTACCACTAAGTTAGCAACAGCGGTACAGGTAAATCCAGTTGTTCTTGCCATAGAAATAGTATCATCTTGATAACGATCAAGAAGATTATATTGATAGGTTACTTTCTTGCCTTTTTCTTTTCCTTTAATTATTATTCTCATTATTGTGAAATCTTTATCTCCTTTTTTCATTTCCCATTTCGGAAATAATAGTTTAGCCGTCATATCAATTGGCCTTATTTTTTCACCATTAATTTCAATTGGATCATATGAAAAGAAGCCACTCTCACGTAACACTTTTAGATATTCTACACAACCAGGATAACGTAAAGTCTTTTCGATCATATTTGGAATATGTGGCATAGTATTAATTAAAGATCTTAATCCATCAGAATTCCAACTTTCTAGAGATCCAATTTCTTCAAAATCTACAATTTCAGCATCAGAAAGAGCTTCTCTTATAATAACTTCTGAGTTTTTTACAAAACGAGCAGGTCTTACATATTCTTCGATTACATCAATAGGAGAGAACACTGCTTGATATTCATATGGCCATTCTCTTTTTTCAGGTAGTCCTCCAACTAAACATTCATAATCAGTTACTTTCATATTTAAATCATGGTGTCCCAGTATAATATTCCCCATTCCTGGAGCAACACCACAATCCATAACAGCGACTACGCCTTTTCTTTTGGCTAATTTGTCTAACCCAAAAGGGTCTTCTGGATAGAAAGATATATCTACAATATTTTTTTGTAAATCTATAACATCTTTCATCATTTGATATCCCATAAAACCTGGTACAGCCCCTACTACTAGATCGCATTTATCAATTATTTTAGATAATGTTTTTTTGTCTGACACATCTGCTTTTATTGTTGAAATCTGAGTTAATTTTTTTAATTTTTTTTCAGATAAATCTACTGCAGTTACAGAATGATTTTTAGCGAGATCTTCTGCTATCACACCTCCTACTAGACCAGCTCCTAAGACAATAATATTTGCCATAATTTATCGGATTTTTTTACCAGTATATTTATAACTCGCTTCCATACCAATAGCTGGCATATTTAAAGTTGAATAAGAAGAATTAATCATACATGTATTTTTATCAAGTATTAATTCACCTGTCTGTGTGCCATTCATGCCAGATCCAGTTATTTTCGAGTTAAGTTCAAAAATATATTCTTGATTTGTGATATCTGTTAGCGTATACTTTACATTACTTGTTATACCATCTGCTATTATTTCTTCTTCCCAGTACTCACCTATAAATAATGTATCTTCTGGCAGCTCTATTATCATATTATCTAATTGGTCATTAAATCCATCCATTTGCATCTTCATTTGCGGATTAGTAAATAATGACTCATAATCAGGAGTACTAATCATTTCTCCATTAGATGTAAATTCATGATTTAACTTTATGCCAATCATAGACCCAATCATGTCATGCATTGCTATTGAGAAATCAGATGCTTCAGGATTCTCTGAATCATATTTTTCAGACTCTCCCTCCATATCGATCTCCATAGTTAATTTATTATATATGGAGTTTACATTTATTGAGTTAGACTTTGTGTTATTAACAGATGTAGTGACAGACATTCCCATTTTCATTTCTAATGCTTCTTTTTCCATATTTATATCTACATCTACTTCTAAAAGAAACTCATCACCTTCATTCAGATTGTATCTTAATAACACCCCATCTTCAATGGAAGATTCTTTTTCTTTATTTGATTCTATAGTACATGATGCTAAGCAGAACAACACTATTGCTGTGTATAATATTTTTTTCATTTTTTTATTTATTAGGTTAATAATTATATTGCTACTTTTCCCTTTATATGAGGATGCGGTTCATAATTTTTTAATTCAAAATCCTCGTATTTGAAATTAAAAATATCTTTAACAGAAGGGTTTATTTCCACAATAGGAAGACTCTTACATTCTCTAGTTAATTGTAGTTTTACTTGCTCAAAATGGTTTGTGTAAATATGCGCATCACCTAAGGTGTGTACAAAATCTCCTAATTTCAGGTTACATACTTGAGCTATCATCATGGTAAGTAGAGCATAAGATGCAATATTAAATGGCACTCCTAAAAATATATCTGCACTTCTTTGGTATAGCTGGCATGATAGACGGTTATTAGCTACATAAAATTGAAAAAAAGCATGACATGGAGGTAAAGCCATTTGCTCAATTTCTCCAACATTCCAAGCGCTTACTATTATTCTTCTACTGTCTGGATTATTTTTTAATGTTTCTATTACTTGTTGAATTTGATCAATATGTTTTCCATTTGGTGCAGGCCAATTTCTCCATTGATAACCATAAACATGACCAAGGTCCCCATTCTCATCAGCCCATTCATCCCATATTCTCACACCATTTTCTTTTAGATATTTAATATTTGTGTCTCCTTTTAGAAACCATAATAATTCATGAATAATTGACTTTAAGTGTAATTTCTTAGTGGTTATACAAGGAAAACCTTTGGAAAGATCAAAACGCATTTGATGTCCAAATACACTCTTTGTTCCTGTACCTGTTCGGTCTTCTTTTAGCGTGCCTTCATTCATTACACGTGTCATTAAATCTAAATATTGTTGCATTCCTCTTTTATAATTAAATGGTTATTTGTATTTAATATGTTTTTTATTATTTCTAATGTATATTACACCTATTGGTATTTCAGTTAATTTTCTACCCATCAAATCATATATTTGACCGTCTTGATCATCTATTTGATTTATGTTGTTAATCGCTGTTGGATTACCCGTGCTAAATAAGACCCAACTAGTTCCATTAAATATTAATGAATCACAGCGAGTACATACTTCTACCGAATTTGACTCATAAAGATAAACATCATAACAAGCTTTTACAGTATCTGTTGTTATAATTTGGCCAAAATAAGCAAACATTCCATCTGCTGTATAACAAGCAGATGAATTACATATTGACCATAACACCTCAATAGAATCTGGATTGTGAACTATATTTGTAGTATCTAAATATATATTAAACCCTTGACTTGGGTCTATATTATATGTTATTGAATCGCAACAGAAATACATTGGTATTGATTGCTGAGCTTGTGTTTGCAATCCAATTGTACTTAATAATATTAATAAAATCTTTTTCATTCGTAGTTGTATTATAAAATCATTCCAACAATTACAGCTGTAAATAACGATGCTAATGTCCCAGCTATAAGTGCTAGTATTCCTAATCTTGAAAGGTCTCCTTTTCGATTAGGCACTAATGCACCGATTCCTCCAATCTGAATCCCAATGGAAGCAAAGTTAGCAAAGCCACATAATATATAAGTAGCTATTATGATTGATTTTTCTTCTGCAAATTTTCCTGCTGCTTTCATTTCTCCTAATGAGACATAGGCTACAAATTCATTTAATACTGTTTTCTCTCCAAGTAGTTGGCCTACTAAAAACATATCTTCTTTACATACGCCCATTAACCATACAATAGGAGCTCCAATATAGCCAAGTATCATGTTAAAAGATAGTTCTGAGTAATTAGTATTGTTTGAAATCCAAGTATTTAATTCTGTCCATGCTCCAATTTTAAATAGAGTGTAATTTGCCATTGATATAAGGGCAATGAAAACAAGAAGCATAGCCCCTACATTTACGGCGAGCTTAAGGCCATCAGTGGTTCCTTTTGAGATAGCCTCTAACATATTACTTCCCATATCACTTTTTGTAATCTCTAATTTAGTTTCAAATTCATCTTCTTCCGGCAGTAACATTTTAGCAGCTACTACAGCTGCAGGAGCAGACATTACTGAAGCCGCTAATAAATGTTTTGCAAACATAATTTGAGCAACCGGATCAGTGCCACCAAGGAAGCCAATATAGGCTGCTAATACACCACCTGCAATAGTAGCCATTCCTCCACTCATAAGACATAGCATTTCTGACATTGTCATTTTGTTTAAATAAGGTCGCACAAGTAATGGAGATTCTGTTTGTCCTAAGAAAATATTTCCAGCTGCAGCAACACTTTCTGGCCCTGAAAGATTCATAATTCTTTTCATCACCCATGCAAAAGCATATACTATTCTAGGAAGGATCCCCCAGTAATAAAATAATGAAGTAAGAGCTGAGAAGAAGATTACAGTTGGCAATATCATAA
This sequence comes from uncultured Flavobacteriales bacterium, assembly GCA_913031595.1. GTDB lineage: Bacteria > Bacteroidota > Bacteroidia > Flavobacteriales > BACL11 > CAJWCP01. The sequence continues at coordinate 6,173 of CAJWCP010000017.1, read as the reverse complement.
CCACAAAATTCATAAGAGGAGATTCTATTATGCCTGATTCAAATGATTGAAAAAGGAACATTGTTCCATCTTGTGTAAAAGAAATAATCTTCGTAAAGATCTTGCCTATAAATTCAAATCCATTTGATATGAAGGTGACTTTTAGAATAAGAATTGCAAATAAGAACTGTATAGCTAAACCTTTAACAACTAAATTCCAATTAATTTTTTTTCGATTTCTACTAAATAAGAAACCAATTAATAAAAGAGAAATGACACCTATTATGCCTCTTAATAAAGAGTTAAAAGAAAAAGTAGAGTTTTTAGTAGTTAAGGGGAGATCTTTTTTAAAAGAAAAGTTAATGCCATTTTCAGTTAGAGTTAGATTGTTTTTTGATACAATGATTGTATAAGAACGTACAGTATCATTTGGCTCACTATACTTAAGGGAAAGAATATTTTCTTTTAATTCCCAAGAACCTCTTGCATATAAAGAAATCTCTTTTAATTGATATTCAAACAGGCCATCTTCTTTTATTATCATAAAATCTCCTTCAGAGATAGGCTTAAGGTTTTTTTGATTTTCTTGATTTTTAGAAAGAATGCTTTCAAACAGCCATTTTCCCTTGATATCTTGAGCATTTATTGTGGCTGATATGCATGTTAGAAGAAAAAAGAGAATAATTTTTCTCATTAGTTAGCTTTTCTTTTATTTATTTCATCTCTTATCTCCGAAGCTTTTTCATAATTCTCTTCTTCTATAGCTTTTTGTAATAGTTTTTCTAGTTTTTTTATGGAATAAGAGGCTAATCCTTTATCTTCTATTTTTTCTTCCTTTAATAATAGTTCCTCTTCTTCTTTTGAAGAATTAATTATAATACCTGCTCTTACTAATATTTCTTCATAAGTAAAGATAGGGCAGGAGTATCTAATTGCAAGAGCAATTGCATCAGATGTTCTTGCATCGATAGCAATTTCTTCTCCACTAATTTTATGTTTGCAATGAAACGAAGCATGGAATATGCCTTCTATTAGAGTATGAATAATTACTTTTTGTACAGTTATATTATATGCTTCTCCAAAAGCTTTAAATAAATCATGTGTTAATGGTCTGCCCGGCTCTTGATCTCCTTCTAAGGCAATTGCTATAGCTCTTGCTTCACACCAACCAATTACTATTGGTAGTTGGCGTTTTCCAACCGTTTCATTTAATAAAAGGACATATGCATTATTTTGCGAGTCACTTTGTCTAATTGCCGTAATATCTAGTTGAACAAGCTTCAATATAAATCAATTATTTAGTTTTTTTAAGTTCTTCTATCATTTTTGGAATGACATCAAAAGCATCACCAACAATTCCATAATTTGCTGCTTTAAAGAAAGGAGCTTCTGGATCTGTATTAATAGCAACCATTATTTTTGAAGAATTAACTCCAGCTAAGTGCTGAATAGCTCCTGAAATACCGATAGCGATGTATAAATTTGGCGCTACTACTTTTCCTGTTTGCCCTACATGTTCAGAATGAGGCCTCCATCCAATATCTGAAACAGGTTTAGAACATGCAGTAGCAGCACCTAGAAGATCTGCTAATTCTTCAATCATAGTCCAATTTTCAGGTCCTTTTAAACCTCTTCCTGCGGAGACAACAATTTCAGCTTCTGATAATGATATTTTGCCAGAGCTTGTTTCTTGTCCTTCGACAGTAATTCTTCCTGTTTTAATGGTGTCATTTTTTGTTATTTCACACATTCCACTATTTTCAATTACTTTAAAGGAGTTAGGAGCAATCGATAGTATTGCTTTCTCTGACTTTACAACTACCGTTTCAATTGCTTTCGAAGAAAAAGCTTTTCTTTTCACTTTTAATAGCGAAGAGTCTTCACTTAACGAGATTATATTTGTAATTAATCCTGCTTTCATTTTTATAGATAATCTTGGCGCAATCATTTTTGCAGAATAAGTATTTGAGAAGATAAATATGTTTGAGTCATTTATTAAATTATGCATGATTTCTGCTGCTGATTCAGCATCTTCTTTATTGATTTTTTCGCATGAAATAACTTTATTTACACCATAATTTCCTAATTTTTCTAATTCTTCATTAGGAACATTTCCTAGAGATATAGCTACTACATCTGTAGATAATAATTTCGCTGTTTCACTCGCATATGAGACAGCTTCAAATGTGCTTTTACGAAAACTTCCATTCCAACTTTCTGTATATACTAATATTGACATTTTAGATATTTTTAATTAAATAACTTTTGCTTCATTTTGTAATAGACTTATTAACTCACTTACATTATTAGCATCAATAAGCTTGCAAGCATTTTTTGCATCAGGTTTCTCAAAAATATTTGATTCTACCAGATTTTCATTTGATTCAGGCTCTATAACATCTAAAGGTTTTGATCTTGCTTGCATAATTCCTCTCATGTTTGGAATTCTTAAATCAGATTCATTTACTAACCCTTTCTGACCTCCAATAATACAAGGTAGATTTGTTGATACTTTTTCTTGCCCTCCATCAATTTCCCTAATTAAACGTGCTGTATTATTTTCTATTTCTAATCCAATGCATGCATTTATAAAAGGAAGATTCATTAATTCTGCAATCATGCCAGGAACTGCCCCTCCATTATAATCACTTGACTCTTTTCCTGCAATAATTAAATCTATTTCATTTTCTTTTAAGTAATTAGCAATAGCAGATGCTGTTGAGTAACTATCTAAAGGACTAGTGTTAATTCTTACCGCATTATCTGCACCTATTGCTAAGGCTTTCCTCATGACCGGTTCAACACTTATATCTCCAACAGTAATAACTGTTACATTTCCCCCATACTTTTCTTTAAGCATCATAGCCTTTGTTAAGCCAAACTCATCATAAGGATTGATTACAAATTGAACCCCATTTGAATCAAATTTAGAGTTATTATCAGTAAAGTTTATTTTTGAAGTTGTGTCAGGAACACTACTTATACATACTACAATATTCATAGAGTATCTATTTTTAATTTATATGATTGCAAAATTAAGAAAAAGCGGTAGAAATAAATCTTTTTTATTGTAGAAATAAGGTGTGATTTATATAATGTGCTTAGAAGCTAGTGAAATTATATAAAAATACTATTTTTGCAATCGTTTAATAATCAAAAAAATAGAAATAGAATGGATTTAATCGTAAGTTATTTACCTCTTTTTGGTGTGTTAGCATTAGTTTTTGTTTTCTGGAAAAATATGTGGGTAGCTAAACAAGAAGAAGGAAATGAAAAAATGTCAAATATTGCTAAAAATATTGCTGATGGAGCAATGTCTTTCTTAAAAGCAGAATATAAGCTATTGTCAATTTTTGTTTTAGCTGTTGCAGTTTTATTATATTTTAAAGGTAATTCTGAAGCTGATTCGAATGGCATGGTAGCAGTTTCTTTTATTATTGGAGCAATTTGTTCCGGATTAGCTGGTTTTATTGGAATGAAAGTAGCAACTAAAGCAAATGTTAGAACAACTAATGCTGCAAGAACTTCATTAGGAAAAGCACTTGAAGTTGCGTTGTGGAAGCGATTGGTTTTACGCCGCGCATGCATGCTACGTCTTTGAACGGATTACGGATTGCATATGCGGTGTACCACAAAAAGGCAAATACGAATACTTCCAAGAATACGTAAGCAAGATATCGTTCTATTGAAGTTTTCAGTTCCTCCAAGTACATGTATGGCATAAGTACCGCATACGCCATAAGAAGGGAGAAACGAAAAAGGTGCACAATGGTTGGTTCACTGTACGATTTGATGGAAGACATGGATCCCCACGATGCATAGATGGAATCCCATTTTGCATATATTTCACTTCGTATAGCTGCCCCTTCGTCTTCGCCAAATCCGAGTTTACTCTCTGCTATTTTGGACAATTCATCGACCAGCACAGTCATTACCGTTTCAAATAAGTCTAATGATGAGCTTTCTTGAACTTGTTCTATTTTTCTATACAATGAATCGTCCGTCACTTTTGGTGCATGTTGTTCTAGTTTTCTTGCCCATTTTTCGTACGCTTTCATAAGATTTCTCCCTTGTCCTGTCTTAATTTCGTCTGCTGTTAGACTTCTGAAGCATCCCTTTTCCCATTGTTGCTTCTCATCCCATTGCATTATACATCTTATTTCTTGTTGGTTTGTTGAGTTTGTTTTTTGGATCCATTTCTCATAATCGGACCAAAATATTCTTAAACGTTTGTGTTCTTCACCGCAAATCCTGTCCGCCTTACACCGTCTACATGTATAACACCACCAATGACAGTTGAACCCAAATCCAGTCCATAAATCGCCCCAATATCCACATAGCCACCGTCTGCCACATGGACAAATTTTAAACGGAAAAAAGTTCTTTTCCCATGGTTTGTATTTTACGTAATTCTTGTACGTTTCCAGTTCTTTTCGATTCGCAACGGTTTCCGTTTTACACGTAATATGGTTCCAACAGCCTTTTTTAAGTCGTCTGCCCTTAAGGACCATTCTGGCGACTGGTGCAACAATTCCTAACAATTTACGCACTCTTTCATATGCATCTTGGACATTGCGTTTCCATTCAAGTTTTATCTTGATGTCGCTCTCTTCCACGTTGCGTGTAATGTTGTCCTCAAATTCAACGTTGTATGTGGCATCAGTATTTCTCTGTTTTATCGTTCCACTTAAATATACACCATTAACTTTTGCATCCACCTTGTCGTTCACTTGACGTGCTATACGCGGTTTTTTCAATTCATACTTTTCTTTGTCTACGGTCATGTGTACCAAAAACATTGCCAGTGCCTTAACATCCCCGGCCAATGCTTCAAACAAACGAATTTCTTCTTTGTATTTTGATATACCACTCCCAAGTGTCATGGTAAGCATAAACACCATAACGGCTTGAATAGTGGAATAGACCTTTTTCATGTACTCTAAATTTGGATCGCTGGTGTAACACGATTGTTTCAGTCCATCTGTGGATGCGTTGGTATCTAGTTTTACAGCTTCTTTCACATACCCAATTTGGTCAATGACGGGTTCATACACATAGTACGTAGAACCACATTCTTCGACGGCGGCAATCAATCCGGCCGTACTCATAGCAGCAGCAATAATAATCCAGCATGCTACTTTCGGATGCAATAGGTATGCAAACCATTTTGTAATGCAGTCGCCACACTCGTTTCTCGCTGGTTCAGGAAAGCGCATAATCTCCAAATCGCATTTGCCGCAATCGGTGTTTATTTCTATACCTAAAATGTTTCCATTTCCGCCTTTATTTACAGACTTTCGTAGTGGACCGGCTCCATCAAAGATAGATCTTCTTCTACCTTTCTTTTGTTTAGTGTTCCTCCGACTCATATTTACATGGTATTGGATTGTCATATATACTAAGAATACCCAATTTTGTTAATTATCTGCTGACCAAGTTCCAAGGCCCTGCATGGATCGGTCTGTGTCGATTTATCGTTTGCCAATCGATCGACTGCTGTGTAAAGTAGACTATGGTTTATAAACCCCAAGTAAGGATTGAGTGGGGGTAAGATAACTTTATTTGCCTGTTCCATGGCGATAGTCTTTTGTGTAGTTTTTGTATTGTAATGTAAGTATCCTAAGAATGGGAAATGATTCCATGACTTTACTCTGACTCTAGGGTCCATATGGTTTAAAAAAAATTATATTTATATATGTATTTATTCGATCGCCATAGCGATTCCCACTGTTCGCCGTCTCTTCCGCGCTTGCACCAATTCGTGTATATTTAAATTCATGCGTTCGGATGCTTTTATCTTCTTTTTTGTGGCTTGAGATTGTTGACTCGTCATTAAATCTTTGGGGTAATCTTCTTGTTGTTGCGATTTTCCCAGCGTTTCGTGTATAATTTCTGGATGAAACTCAATGGCATCGTCTTGTTTAATTTCTAAAAACTCCATGCATCGTCTGCACCATCCCCACGAATCCGTGTCCGTATCCATAAGAGTGACATCGTGTTCTCCCAACATGCCATCGTTGAGACCAAGCATTCGTTTTACACCGCTTGTTTCTTGTGACGAATTTTTAATGGCTGGACCCTCCTTCATGACATCTCGTTTGACTTGCAAGGTTTCCATAAATTGAGGCCATCGGATAACGCCTTTTTCTCGTTGTGGTAACCCCAACACAATCTTCCGTTCTTTGGTGTGAGTA
>CAJWCP010000016.1 GCA_913031595.1 uncultured Flavobacteriales bacterium | reverse complement strand
TATCCCCTGTCGGATTATATACTTCAAAATATTTATTATTACCAGAACCTTCTGCTGCTTCTGAGAAGAATAAATCTTCTGGTCCATCTAAAATAGTTAAGTCTAAAATAGCTGTACTATCACATCCATTAGAATTCAATAGTGCAGGAATCTCTAAAATAAAATACCCTGTATAAGCTCCTGTTATACTTGAATCAGAAGGGTTCCAAGTAGTTTCTGGAATATCATTCCATGTACCATCAATTAATATTTGTGTAAAATCTTCCCCAGCTACACCTCCATTACTAGGTTCATTTAAGGACCAATTGGTATAGTTTAGAGGCTCACCTGTAACCCACTCCCATCCTCCTGACGGCTCTGAATAACTAGAATTATTACTATTTTGAAATAAACCAATAAAAGGCCCGCCTGCAATTGAAGACATTGATATTAGACCAGAATTAAGAATAAAATCATTCTCTAATGAGTCAGAAATAACAACTAAATGACCACCTAAAGAATTAGAGATAGAATCAGCTTCAGTCCATACAACAGCTGACTGAGAAACATAATAATGACTTCCTTCATAATAACCTCCATAATTAAAACCTGATATGTTTGCTCCACTTCCTCCGTTATAATAATATATGCCACTTGTATCATAAGTTATACCATTCCAAGTATAAGAATTATATGCTACCTCCTGAGTTGTGGACATTGTAGCGTAAAGACAACTACCATCATCTGTATTAGCTAAAGGATCATAATTACAAGCTACTGAATCTGTACATCCATAATTAGGTGCAGCCATAACTGTAATAGTTATACTATCAGATTGTACCACATTAACACAACAAGAAAAAGAAACAGTACAATGATAAAAATATGTACCTAAAACATTAGTAGGTGGATTATAACTTACTGTAGTAGCTGCAGGGACTCCATTTATATACCACTGATATGTAGCCAAACAACTAACCGGTGTAGATACAGAAGTAATTAATGAAACGCTATCTCCTTGGAATACGGTATCATTTTGTAAATTATAAGATATCAAAGCATCATAACAACAACTCCCATCATCAACAGTTGCATTTAAATCATAATTATTCGCTAAACTATCTGTACATCCAGGAGTAGAAATCTGCTCAGAAAACATAACCTCTTGAGTGTAAACCTGATCACCAGAAGTATTGCTTGGGTAATTTGCCATTAATGATGCAGAATAAAATGTCACATCTCCACTCCCTGCATTAGGAGCTTGCCAATCAACAGACCATGTTTTACTACCACTACTACCTGCATTTCCATTAATAGTATGCGTAACAGCCGTATTAGAATTTGTTAATTGTGTCTCTGTAGAGTTAGTAATAATAAAATTACCAATCTTATTATCATTAGAATCCTCAGCAGTTAATTCGAAACCAAACTTACTTATACCAGCCTCTGCCACATCAATTGTAATGCTATATGTATTTCCTGGTACATACCCAGTTACAGGTATATTAGAAGAAATACTAGAGCTACCTGTACCTGAATTAACCACACCACTGTGACAACTAGTACAATTCTGCATATCAGCAGGCGAACCTGTATTACCTCCTCCAGCACCTGAACCTTGAGAAGAGCTTACAACTATCTCAGGGTAAAATAAAATAGCTAATAGTAAACATAAAACTACTGAAAATATCTTTTTCATATTTTTAATTTTAGGACATCAAATATAATAAATCTAATCCGATTAAATATTTAATCAAATAAAACTAGATCAATTAAAAACTACTTAAAGAAAATACGTCTTTCTACAGTACCATCATCATAGATATAAAACAATGTCTTGTTATCTGAAGAATTTGAATTTTTCCCCAGAACATCAATAATCTTTATTACTTTCTTATTAGTACCATCATAAGAAATTAAACCAGTAATATTAATAGTCAAATTAATATTTGCAATACTATCACATCCCACTGAATTAGTTAAAGTAGCTGAATAATCACCAGAGACTGTTAAATACATACCATTCCATAATATTACATTATTAACAGACACTGTATCATATGAATTAGAAGGATAATTACAACTACCATCATTTGTATTTGCTAAAGGATCATAATTACATGCAAATGGATCTGTACAACCTAAAATCTCATAACAATTTCCTCCTAAATTGTTATCAATCCATAATAACCTGTCTCCTATCCATCCCTTTAAAAAATTAAGTTCATCTTGATAAGTAGATCCTATATAATAGTTAGGCCACACATAATTACCAAGAATATTCCATTTTTGGAAGTTTCTTTGTTGAGCATTATCTAAATACAATGCCACACTATCAATAAAATCAAAAATTGAATCCTGATGAAAACTTTTTTCACGCAAATACTCCCATCTACACTTTAATTTATTTTCATATACAGTATCTTCTAAAAGACGTTCAAACCAAAAAGGATTATTACCACCACAACCTGTATTCACCTCCCAACCTGAAGTAATTCCTCCGCTACAATAATCTGCATTACCAAAAGCTAGATTATAATCCCAAAATGGTCCCATGGTTAGTTTTCCTCCATCATTATCGTCTCTATCCTTATACATATATGTACTAAGTCGATATCCATCAATATTTTTTGATAATTCATTTATTATATATAAATCAATAAATGAATCCACATCAATATATTTTGAATATCCAATACTAGTGTCAGCAAAATTAGGCCCATTTAGTGCATATTCAAAACTATCTACAAAATGTTCAATATACGATAATTGTTGAGGCTGCATAACAGATGCCTCAGGGTAATGATATTGTATATATAAAGGATTACCTCCTATATTAGGAAAATCAGACATCCAGTCTGTCCCACCAGTACCGGTATATTTATCAATTTTTATAATATAACCTCCTGTCAAACTATCTCCTGCTATATCATCAGCATCTAACCTTGCGATATCTACCCTGTCATTATCTCTTTTAATTTTTTCCATTAAAATATAAATGCCTCTATATTCACCATTAACTATTAATTCACAATAAACAGTCCTAGGAGAATAACTTCCCATCTTACGACCAAGATCAAAAGTTAGAAAATTACGCATTAACGATTTATCAGTATAAGGTGCATATAAAATCCAATCATTCTCAACAGGTAATCCTAAAAGAGAAACATTATTATTATTCCCAATTGAATCTTGCGTCTCAAGAGCATAAGGTTTTTTAGGGAAACCTTGTGAACTACTCCCCCTATATTCAATACTAATCTTTCCATTATAATCATTAAATGGATCATTAATTGAATTAATAGTTCCAAATCCATTATTTATAATACCCATATCACAAACAATTCTTGGATCATCAACAATATTCTGTCCAAGTGTATTAATCACAACAATAGGAAGATTAGAAGAAGTAAAAGGAGGCATAAACCAAGAAGGGGTTGGGGAATAATTAGTTGTTGTATCAGCAATACCCAAAGAAAGAAAAATACGTCCTGTCAAATCAGAAGAAGAAATATTGTCATTATGCACCTGAACTGACAAAACATTATTTCCTGGAAGAAGAATGTCCTCTAACATCTGAGAATTAATCATAAATTGATCCGGACTACCTCCTTGATACATTTGCGCTTCATGTAAAGAGGAAGACCCTTGATTATATGGAGGATGATCTCCTACAATTCCAATATTTGCCCTTGCAATCTCTATATTATTTAAATAAGCAACAAAAGCATCATCATAATCAACATGAAGAATAGCTTGTAAAATCTCAGCTGTATCAATTATAGTGAATTCTTTTCTTAGATAAAGTGAAACAACTGAATTAATAACTGTATTATCATCACCATCACCATAACCAACACCTCCTTGTCCTTGCAACCAATTAGAATCATTGAAATTTATCTTACGCCAATTTGTATCTGGTTCTGATGTTCCTTCTAAATACCTCCATATATCATCTTCAAAAATAACTGTCTCCCAATGATCAATAGTTTGTGAGAATAAAATAGAAGGAAAGACAAGAAAAAGAAAAACTATTTTTTTAATCATTTATTTGATCATAATCTTTTTCTCGATTGTACCATCCTCATAAACATAAAATAATGTCATATTTGGTTTAGGAGTCACATTTCTACCAAAAACATCTAAAACTTTTATTAACTTTTTATGAGCTACAAATTGATTAACTGAAGAAGGATTACAATTATTACTGAACTGCGTCCAACTATCCGTAGCCCATGTATAATCCGCATACAATACGTCGTCAACATCAATACAATTCAGCGAAGAATTACCCATAGAATTCCAATACCATAATCCAGAATTATTACCATTCCTAACATCTACACTAACAAGCTGATTGCTAGCGCAGTTCACCTCAAATAGTTGAGAGAGATTATGTAAATCTAAAACTGATATTTCATTAGAGTGACAAAATAAATATCGTAAAGAAACAAAAGCTTCAAGGCCTGTTACATCAGATATACCTTGATTAGGAATGTCTAAATAAGTAACAGTATCTATACTACTAGTTTCTACATAATCATCTAAATTAAAATCATATCCTAAATTGATTAACCTTTGCTCAAAATTATCATCTGGAACATATGTAAATTGAGCTAATAACTGCAAGGGAAATAATAATATTAATAAGTATCTTAACATTACTTCTTAATTATTTGTTTAGTAACTGTTTTATCATCAATACTCAAAGTTACAAAATAAATACCTGAATTTAGATTCTTTAAATCTAAATTAATATTATTCATACCAGCATAACCTCTTTTTACCTGTTTATCTTTTACTACTCTTCCCAATTCATCACAAACAACCACCACAATATCACTAGAATTAAGTAAAGAAAAAGTAATTTGAAGATCTTCTTCTACAGGATTTGGAAATAAATTAATATTAAATGGATCTAAACTAGCATTATCTACAGATAACACATCAGCTATAGAAGTAAGATTAGTTTGATAGATACCATTTCCATGCGTTGCCACTACTAAAAGACCATCATTCTGTCTATAAGCCAAATATTCACAAACAACAGATCCTATCTTATCTCTGGATATTTGTTCCCATATAGTATTTTGCTCATCTAAATTGGCTGTACCAAATAAACCAACAGATGTCCCTACCAAATATAATGTATTATTACCTAAAGGGATAATTTCAGCTGTTCTACAAGAAGGACCATTACCAGAACCAGAAGGATTTTGCTCTAAATTTCCAGCAATTTTTGTCCAATTTTGCCCCCCATCCATACTATGAAAGATAGAATAAATAGAATAATTAGAATACACTACCATGATTTCATTAGCATCATTTGGATTTATAGCAATATCAGAAACATATCCATTAGCAGAAGTAAAAGGACTAGGTAATTCTACAATTGGAGGGTCTCCTATATGCGCATCATCAATTCTATATATTTTTTTATATTTAGTTCCTAGATAAACAATATTCGCTGGACTTTTAGACGTCTCTATAACAGTAATATCTAAATTAGGATTAGGTAATGAATCAGAAAAAAGATCCCAACCAAAATCAGATTTTGCATGTGAATTATTATAAGGAATATTAGTGATATCATTATTTCTCCATAATTTATTAGAAGCTGCCATATATAAAATATCTGAATTTTCATCCATAACCATTGGATTAATAAACATATAGTCATTACTATCCACTGATGCTGGATCCATCCTATTAAAAGCTAATCTATTAACATTCGTATCTAATTTCATTTTATACATAACACCTCTTTGAATAGTGAGGTAAAAATCTTCTTCATTATCAGCAATCCCTCCAAATGCACCATCTCCATTAAAAGGCATTTTCCAATGTGCCGTAACATCATCATTAAAAGTAATAAAGTTACCATTATCTTGAAAACCTCCATGCATAACCTTAGAATTAGCATTTCTACTAATAGTAGCTGCATAAAGTTGACTAGTATAATATCCATTATTTAAAGACACCCATTCAACTGTATCTGCAAAACTATCAAAAGACTTATGTACTCCTCCATCATTAGCAGAAAGCATTATAGTATTATCAGAAGGAAGAAAAAGTAGATCATGTTGATCGGGATGATGATTCTCATATACTCCCCAATTACCATCTCCTTCAGATGATCCAATAAAATAACCGCCAACTATCATAGTATTATTGGGAGTTGTAAATCCATCTGTAGATCTCCATAAATTAGTTCCCCCTATAAAAATAGTATTAGGATCAGCAGGATGCACTGTAATTAATAAATCATACCCTCCTTGTGAGTTAAAATTATCAAATGACGTAGCTTGGTTAGCTGGTATATTCATTGAAAGATCTGTCCATACACCTGAATCTGCCTCATACTTCCAAAGAGAAGTCCATGCTTGTCCATTAAAAAAGACATCAGTTTGTTGACCATAACCATCTGTCTCAGCTGCTATAAAATAAACTTCATCTTCATTACTAGGATTAATTGCTATTGCTATTCGTCCATAAACTGGAGGAAAAAGAGAATCAGTAATATTAACCCAATTTTGTCCATCTGTAGAGCGCCAAATACCTTTATCAGTAGATGGAGAATACATTGAAGATAAAGCTGCATAAACAACACCTGAAGATGTAACCTCAACATTTGTATAATAAGAACTTCCACCTCCTAATTCCTTTACCCAATTATCTCCTCCATTCTCACTTCTATAAATACTACCATATGTTGCAGCATAAACAACATCTAAAGTGTCATTAGAAGGATCAGTTTCTATGTTCCATATAAAATCAAAATCACTATCAAAACCATTTGTATTAGTAGCTGTAGTTGATAACGAATCCCAACTTAGACCTCCATCAGTTGATTTATAAATCCCATTACCTCCATAATAAGCTTCTCCTCCACTTGCAGAGCTTCCTCTGAGCTCACCTGAACCGAAATACCAAACATTCTCTTTACCTAATCGTTTATCTTGACTCACACAAGTAACATTATGCAATTGATTAGCTTTAGTAGTCATTTGCCAAGATTGCCCTCCATCAATAGAACGAAACATTCCTCCACTTGCTCCTCCTGCAAATAAAATATTCTCATCTAAAACATCCATAGCAAGAGCACGAGTACGACCCCCTACATTATAAGGACCTCTATGTATCCAATTAGATTTAGAAATTATAGATGATACTGGCAAAGTAGATGCAAACATCATTTCCTTCTTTCTAATGTTTTTAGGTATTTCACCTGTACTAGGATCAGCAAGACGAATCCTCTCCCAAACTACCCTTTCTGCAGGATTATCAGACGCAAACATAACTGGCTTATTTTTTTGATTTCCGCATGAAAACAAAAAAAGCAAACTAAATAAATACAATATTCTTTTCATATAATTATTTTTAATAAGGGGTAAAAATATCAAATTAATTGTCAATTAGCTAATCAATACTAAAAGTGTAAATTTGCAACATCAATTGAAAAAATAATGGATAATATTAAAAAATATATTCCTAAGAATAAAGTCAGAATTGTAACTGCAGCTAGTTTATTTGATGGACATGATGCAGCTATTAATATCATGAGAAGAATTATCCAAGCCACTGGATGTGAAGTTATCCATCTAGGACATGATAGGTCTGTTGAAGAGGTAGTTAATTGTGCAATAGAGGAAGATGCAAATGCTATTGCCATCACCTCATATCAAGGAGGTCATACAGAATACCTAAAATACATGTATGATCTACTACAAGAAAAGAATGCATCTCAGATTAAAATATTTGCAGGCGGTGGAGGTACAATTCTACCTGAAGAAATTAAAGAATTAGAAAAATATGGAATAACTAGAATTTATCACCCTGATGATGGAAGAAAAATGGGCCTACAAGGAATGATTAATGATTTAATTAAAAAATCTGACTTTTTAATTGGTGAAAAATTAAATGGGTCTATTGCAGAGATAAAGAAAAAAAATATCAATGCTATTGCGCGTATGATATCTGCAGCAGAAAACTGTTATAAAACACATAAAAAAACAATAAAAGAGATTAATAAACTAGCCTCTAAATCAAAAGTACCTGTATTAGGAATAACAGGAACAGGAGGAGCTGGAAAATCTTCATTAGTAGATGAACTAGTCAGAAGATTTCTTATTGATTTTCCTAAAAAAAATCTAGCTATTATCTCAGTAGATCCTTCTAAAAGAAAAACAGGAGGAGCTCTATTAGGAGATAGAATCAGAATGAATGCTATAAAATCTAAACAAGTATACATGCGTTCTTTAGCTACACGACAAGCAAACCTAGCTCTCTCGGCACATGTAAATGACAGTTTAGATGTTCTAAAAATAGCAAATTATGACCTTATTATTTTAGAAACTTCAGGTATAGGACAATCTGACACTGAAATTTTAGAGCACTCTGATCTTTCTCTTTATGTAATGACTCCTGAATACGGAGCAGCAACACAATTAGAAAAAATTGACATGTTAGATTTTGCAAATCTAGTTGCTATCAATAAATTTGACAAAAAAGGTAATCTAGATGCTCTAAGAGATGTAAAAAAACAATATCAAAGAAATAATCAAAGATTTGAAGAAAAAGTAGAATCTATGCCTGTTTTTGGAACGATAGCCTCACAATTTAATGACCCAGGAACCAATGCACTCTATAATGCTATAATAGAACAACTAAATAGAAATAGATTAGGAAACTTTACTTCCTCTTTCTTAAGAGATAATAAAATAAGCGAAAAAATATATATAATACCTCCTAATAGAATAAGATATCTATCAGAAATAGCAGAAAATAATAGAGAATATGACAAATGGGTAAAGACACAACAAGATATTGCTCAAAAATTATACGCACTAGAAAAATCACTACAAATACTAGAAGGAAAATCAAACAGTATTTTAGAGATCAAAGAAGAAAAAAAGAAACTTTTACTAGAATTAGATGCGAAAAACAAGATATTAATTGATTCTTGGAAAGAAATACAAAAAAAATATAAAGAAGCCCAATTTAAATATGAAGTAAGAGGAAAGGAATTTTCTATTGACACATTCACTACTTCTTTATCAGGCTCTTCTATACCAAAAATTGCATTACCAAAATATGAAGCATGGGGAGATCTTTTAAAATGGCAATTACAAGAAAATCTTCCAGGAGAATTCCCTTACACATCAGGATTATTCCCTTTTAAAAGAGAAGGAGAAGATCCAACAAGAATGTTTGCAGGAGAAGGAGGACCAGAGAGAACAAATAAAAGATTCCACTTAGTAAGCTTAGATATGCCAGCAAAACGACTATCTACTGCATTCGATTCTGTTACTTTATATGGAAACGACCCAGGAAAAAGACCAGACATATATGGAAAAATTGGTAATGCAGGAGTATCAATATGTTGTTTAGATGACATGAAAAAACTATACTCTGGTTTTGATTTATCTAGTCCAATGACATCTGTTAGTATGACAATTAATGGCCCTGCTCCTATAATACTTGCATATTTCATGAATGCAGCAATTGATCAAGAATGTGAAAAATATATACGAAAGAAAGGATTAGAAAAACAAGTAGAAAAAAAGATAACAAGCATCTATAAAAAGAAAGGTGTGAATCGTCCAGAGTATCAAGGAAAACTACCAGAAGGAAATAATGGACTAGGATTATTCTTACTGGGTGTAACAGGAGATCAAGTATTAGAAAAGAATATTTATCAGAAAATCAAACAAGAAACAATAAGTAAAGTAAGAGGAACCGTACAGGCAGATATACTTAAAGAAGATCAAGCACAAAACACATGTATATTCTCTACTGAGTTTGCATTAAAAATGATGGGAGATGTTCAAGAATATTTTATTAATAATAACATTCGTAACTTCTATTCAGTATCTATATCAGGATACCATATTGCAGAAGCGGGGGCAAATCCAATATCACAATTAGCCTTCACATTAGCTAATGGATTTACTTATGTGGAATACTATCTAAGTAGAGGAATGAATATTGATGACTTTGGACCTAACCTCTCCTTCTTCTTTAGTAATGGTGTAGATCCAGAGTATGCCGTAATTGGTCGTGTAGCTAGAAGACTTTGGGCAAAAGCAATGAAACATAAATATGGTGCTAATAAAAGGGCCCAGATGTTAAAATATCATATACAAACTTCTGGGAGGTCATTACATGCTCAAGAAATAGACTTTAATGACATTAGAACAACCTTACAAGCACTGTATGCTATTTACGACAATTGTAATTCCTTACATACAAATGCATATGATGAAGCAATTACAACCCCAACTGAAGACTCTGTAAGAAGAGCAATGGCTATTCAACTAATCATTAACAAAGAATTAGGACTAGCAAAAAATGAAAACCCAACTCAAGGAGCATTTATCATTGAAGAATTAACAGATTTGGTAGAAGAAGCTGTATTGCAAGAATTTGATCGAATCACAGAAAGAGGAGGTGTATTAGGTGCTATGGAAACTATGTATCAAAGAAGTAAAATACAACAAGAAAGCTTACATTATGAAACATTAAAACATACTGGAGAATATGCTATTATTGGAGTAAATACTTTTTTAAATAAAAAAGGTTCACCTACAATCATTCCTGAAGAAGTAATTCGTGCTACTGAAAAAGAAAAAAAATATCAAATAGCAATGCTTAAGGAACTTCATAAAGGTAATCATAAAGAATCTGAAAATATGATGAAGCAATTACAAGAAAATGCCATACAAAACAAAAATATATTTGAAATCTTAATGGAAGCTTCTAAAACATGTTCTCTAGGTGTGATAACTAATGCTCTTTTTGAAGTTGGAGGACAATATAGAAGAAATATGTAATACTGAAAATAGAAAAAAAATAATGAGAAAAATAATACTATTCATACTATTAATCCCTTACCTATCTTTATCACAAGATATTAACGAAATATTCTCTAAAAAAGGAGAAGTTAACTTTTCATTTAAATATAAAAACAAACAACAACTAAATGAATTGTCAAAAATTATATCTATCGACCACAAAACAAATGCTCATACTGCATATGCGTATGCGAATAAAAAAGAGTTTACAGAATTTCTTAAACAAAATATTGAATACACAATCATTAAAAAAGAAATTTTAAACTTTGATAATCATGCTAAAAATAATTGGAATTATTATCCAACTTATATGGAATATGTACAAATGATGGAAGCATTTGCAGACTCATTTCCTAATATCTGTAAACTTCATTCTCTAGGAACACTCAACTCAGGAAGAGAAATATTAATTGTACAGATATCAGATAATGTAGGACAAAAAGAAAATGAACCTTCTTTCTTATATACATCATCTATGCATGGAGATGAATTAGCAGGATACGTATTAACATTAAGATTAATTGATAAACTTCTAAATAGTTATGGAAATAATAATCATTTAACAAACTTAGTGAATGAAATAGATATATGGATTAATCCTCTTGCTAACCCAGACGGAGCATATGCAGGAGGAAATCAGAATGTATGGAGTGCTACAAGATATAATGCTAATTGGGTAGACCTAAACAGGAATTACCCTGATCCTGAAGATGGTCCTCATCCTGATGGCAACCAATGGCAAGATGAAACACTCCTCTTTATGGGACTTGCAGATACAATAGATTTTACAATCTCAGCTAACATGCATGGAGGTGTTGAAGTATGTAATTACCCATGGGATACATGGAGTAATATAACAGCAGATGATAATTGGTGGCAATATGTATCAAACGAATATGCAGATTCTTGTCAAGCAAATAGTGGTAATGGGTATTTTAATTATTTAAATGATGGTATAACAAATGGACATGATTGGTATGAAGTAGATGGAGGCAGGCAAGATTATATGAATTACTTTAAACATTGTAGAGAACTAACATTAGAACTATCTGATGATAAAACCCCAAATCCAAATGATCTTCCTTCATTATGGGATGCTAATTACCCATCATTTATTAATTATATAGAACAATCTCTACATGGTATTCGAGGTATAATAACTGATAGTATAACAGGATTTCCAATAAAAGCAAAAGTTGAGATCATTAATCATGATACTGATAGTTCACATGTTTATTCTAGTTTACCTATTGGAAATTATCACAGATATCTATATCAAGGTAATTATAACCTGACTTTCTCAAAAAATGGGTATCACAGTAAAACTATCAACTCTACAATACTCAATAATAATACAACTACCTTAGATGTTCAACTCAAACCTATTAACACTACATCAATCATTGAACAAGAAAATAAAGAAGAATTAATACAAGAGATTGATATATTAGGAAGAAAAAATACAAAAGAAAATAACATAATATTAAAAACAACAAAAGAGGGAAAACTGATTAAAGAAATTATTATTGAATAATACAAGATCATGTTTGACATTACTATCTTAACTGATCATAGATATATCAATCCTCCAAAAATCGACTGGTATGTACAACAAGTACTTGATGAGGATTGTTTATTACAAGAAGAACTAGAGAAAAAAGGACTTAAAGTCTGCAGGAAAGATTGGGCAGACAAAGACTTTCAATGGGAAAAAACTCAATACGCCATTTTTCGTACAACATGGGATTACTTCGAAAGATTTGAAGAATTCTTTTCTTGGATAGAGAAAACAAAACACAAAACAAAATTTATTAATTCTATAGATATAATTAATTGGAATATTGACAAATATTATCTAGAAGAATTAGAAAGAAAAGGTGTAAATATAGCTCCTAGTATATTTATTAAAAAAGGTGACACAAAAACATTAAGACAATTATTTATAGAAACACAGTGGAAAGAGGCTGTTATAAAACCAACTATTTCTGGAGCAGCTCGACATACATACAGAGTCAATCAGAATAATATCACAGAATATGAAGAGGTGTTTCAAAATATTGTAAAAGAAGAATCCATGATTTTCCAACAATTTCTAAAAAATATCATAAAACAAGGAGAAATATCTTTAGTACTAATTGGAGGAAAATATACTCATGCCGTTAAGAAAATTGCAAAAAATGGTGATTTTCGCGTACAGGATGATCATGGAGGAAGAGTAGAGGAATATATCGCGAATGAAATAGAAATCCTTTTTGCAGAGAAAGCTATAAAAGAGAGTCCATTCTCTCCTATCTATGCAAGAGTAGATATTGTCTATGATAATAACAATCAACCATCACTTTCTGAATTAGAATTAATTGAACCAGAGCTTTGGTTTAGAAATAATATACAGGCTGCTAGAGAACTAGCTAATGAAATAAAGAAACAGTTTTTCTAAGATTTTAAGATAATATCAAAATCAATATCGTCTAAAATCATTTTATCACCTAAATCTTTAAAGAAACTACCTGACCCATACTTAACTCCCCATTTAGTACGATCTATCTTAAAACTTGCAGTTCCTAGAAACTCTTCTCCATTAATTTTAACTTCTGAAGTAAATGTAATTGGGTGAGTAATACCTTTTATCGTTAAATCAGCAGTAATAGAATATTGACCTTCTTCTTTCTTGGTTGCAGAAGTAATTTTAATATTTGCATAAGGGAACTTTTCAACATCAAAAAAGTCTTCATTCTTTAAGTGTTGTTCGAAATATCCTCTTTTCTTTTCCGATTCAATGTCAGTACATGTTATTGAATTCATATCAATTGCCATCTCTCCTCCTACTAAAGTGCCATGATTAATCAACAATACTCCTTTTGCAATACTCACTATTCCATCATGAGATTTAGTAATCTTAGATCCTTTCCACTTCACTGTTGAAGTCTCAACATTCACATTTACACGAGAAACATGAGGATTGTTAGCTATTGTAAAAATGGTAAGGAAAGATAAAAAGGCTGTAAAAAATATTTTTCTCATTAGTTTTATTTTATAAATTTATTTACTACAAAAATACATATTTTTACATCATTAAATACATAAAATGATTGAGATAAGAAAATTTACATTCAATAATCAAGAATTGGTGAAAAAAGCATTTGCTATTCGACATGAAGTTTTTGTGATAGAACAAGAATGTCCTCCTGATATAGAATATGAGTTTGAAGAGGAATCTACCCACTTCTTAATCATTGTAAATAATAAAGCTGTAGCTACTGCCAGGCATAGAGAAACAAAAAAAGGATATAAATTAGAACGTTTTGCTGTACTTAAAGAAGAAAGGGGGAAAAATTATGGCAATAAAATTGTAAAAGCAATTCTTAATGACCTAAAAGATTATAATGGCCTAATCTACATGCATGCACAAGAACAAGTAATTCCATTTTATGAAAAAATAGGCTTCCAAAAAGAAGGTAACATATTTGAAGAAGCAGGTATCATGCATTATAAAATGAAATTAATAAGAAATATATAAGTGAAAGAAATTATTTTAATTACAGGTAATAATGGAATGCTAGCAAAAGAAGCTATTAAAATACTATCTAGTAATTATGAAGTAAGAACACTTACAACTCAGAAAAAAAAAGTCAATAATAAATCTATTTTTTATTGGGATATAAGCAAAAAGTTATTAGATCCTAAGGCATTAAAAAACTGTAAGCATATTATTCACTTAGCTGGATACTCTATTCTTAAAAGATGGACGACGAAGAATAAAAATAAAATGTATGAAAGCAGAATTAAAGGAGCTGAACTACTTTTTAACAAATGTAGAGAGCTCAATATAAAACCAAAAACATTCATCTCTGCATCTGCAATGGGTATTTATGGATTAAAGGCAAAAGGAGAAAAGAATGAAAATTCTAATATTGGAACTGATTGGGTAGCTCAAATGGCAAAAGATTGGGAAAATGCAGCTAATGCATTTAAAAAACTAGAAAGTCGTGTAGTAAAAATGAGAATTTCACTACTTTTAAGTAAAAAATTTCCTCTGATAAAATATAATCTATTAAGCACAAAACTTGGCGTAGCTCCAATAATAGGATCTAAAAAAAATATTATTAACTGGATACATCTAAAAGATGCTGCTAGATTCATTCAAGAAGCTATTCAAGAAGAAAAATATGAAGGATCTTATAATCTAGCTACTGAAAATTCAGTATCTCAATATGAATTAATTAATATAATCAAAAAGCAAGCATGTCCTTTCGCTGTAATAATAACAATACCTAACTTCTTGTTAAAATTAGTTTTGGGAGAAAGAGAAGCTATACTTAATGTTAAGTTAAAATTAGTAGTCGATAAATTAATAAATACAGGCTTTAAATATAATTATCATACTTTAGAAGAAGTAATAGAGTAAAAAGATTGATAATAAGAAGATTGCTTATTATTCTATAGTAATCACATTAAATTTAAGTAAACCTATCAGGTTCTTATAATCATATACTTGTGCAAAATACACCCCATCTGAAAGATTTCCTTTCTCTAATATAAAACTAGGAGGATGAACATGATTATATTCCTTAATTACTTTTCCTGCCATATTTACTATATTAATTCGTAAATGATCTGACTGAGTATAAGGAATATTTAATATTGATATATTAGAAAGAGGATTTGGATACATTTTAATATTTAACAATGTAGGAGTATATATAATCTCTGTATTACCATCTGGTATATAATAACTACATGAGTCTGCATTTAAGTTTAGTTGTAAAAAACAATCATCAAAATAACTATCATTATCTACTCCAGACACTCTCTCACCCATCATAATATAACGTATATAACGAGTTCCTGCTGGAATTAACCAATTTTCACTAACAATATGCCATCCTGATTGAGGTGAGGAAATTGTATCACTACCTACAATTAAATTATTATTTATATCTAAAAATTCAAGTGCTAAAGAAGGTATATCAGAATTCGAATAATCTGACATGTAAGCACCAAATACTACTTCTGAAGTACCATTATCAATATCATTGTTATAACTAGTAACATCTACCACCTGAGATGCAGATCCAAATGCTGATTCTACACATAATCCTCCAACAGAGAAATATTTATTACCAGAATAAGGAGAAATACCATTACATTGCATACTAGAAAGAGACTCTAATACACCACTCTCTATATTCCAGAAGTTTATACTATCCTCTGCACCGATATTCTCCAAGAGGTTATCTGTTAATCTACTACTATCAGTCCTAAAAGGTATAGGTGTTGACCACGCCGACCATTCCAGGCTTCTATCTCTATATCTAACTCTCCAACAATATTCTGATATAGGATCTAGCAAAGTAACTAATTCATCAGATAAATTATCATTTGCTTGTGTATTAACATCAAAATACCAGTTTTCATACTGCTTCCAATTATCTAAAATTGGAGAAGTGAAATCATTACAATCATTACTTATTTGCCACTGTGTAGCTCCATGTAAATCTCCATCTACATCTATAAATTCATCTGCAAGTAAAACAAGACAATCTGGATTAACAGTATCTGATGATGTAGGAAATAATGCTGCTGGAGTATTGGGAGGAGTATTATTTAAGCGTATTACTACACTATCCTCTAGACTATTTGTCTTACTCACAAAATCATCCCCCACACTTAACCTCTTTAAAGTAAATTTTGGATCATTACCAGCTTCTACTTCAAGAAAGACATACCCCCACTCATCTTGACTAACAGTATACTCTTCATAATCTTGTTGTGGCCATGCTCCCCAATAATCAATATATCCCCCAGAAGTAGCTACATTTACCATTAAATGAGTATGTTCTTTTGATTGACCTCTAGAATATCCATGAGTATGTCCATAAAAATGTACTGTAGGTTTTCCCGTAGTTGTTGAAAAATCCTCTAGTAATGATATTACATCACCTGTAAAGCCTGTATTTCCAGGCGTCCATTGTTCTGACTTATGTGGATGATGTAATTCCACAAAAACAAAATCAATACTATTATCAGATGCAGTAGCACTAAGAACTCCTTCCAACCAATCTAATTGCTCTTGAATTCGAAATGGAGAATTTGAATTAAGACCTATTAATCTAACATTAGAATTATCTTTATACCACCAATGCTCCTCATAACCAGGCGTGCCATTAAGAGGAAGATCAAAATACTGAAAATATAAATTTGCATTTACTTCATGATTACCTAAAACAGGATAAAAAGGGACACCTGAGAATAACGGTTCTGATTGAGCAAAGAATTCATCCTTCCATTGGCTATAAACAGTTCCAGTATTTACTAGATCTCCTGGAATAAGTATCATATCTAAATTCTCATTAGTATTACCACCATAATTAGTAGTAATATAATTGATAATACCATCATTAACTATTTCAGAGAATTTAGTTGGATTATTACCATCTTTTTGCATATCACTCATTGCTACAATATTAATAGACTGCTCATCTACACTATTTGCAGGAGTATAAAAATCAAAAATTGGTGAAGACGTACTACCTGAAATAACCTTATAATAATATTTTGTGTTTGGCTGTAATCCAGTCAATTTAGCAGTCAAAACACAAGCAGGAGAATTAGTATATTCAAATGTTGTGGAAGTAGTATTACCTAATGAAGGGGTTAGCCCCCATTCAACAAATGAAAAATACCAACTACTAAACTCCCACATGATAGTAATACTAGTAGGCTCAGCATTCTGAAGATAAGGGTTTATAGTAAAATTCTGAGCATTAATAGAAATACTGATACATAAAGCTACAATAATAATTCTCATATTATTGAAAGCTTTTTCATAATGCTTGTTTTAAGTTGTAAATTTGTCGTGTCGTAAAATACCCTGCTAATTTAAAAAAAAACATGATATTTTTACAACTACAATTGATATATATTTACACGCATTAAATAGATAAAAATTATGGCCTATACACAGATAAAAAGAACTCAATTAATTAAGACTGATATAGATACATTATGGGAGTTTATGTCATCACCTAAAAATCTACAAGCAATAACGCCTAAATCAATGCTCTTTAAAATCACCTCTGACAATAAGGATGAAAAAATGTATCCAGGAATGATTATCTCATATAAAGTAGCTCCTGTTTTAAATATACCTATGACTTGGGTAACAGAGATAACTCAAGTAAAGAAACATGCTTTTTTTATAGACAATCAAGTAATAGGCCCATATAAACTATGGCATCATCAACATATATTTGAACCAACCAAAGATGGTATTCTTATGAAAGATATTATAACCTACGCTCCTCCTTTTGGTATTATTGGAAAAATTGCTAATTTTTTATTTATAAAAAGAAAAGTAGAAAGTATATTTGACTTTCGCTTTAAAATTCTAGAAGAAAGATTTAATAAATAATCAGTCCTATCACAAATAAAAGATAGAGAGAAAGAATAAGTAAGGCTTTATTAAGTTTAATATTTCCTCTATAATATATAAGAGATATTAAAGATGTAAATACAAAAAGCATAAGTAGTGACCACATAAAAAGATTACCAGATAGTATTTCATCACCAATCCAACCCATTCTATCTATAGGCATATTCATACTAATAGGCCCATAAATAAGTGAATAGATAAGTACTGGAAGTCCTATTCCTATACAAATATCAAATACATTTGAACCATAGGCATTTGAAAATGAATCCACAAACTTATCATTTTTAGCATCTTGAACAGATAATATAGTATCAGGAATACTAGAGGCAATAGCAGCAATAATAAAAGCCCCAAAGAATAAGTTAATTCCTAGAATATGAGAGATATTCTCCGTAGCAAGAACCAAGAAATAACAACTAGCTCCAATAATAAATATAGAAAGTATAATAACAGTATAAGATGTAAAGGTGTTCACTCTTCCTCTAAAGAGCAATCTAAATAACTTAATATTTACTAAAGAAGATAGCAAAGATCCCTTTTCAACATACACTCCCTCTATCTCTTCTAACTTATCTTCTTCAATCAAATTACTAAAAAAACTTTCATCTTTCTTGTTACTAGATCTTGTTTTAATCACATATATCATATAAATACAGTAAAAACCTACTAATAAGAGAGCTAAATAATAAGTTACACCTATTACAAATCCTAAGGAAAGAATCAAAATAGCACCTAATAAGAAAAATGTATCTTGTTTAACAATAGACTTATTAATCTCAAACACTTTATCTTTTCCTTGTTTAAAATATACAAATAAGAAAGCAATAACAGGAATAAGTGCAATATTAAAAGCTGAACTACCTACAATTGTAGCATAACCAGCAGAAAACCCATTTATATCCTTAAAATAAAATAAAAACATGGAAGAAATCAGTAGTTCTGGTAGTGAAGAAGCAATAGCATTAACTGTAGGTCCTTTGATACCTTCTCCTAAATTTCTAGTAAGATAATTAGCAGCTAAATCAAAACTTGATGAGCACTTTCCCATTATATAAACAGCTACAAAAAGTACAAAAATAGAAGATATCATCCGGTTAAATTAATATAATAGTTCATGTAAATTACTGGGGTAAAAGTAAAAAATAATATTTACTCAAATTTAAAAGGTTTTCTTTGTTTCCAAAAAGGAATCTTAATTCTTCTAAGAAAAGGTAATAGTAGATTATGTAAGAATTGATTTGTTATTCTTATATAAATATAAGATTTGTTAGGAACAGCTCCAAAATTACTCTTAAACTCATTAGCTGTTCTACCAAATATTATTTTTTTCTTTTTAAATTTTATCGCATTTCTAATAGTCTCTACAAGTATCCGACCATAAATAGCAAAAGATTTATTAAGCCGCTTATTAAAACCCACATAATAAGAATACAATAGATCTTCATGTTGCATTTCAGTAGCAAACCCTTCCAACTTATCATCTAAAAAATAACCATATACATTAAGAAAGTCTTTCTCAAGCATGGTAATCAATGTATCGGTATTAAAGTCAGGACCCCTAAAACGAGAGTCTTGAACAACTTGATTAAAAAGATGCTGAATCTCTGACTTATAAGAGGTAAGCTGACTAACACCTAGAGGTCTAATTACAAGCCTATCACTTATTTTTAAAATATTCTTTATCTTCTTTCTATATTTAGTTCTTAAGTTTTCTAAATAATCATCTAAATATTTCCATTTACTATTAATCTCTAAAGACATATCTTCTTCTACCTCTACCCTTTCATAATTATTTTTATGATCATCTGAAACAACAGCCATTAAAGAATCAGGAATCAAGGTCATAAAATATTCATCTTCTATACTAGATAATAAATCTGGCAAACAGATCTTATCTTGACAATAAACAGAAGCAGAATTAGTAAAAAAAGAATTAGAAAGATATAAAGTGTCTAACCTTAAAAGCTTCAAGAAGAAAAAAACTAATTTATTACTAGAATAATGTGTAATATTATCAACTCGAAACTGAAAAACTTGAGCGTACAATCTTGTATTATCTTTTAAAAGAAATAAATGTTTAAAATTATTGTGATTAATAAAAAAAGCTTGTACGAAATCAAATTTTACAAATACTGAAGATTCTGGCTGATCCCATTGTTTTCTTACTAACTCTATATTTGAAAATAGCTGATACAAATTAGCTTTTTGATTTAATATTCAATATTGAAATATCAGGCATAATACCTACTCTTCCAGCATAACCTAAATGACCTAAACCTCTATTAACATAAATTTGCTTATCCTTTTTTCTATATAATCCTGCCCAATATTTATATCTATATTTAGCAGGACTCCACTTTATACCTGGAAGCTCAACACCAAACTGCATACCATGCGTATGTCCTGACAATTGAAGATCAATTTTATATTTACTATCTAACACTTGCTCAGTCCAATGAGAAGGGTCATGAGATAATAATATAGTTGGCACATCATCAACAACATTATTCATGGCTAAATCTAAATCTCCATCTTTATTAAAATTACCAGCACCCCAATTTTCTACTCCAACAAGGTTAAAGTGAGAGTTACCTTTCTTAATAATACGCGGCTCATTTAATAGCAATTCAAAACCCATTTCCTTTTGTAACTTTAATAGATTATTAAAGTTATCTTTCCATTCTTTTGAACTTCTCTTAAGCATTACATAATCACAATAGTCATGGTTGCCCAGCACAGAATACTTTCCATCCTTTGCTTTAATCTTTTTTAATGTTTCTACATAAGGAAGGGCTTCATGATAATAATTATTTACAAGATCTCCAGTAAAGACAACCAAATCAGGATTTTCCTCATTTATCATCTCTACTACAATTTCAAGTTCTTTCACATTATTAAAACTACCTAAATGCAAATCTGAAATATGAATAATTTTATAATTATCTAATAACTTAGACCAATTATTAATCACAATATCCTGATAATTCTTTTTAAAATTATATCTCCCCCATTTAATACCTATTAATAGAGTAGAGAAAAGTACTCCTGATACTAATAAAGCAGATTTACGTAAAAACTCTAATCGCTGTACACCATAAGTTTCATTATTTACCTGGAATAGTTTAGAAATAAACCTAAAAAGTCGTAATATATCATCTAAAATAAGTGGAAAGCATCCTACCAATTTTGATATAAAAAAAATAAAAAATAAACTACTTAAAATAATATGTACTGTAAAATGCCTCTCCTGATGAACATTAACAGCAAAGTATACAATTCCTAAATAAATAAACACACAAGAAATCCAGTATAAGATCTTATAAAAAGCCTCTCCTTTTAAGCCACTTAGTATTGGACTTATTCCAAAATAAAAATAAAGGTCCAGAAGAAAAAAGAAAAGAAAAAAGAAAAATAATTTCATTCAACAAAAATAAAAATATTCAAACTTTTATTAGATAATAATCAAATAAGATATTAGAAAATTTCAAATACTTCAACATCATTATAAGTGTCATAGATAACAGTGTCTGGAACAATAGGAACATAGTAATAACTTACCCCGTAACCTCCCCAAACACCAAGAGCACCATTTATATTTCCAGCTAAATTCATAGGTTCAGCAAAAGGATTACCTCCAGAATCTTGCATTCTTTCTACACTTCTCCAGAACTTATATGTCGGATCATTAATATGAGAAATTCTCAGTAAAACAATATCTTTATTAATAAGTTGACCATCTTCAACTCTATCTCCATAAAATGGTAGAAAAACCCCATCCTCCCCATCAGCTCTTCCTGATCGAGCAAAAAAAGCCTCAAAGTTCTCACCATTAACTATTATATCTGAACGAAAAGCAATCGCACAAGGTATAAAAAGAGGATCCATAGGTTTCCATCCTAGGTCTCTCTTATAATAAATTGAAGCATTATTTCCTATAGTATCTGGATCATTTATTCTTGCCCATATATAACATTTATAATCACTACTATCCTTCCGTTCTACCCATACACTATCTATGGGCCATTGCGGTGGTATAAAAGTATTAGCTGTAATAGTATCTCCATTCCATTCTATTAATAATTTATAATTACGTCCTACTTGACTAAAATTATCATCTTGATAAGACAAATCAATATATAAAGCTTGAAAAGGTAATTCTAAGGTATCCGATAAATCTAAGGAATCTAATAATAACTGATCTATATATGTAAGTTGATGAATAACTCCATCATCTCTTTCGACAAAAACCTTAGCGTTATCTACAGAAATATTAGTTAAAGTATTTGAATCTATTGGTTCAAAATAACCTTGTGATTGAGTAAGAAAAACATAGGCTGGGTAATCTTGCTGAATATACCCCTCTATAACTAACTGACTACCTTGAGAGTTAACATTAAGGTCTATTGTTTTTTCACAAGACAAAAAACATAGTAAAAAGACAATAACTGACACTCTCTTCATCCCTTATTAGAAAAAATTTATTTTTTCTTATTATATAACCTTACACTAGCGATTAAGCCAAATATTGCAAATAAACCAAAAGGAGTACTTATAAGGAAAAATTCAATATCTGCATTAAAAAAAACTCCCTCATCTACTACAGATAATATCCATAAAATATGACCTAAAAGATAAAAAGAAAAAGAAAAAAGAAAGAACTTTGCTATATTCTTCATATATTATTTGCAATCACATCCAAGGTCTTCCAAAAGATCGATAGCCTCATCATAAGTTACTGTGGCATCTTCAAAATCTTCCTTACATAATTCTAAACTTGAAACAACCTCACCATCATCATTTGTAAGTACAGCACCATCAGGACAATCACCACAATCAACACATTTATTACTACATGAAACGAATGCAATTCCTATGATAAACAAAAATAATATGTTTTTTATTTTTTTCATTTTTTTATTATTATGTTATTTAAACAAATATATATAAAATTAATTAACAGCTATTAACCACAAAGTAATATTGCGATCTTGAAAATCGGTTTGTGCTAAAAACCTGCCACAAGAAGAAAGATCAAGACCTGTAGGTTGATTACCAGCTCTCCATTTAGTAAGAATCTTCCATTCTTTAGTATCAATAATAAATATATCCCCATTTCTTGGGCTTCTCTTGGTATATCCCTCTGGATTATTAGGTCCTCTGCAAGAGACAAATAAATAACGCCTATCCGGAGATAATCTAATCGTATTAGGCTTATAGTCTACCTTAAGCTCACCGATATGTTTTTTGTTTTCCCAGTCATATTTATAGACTTTTGCTAGTCCCATATTACTATAGTATAGTATCTTTTTATTACTATCATATTGCAAATCCCTAGCGTTACCACCAAAACCTTTGATTATTTCTACTATCTCTCCACTATTAACATTATAAACTTCTATATCTCCAGTACCAAATAAAGCAGTAGCAAAAATAGAATCACTGAACCACACAATCCCTCTAGGGGTTTTTCCTGTTTTTATCTCTCTAATTAGAGTCTTTGTATTAATATCAAATACAGTTATAGAATTACTAACCCAATGTGACATAGCAACTAAATCCTTATCAGGGCTAAACTGTATAATTTTTGTCCACACTCCCTTACTATCAAAATACTCTAAAGAGTCTATCTCTTTATACCAGACAAAGAAGTCTCCTGTCGTCATACGAGTGAACCAAAATTCACTATTATTCCTCCATAATCCCTCTGCATATCCTTGATTATCTTTTTCTACATTACAAGAAGGATAAAGAGTTTTTTTCTTCTTGAATGAACCTGTTTCAAAAAACTCTACAGCTGTTTTATTTTGATTTAATAAAGTAACAGCAACAAACTCTCCATTTGGAGAAAAAGAACAAGATTTAGGAGCTGAACCTGTTCTTGATTTTTTATAAAAAAAAGGGAATTTATCTTGGAAATTCCAACCAAGAAGAAGTAAAGAGTCTTTCTTTTGAAGAGCTATTTCTCTATCTATTAAAACATGAATAGGTTTTTGCTTTTCATCAACCACTCGATTCTCTATAATCTGAGAATCAATAGGTATAGGAATCTTTAATAATAAAAGACTATCAATTACAGCTTGTAATTTATCAACTTCTTCCTGTAATTGAACATTTTCACTATTTAGAAAAGAAATATCATTATGATACTCCTTTTTTGAAATTCCACAAGAAGAAAATAAAATTAATATAGATAATAAAAGAATAAAGGATCTATTACATATTGAAAAACACATAATATTTATTCCTATTCTTGACTTATATCTTCATAAAACTTTGCAGTAGCAACCGAAATCCAAGGCATAACAATAAGAAGCCCTAATCCAAGTGGAATACATCCTAATATAATCCAAAAAAAAGCCCTTAAACCAAATCGAAATAACTTCCATTTATGACCATTCATTATTTCTTTGCTTTTTGATAGAGCATCAAAAGCTTTAATATCTGGATTATCCGCAATAATCCAATATGTCATAGCATAACAGAACGCCCAATAAATTCCAGGGACAATCAATAATAACATCCCACCAAAAATAATAATACCCATTAACCAAAAAGCTAAGAAAGAGGTCACGAAAGAATTAAATCCTTTAAATAAATCCTCAATTTGAGGATTATTTCTTCTAGATACATTTAAATAAAAAATAGACTGTCCTACTGAAAGTGCACCTCCAATAACGAATGTTAATAATATCTGACCAGCAACAGCACTCAAAATAGCAGCAACTAAAAAGAATCCAATAGTAATACCCCATTGACCATCAAGTTCTTTCCAAGCATTAGAAAACAATTCTGAATTTGACCTTATCTGCATATTAATAAGTTTAATAGGTCAAATATATAAGATAATTAACTATTAAAGAAAAAACGATATAAATAAAGTTATTGAAGTATAAGTTTCTTATTAATAAGACCCTGATTAGTTTCTATCTCTAATAAATAAATACCTTTTGCTTTATTAGATAAATTAACTTGCTGAACATATTTACCTGAGAATTGATCTAAATATTCTACAAATACATCCTCCCCAAGAACATTCAATACTTTTATATTCAAGTTTTGCAATCTATTGCTAACAAACTCTATATTAAATAAATTATCTGAAGGATTAGGATAAATCTTAAAGTTAGTTAAACCAAAATCTTCAATTAAAACATTTGTACAGTTATACTCACAGTCTTGAAGTGTACTATAAATCCCTTGCCCATTACCTGGATCAAAGCAAGTCCCTCCATCACAATCCCAACTAGGTACTATACAATTACTCTGGCAAGAAGATAAACTACTATATTGACCATTTCCTGTCCCAGGATCATAACAACTACCCTGACCATCACAATCCCAACTAGGTACTATACAATTACTCTGACAAGAAGATAAACTACTATACTGACCATTTCCTGTCCCAGGATCATAACAACTACCCTGACCATCACAATCCCAAC
>CAJWCP010000015.1 GCA_913031595.1 uncultured Flavobacteriales bacterium | reverse complement strand
TGGCTCTGGTTCTGGCTCTGGCTCAGGCTCTGGCTCTGGTTCTGGCTCAGGCTCAGGCTCAGGCTCAAGCTCTGGCTCTGGTTCTGGTTCTGGCTCTGGCTCTGGTTCTGGCTCTGGCTCTGGTTCTGGCTCTGGTTCTGGCTCAGGCTCTGGAGCAGACTCTATCTCATCTAATTCTTTTTTGTCTACAGCATCTTCTTTCTTCTCTAAAACATCTTCTTTTTTCTTAAATAGGTCTTTTATCTTATCAAATATTCCCATAACTAATATGTTTTAAAAAAAAAGCTTCTTCCAAAAATCGAAAGAAGCCTTTTAAATTATATAATAATATATACTATTTTTTTGCAAAAAAATCTTTAACCTTATCTTTCGGCACTATCTCACTCTTAAATGAATAACTACCTGTATCTGTCTTAATCATCTTTATTGCCTTAGTAAAAGCTTTTGCTCCTTTCTTTTGTAACGATGCTACTGTTTTCTTAGCCATATCTTTCTATTTTATTTCTTTATGAACAGTCATTTTCTTCATAATAGGATTATATTTCTTTAATTCAATTCTATCTGGAGTATTCTTCTTATTCTTTGTTGTAATGTAACGAGATGTTCCTGGCAAACCAGTTTTCTTATGCTCAGTACATTCTAAAATAACTTGAATTCTATTTCCTTTCTTTGCCATCCTTTTATAAATTTAATTATGCGGCAAATTTAATTAAATTATCTAGAAATAAAAAATATTATAACTTTTTCACATTAATAAAAAAAAGATCATCTCGAACTTCAAAATTATATTTATCAAAAGCTCCTAAATCTAATTCTTGCCAAATATTATTAGGATGTATCCAAAAATCATTACTACCTGTATTTATCAATACAGGCATATTAAATCCAGGTATAGCTTCCCATCTAAATAATAAAGTGTAATTCTTTCCCTCTTTTTGTATTTTATATTGCAATTCCGGAATATTAGAATGTTCTAAATATTGACGAAAGAAAACATCTAAATCTTTATCTAATTTATTGCTTATATAGTCAATAATTTGTTGACCATCTACTGTTTGATGTTTAAACGTAACAGTCATATCTTTAATCATTTCAAACCATAATCCATCATTATTAATCCAACTTCTTAAAGTATTTAACATTAATGAACCCTTAAAGTACATATCACTACTACCCTGGTTATTAACATGATATGATCCTAAAACTTTCTTATCATTACGAACTCTTTTTTTTTGACTATTAACATATGCTAACATGGTTTCATAATCATACATACATTCTACATAAAGAGCCTCTGAATAAGTGCAAAAACCTTCATGAACCCACATGTCTGCAATATCATTAGTAGTTATACTATTACCCCACCACTCATGCCCTGTTTCATGCACAATGATATAATCAAAATCTAAATCATTAATAAAAGATCTATTTCCATTATAACCTGAAAGAAAATTATTTCCATATGCAATAGCAGATTGATGCTCCATTCCTAAATAAGGAGTCTCTACAAGAGCATACCCATCATCTAAAAAAGGATAATCCCCAAAATACTTCTCAAAACATTCCATCATAGGCTTTACCTGCCTAAAATGCTCCTGTGCTTTTTCTAAATTATCATGCAACACATAATAATCCATATCCATAGTGTCATTACCAGAAATATATTTGTCAGAAAAATGCACATAATCTCCTATACAAAGAGTGACATTATAATTATTAATCGGATACGAAACAAACCATTCTGTTTTATTGACCCAAGAATTAAGATACTGATTCCATTCTGAAGTATCATTACGTAAATTACCATTAGATATAATTTTCCAAGGATAACGCGCTATACAAGTAATCCTCATACTATCAGGCTCATCAGATTGATGATCCTTACATGGCCACCAAGAGCTAGCCCCTAAACCTTGGCAAGAAACAGCAATCCATGGATTACCATTACTATCATTTGCCCAGGAAAAACCTCCATCCCAAGGAGGGTTAACTGCCTCTACCGGATAACCCCCATAATACACCTTGATAGCTCCTTTTTCTTTTTCTTTTATTATCCTAGGAAACATGACATATACAGCATTATACTCCCTACTATAATCAAGCTCTTGTCCTTCAAATTCTATTTTTTGAACTTCCATGTTATAAAATAAATCAATCTGGATCTTAATAAAATCAGAAATTGCTGTAAAATGAATAATGTTATATGAATTCTCAATAGACAACTCTTGATCATCTATCATAACAAATAAATCATAAAAGGTAACATCATAACATCCTCTTAAAGATGTTAAATTACCTCGCAAACTATCTTCCCGAGTAAATTCTTGAGAAAAAACTAAGTTAATGGTTAATAAAAAAACTAAAAAAGTACATAGCCCTTTCATCTTAACTATATTAATAAAATTTATTTAGATAAGGATATTGCACAATCTAATGACTCCTCAATCGGAAATCCAGGAATAGCTTCAATCTCAAAAGCATAAGTAAGATCAAGATTTCCTGATATATCAGATTCTATAACCCCAGAGCCCTCCACATCAATATCCATAGGACCAAATCCCATGTCAATTTGAATAGTTTGAGAAGGAACTGTTAAATTTCCTTGACTATCAATACTACCATTCACTTGAGTACCATTAATATCAATATATAACATGTTATTTCCTCCTCCTTGAACATCAATAGACTCAGGAAGCTGATCATTTAAAGAAATTGTAGTTCCTATAATTGGTATCGTATATTCTTCACAGTCAGGAGAAATATCCCACAATCCTTGTGCAATATCATAAAAATAAATGCAACTCCCATTATCTAAATTTGCCTCTACATCATAGTTCATTGCAGTATTATCCGTACACCCCTCAATATCTTTTTTACAAGAAGATAAAAAGACACAAAGACAGAAAAGAAAAATAAAATATATTTGAAATGTATGTTTCATCTTTTAAAAATATTTTTAATTAAATATCAAATATAACACTTTCTGATAAGCAAAAGAATTCTTACACCAAGATATTTCCGTTTGCTTTAGCTTTAGATAGCACTGCTGCAATACCTTTCTTATTAATAGTTCTTAATGCATTAGCAGACACTTTTAAGATAACCGTCTCTCCAGTCTCAGGTACAAAAAATTTCTTTGTATGCAGATTAGGGTAAAATTTTCTTTTAGTCTTGTTATTAGCATGAGAAACATTATTTCCCACCATAACTTTCTTCCCCGTTATTTGACAAACTCTTGACATAAGCCTTTAATTTTGGACTGCAAATATACAATCTATACCAATATAAATATAGTTTATTTGATTTTTTTTATCTCTGATAAAAGCAATTCAAAAGCTGATTGAACCGCCTGACCTGTAATACTTTTCCTATTTCCCGAGAAAGAAAAACGATCCGCCATTACTCCATCTTTATAAGCTACAGCTACAAAAACAGTGCCAACTGGATTTAAATCTGTACCGCCTTCAGGACCAGCATAACCACTAGTAGCTATAGAAAAATCAACATTAAACATATTCAAAACATTAACAGCCATTTCTTTAACAGAATGCGAACTCACTTCACTATAATCAGAAACTAATTCTTCTGATAAGCCTAGAACATTAATCTTAGCTTCATTTTGATAAGCGACAATACCTCCTTTAAAATATGAAGAACTACCTGGAACTGAGGTGATTTCTGAAGCAATATTTCCACCAGTACAACTTTCCATAACAGCAATAGAAATATTATGTAAAATACATAATCTTTTTAATTCATTAGATAAAGACATAAATCTAGAATGCAGTAGTTGGTCCTGTAATATAATTTGGCTCTACAGGACGAATACTTAATACAGGAATTATAGATTTATTAATAATATATCGTGCTGTTACACTAATATTCTCAGAAAGTGTCAACTCTTCCTTCTTAGTCATAATAATAATTAAATCTGCATCAAATTGATTTGCGTAATCAAGCACGGAATCGCCTAGATTAATTTTCTTATCTGCTTCCATTAATTCTGAAGTACAATTAACTCCCGCATCTATAATAAACTTCTGAACCTGATTAATATTTTGCATAAGTTTCTGTTTAACCTCTTGATCTTTCTTTAAAGCAACAGAAATTAAACGAACCGTAGCATTCCAATAACGAGCATATTCTATAGCATAAGTAACTTTCTCCTTAGTTTGCTTTTCTGTATCTAATGGAAGTATAATATTTTCACATCCTTTTCTATGTTCTTTCCCTTTAATTGTAATAACTGGAGTACGAGATAATCTAACAACACGCTCTGCATTAGACCCAATAAACTTCTTTAGTCCTCCCTGTGCTTGACCATCTGTACCCATAACAATTAAATCAGCATCTATCATTTCTGATACTTCATTAATTTGATTATATACTTTTCCCTTAGCAACCATTGCATCAATATTAATATTATACTTTTGCGCATATTCCTGAGCAACCTTTAAAAGTTGTGCATTAACTTTCTTTTGCAAATCATGAGTTGTATTATCCATGAATAAAGACTGCATCATGCTTTGTTCTTCAATAACGGATAACAATACTATTTCAGCCTTCTTAATCTGTGCCAGATTACATGCCTGACCTAAAGCAATCATTGACTGAGGAGAGAATCCAATTGGAACTAAAATCTTACCTGTTGAAATTGACATAATATTTACTATTTTTGATTATGCAAAATTACATATTTATATGAATATAGTAGATAGTACTGAACTAATAATTACTCCAGAAAAAAGAATATATCATTTAAATCTTACTAAAGAAGAAATTGCTGACACTATTCTATTAGTAGGAGATCCTGACAGAGTAAAGATCATATCAGATAAATTCGACAATATTACACATAAAATAAATCATCGAGAATTCACAACTCATACAGGCAACCTAAAAGGTAAAGAAATCTCAGTAATATCAACAGGAATAGGTACAGACAATATTGATATTGTAGTCAATGAACTTGATGCGCTTGTGAATATTAATTTTGAGAATAGAACAATTAATAAAAAGAAAAAAAGCCTGAAACTTATTCGTCTAGGAACAACAGGAGCCTTACAAAAACACATTGAAATTAACAGCTTCCTAGTTTCAAAATACGCATTAGGTTTTGACGGCCTAGCTCATTTCTATAAGCACAAAGAACATATGGAAGAAGAATTAGTAAAAGCATATATTACACATGCAGAGTGGCCAGATGAATTAGCAAGACCTTATTGCGTTAAGGCATCAGCAAACTTATTAAATATGTTTGAAGAGCTTGCTAGTGGAATAACAGCAACTGCATCAGGTTTTTATGGCCCACAAGGAAGATCCCTAAGACTTAACCCATCCATTAAACATCTACATGAAAAAATGCAAAGCTTTCATTATAATAAGAATCTAATTACCAATTTTGAAATGGAAGCATCTGCCCTTTATTATTTAGGGCAGAACTTGGGTCATAGTACAATAACAATATGTGCTGTGTTAGGAAATAGAGTAACAAAAAAATATAGTGAAAATTACAAAAAGACTATTTCTAACATGATAGATGTAGTCCTAAAAAAATTATGCTATTAGATATGAGGAAAGTAAAAAAATATGCACCTATTCTGCAAGTATCTCAAGTAAATCTAAGAATAAATTAATAATATCAAGATATAAGTTAACAGCAATATCTATTGCTGCTGACCATGACGTATCTCCTTCAGCCATTAAAGACTCAAGTCTATTAAAATCAAAGATTAGATAACCAGTAAAGATTAAAACACCAAAATACGCTTTTATTAATGACACTCTATCTGATTTAAAAATAAACATATTTAATAGTGTGATTATTATAAGCAGTAATAAAGCAATAAATAAAAACATTCCTAAGAAACTAAAATCAATACTAGAAGTGAACACTAAAGTAGCCGTTGCAAATACAGCAAGAGTAGTTCCTAACATAGCTTGAAATACTGTGTCTTGCCATTTCTTATTATAAGGATCTCCCCCTTTTTCTATCTCTAACTCAAACTCTGCAAGTAACTTCACCACTTCTTCTTCATGAATAATCTCTTGCTCTCCATTTGAACTGTTTCTAAAATAAAGCACAGCATTCTTATCTTTTGGATCTTCCTTGACTTCTATATTCCTAGATTTTAAAAACCTCTTTAACTTAAACCTTCTTCCAAAATGAGTAATAGTAGGACCTAAACTCCACCCTACAACACCTGCAAAGCAACCAACTAAAAATAAATTTAAAGGATAAATCTCAGCAAAAAAAGTCACTGCAAAAAGAAACAAAAAACCACCAAGAAATGTCAATACCGCTTCTATAGTTGTTTCATATTCTTTATTAATTCTAGTAGTGACTGTTGTAATGATCAACATCATTCCAACTAAAAAAAAAGTCTTGGCAAAAAGTATATCAAACATGTTTTTTATTTTTTATTATACAAAAGAACACCATTATCATATGATAAAATCACTTATAATTTATCACGAAGTCTATCTAACACCACATTAGGGGCTACACAAGGTTTGCCTGTTTTTATATCAATAAATACTAAGCTTACCTCTCCTGTATTTAATAATTCTTTGCGCTCATTAAATAACTCATAATAGAAAGTAATCCTTGTAGAAGGAAGATTTTTTATTGTAGTCTTAATAGTAATTAAGTCGTCATAATAGGCTGGCTTCTTATAGTTAATATTCCAATTAACAACAGGCAGAGCAAAACCCATTTCTTCTAATTCTTTATATGAAATATTTAATGAGCGTAATAACTCTACGCGACCAATCTCATAATACTGAGCATACACACCATAATAAACATAACTCATCTGATCAGTCTCAGCATATCTTACCCGAACATTTGTTTCAAAAGAATACATACTGCAATAATACATACAATAATTTTATTTCTTAATATTGTAGTCCTATGAAATTAAGAACGTATATAATATATATAATAAGTATTGTTCTTTTAGGATGCTCCCCAAATTACCATCTAGATTCATCTGAACACAAAATAATTGGCATATCAGCAGAAAAAGACAGTGCTATCTCATCAATTATCGCACCATACAAACAAGCAATTGAATCACAAATGAATGAAGTACTTTCATATAATAAAAAAGACTTAACAAAACAAAAAGGAAACAATCTATTAGCGAGATTTGTAACTGACTTATCGCTAGAATATGCCAGTGCAGATATCTGCATAATGAATAACGGAGGCCTGAGGACAATTATAGATCAAGGGCCTATCACTCGCGGAAAAATATTTGAGCTGATGCCTTTTGAAAATGAATTAGTGATAGTTGAATTAGATGAAAACGATTTTACCTCTCTATTAGATTATATTGCTATTAGAAATGGTGATATTCCTTTTTCGGGAATTGAAATCAAGATTAATGAAAAGAAAGAAGTTCTATCACATAACAAAAATATAGATTTTAGTAAAGGAGAAAAAATAAAAGTATTAACTTCTGACTACCTAGCTAATGGTGGAGATAAAATGAAATTCTTACAAAACAAACAACAAATAAAAATTGGTGTCAAGGTAAGAGATGCCATTATAGACTACTGCGAAAGAACAGATACTATAAATATGAAATTAGATAGCAGAATCCAGATTATTAATGAAGAAGAATAGACGAAAATTTATTAAAAAAAGTACATTAGGAATATTAGGATTATCATTGATTCCAGTAATAAATTTTGCTAAAAACAATGATATAAAGATATCTATATTACACACTAATGATATGCACAGTCATATTCATCCTTTTAAAAGCGGAAGAAACAAAGGTTTGGGAGGAATTGCAGAAAGGGCAAGTATCATTAAAAAAATAAGAAAACAAGAAGAACATGTGCTACTATTAGATGCGGGTGACATATTTCAAGGAACTCCATACTTTAATTTTTATGGTGGAGAATTAGAATTCAAGGTAATGAGTGAAATGAAATATGATGCAGCAACTCTTGGTAATCATGATTTTGACAATGGCTTAGCAGGCTTAAAAAAACAATTGCCACATGCAAAGTTTCCTTTCCTCATTGCAAATTATGATTTTACAAACACTATATTAAAAGATTCTTTTCAAGCATACAAAATATTTAAAAAAGGGAAAATTAAAATAGGAGTATTTGGAATAGGAATTGAATTAAATGGACTAGTACCAAAAGACCTATATGGAGAAACAATATATAAAGACCCTGTTCAAACAAGTAATTATTACGCACACCTATTAAAAGAAAAAGAAAAATGCAATTTAGTCATCTGTCTTTCACATCTAGGATTAAAATATAAGACAGAGAAAATATCTGATTTTAAACTAGCTCAAAAAACAAAAAATATTGATTTAATTATAGGAGGCCATACTCACACTTTTCTTAAAGAACCTATAACAGTATTAAATACTGAGAATAAAAAGGTGTTAATTAATCAAGTTGGATGGGGCGGTATAAATATTGGCAAAATTGATTTTCATTTTAGACAAAATGGCAATAAAAAAGATGTTCAAAGTCAAGCAATATTTGTAAAAAATGATTCAAAAAATGCCTAAAAATTCATCAAAATTTCAAGTTTTATAATTTAATTATATCAGGTAATTTTATACTGTAAAAAAAAGTTTAAAGTCAAGGCCCATTTTTCTTTTTTTTTAACGATAAGTTTTTCATATTTGCTGAAATCAAAAGGAAAAAAAACAAGTAATTACAACAATTTAATTAAAGCCTAATAGAACAAAGATGTCAGAAAAAAGTTATCAAGAAGTTTGGAATAACTGCTTATCTATTATAAGAGACAATGTAACAGCTCAAAATTTTAAAACTTGGTTTAAACCAATAACTGCTGTTAAGTTAGAAGACAAAATCTTAACCATACAAGTTCCTAGCCAATTCTTCTATGAATGGCTAGAAAACAACTATATCACCCTCATTAAAAAGACATTAAAAAGAGAATTAGGAAAAGATGCAAAACTAGAATACAATATACTACTTGAAACCTCTTCTGGCAAAAAACCATATATCACAAAAATACCAAGCAACGAACAAGTAGGTATTAAAAATAAGCCAGTAAGTATGCCAATTAGCATGGGGGAATCTAACATAAGAAACCCTTTCATCATCCCTGGACTACAGAAGATAAATATAAATCCTCAACTAAACGAATCATATACATTTGACGCTTTCATAGAAGGAGAATGTAATAGATTAGCAAGATCAGCTGGCTTTGCAGTATCACAGAATCCAGGAGGAACCTCTTTTAACCCTCTATTTATTTATGGAAATGGAGGATTAGGAAAAACACATTTGTCCAACGCAATAGGAATTGAAGTAAAAAACAATCATCCTGAAAAAACAGTCCTTTATGTGTCAGCAGACAAATTCCAAACACAATTTGTAGATGCAATAATGGATAATAAAAAGAATGATTTTGTTCATTTTTACCAATCTATTGATGTTCTAATTATTGACGATGTTCAATTCCTCTCAGGAAAAGAAAAAACCCAAGATGTATTCTTTCACATCTTTAACCATCTACACCAAAACAAAAAACAAGTTATTTTGACTTCTGACAAAGCTCCTGTTGATATAATTGGAATGGAGCAAAGACTATTATCTAGATTTAAATGGGGTCTTTCAGCCGATCTACAATCTCCTGGCCTTGAAACAAGATTAGCTATCCTAAAGAAAAAGATAAAAAATGATGGTATTGAAATTCCTTATGAAGTAATTGAATATATTGCCTATTCCATAACAACAAACGTAAGAGAATTAGAGGGAGCTCTAATTTCATTATTAGCACAATCTTCTTTAAATAAAAAGGAAATCACAATTGATCTAGCAAAAAATATGCTAGACAAGTTTGTTAAAAATACAGTAAGAGAGGTTTCTATTGATTACATACAAAAAGTAGTTTGTGATTATTTTGATATTCCTATCGAAACAATGAAATCAAAAACAAGAAAAAGAGAAATTGTTCAGTGCAGACAACTAGCAATGTACTTCTCTAAGCAGATGACAAAAAATTCTCTAGCAATGATTGGCAAGTATTGTGGCAATAAAGATCACGCTACTGTTTTACATGCATGTAAAACAGTAAATAATTTAGCAGACACCGATAAACGATTCAAAGGATATATTTTAGATATTGAAAAGAAATTAACTATCTCCTAAGTATGAAAATCCTAATGGTATGTTTAGGAAACATATGCCGTTCTCCTCTAGCAGAAGGCATACTAAAAACAAAAGCACAACATTTAGATGTCATAGTAGATTCAGCAGGAACGGCAGGTTATCATGTTGGAAACCCTCCAGATCCAAGATCAATTGAAATTGCAAAAAGGTACGGTATTGATATAAGCAAACAAAGAGCTAGACAATTTAATAGATTAGATTTTAAAGAATTTGATATAATCTATGCAATGGATAAAAATAATTACGCTCACCTTATAAGCTTAGCAGAAACAGCAATAGAAAGAGAAAAAATTCAATTAATTTTAAATGAAAAACATCCTTCTAGTTTTAACTCTGTGCCAGACCCATATTACGGAGGAGAAAATGGTTTTCAAATAGTTTACGACATGCTTAATCAAGCGTGTGAAGAAATTATCTCAAAAATTGAATAAAGGAAAACTATACTTAATACCCACTATAATAGGAGAAGACACTCAACAAGAAGTTCTCCCAAATATTATAATAAAACACATAAAAGACATCAATATTTTTTATGTTGAAAATCTAAGAACAGCCCGAAGACATATTAAAAGATTAGTAAAAGAAAAAGACATTGACAAAACAATATTTTATTCCTTTGGAAAACATGATACTATAAATTTAGAAAAAGACCTCTTAACTCACATCATTAAAGGAGAAGATGTAGGTGTATTATCAGAAGCTGGAACCCCTTGCATAGCAGATCCAGGAGCAGAAATAGTCAAGTATGCACATGAATTTCAAATTGAAATTGTTCCACTAACAGGCCCATGCTCTATTACACTAGCTTTAATGGCATCTGGCATGAATGGTCAGAACTTTGCATTCTTAGGATATTTACCTATTAATACTAATGAACGTAAAAAGAAAATAAAAAGCATCGAAGTAATTGCAAAAAAAAATAAACAAACTCAAATATTTATAGAAACACCATACAGAAACAACCAATTATTTGATACAATATTAAAAACATGCAATTCAGATACCAACCTTTGTTTAGCAACAAACTTAACATTGACTAGTCAAGATATAAAAACTAGAAAAATTAGCGAATGGCGTAATAGAAAAATTAACCTACATAAGAAGCCAACTATCTTCTTAATTTCATAAATCAATAAATTGACTGTTATTTTTAAGTTACTTCCTATCTTTGTAATATGGAAAAAATAAAAAAATTTATTAACTCTATTCCTGAACCTCTTAAGAATAAATACTTTATTACATTGGTACTATTCTTGATCTGGAGTGTTTTTCTAGATGACTACAACTTAATTAATCAAAAGAAATTGAAAAACAAAGTAGATGAACTAAGCAAACAAAGAGAATTCTATATTTCAGAAATACAAAAAGATAGCACGAAGCTACAAAACCTGAAAAATAATCCTCAAGAACAAGAAAAATTTGCTAGAGAAAAATTCTTAATGAAAAAAGATAATGAAGATATATTTATAATAAGAAAATATGAAGATGAGTGAATTGTTTGCAAAATTTAAGCCTATAACAAAAAAAGCATGGAAAGAAAAGATCAAATCTGATTTAAAAAATAATACTAAGTTCTCAGATCTTATTTCAATTAATGAAGGGATAGAAATTCAACCATTTTA
Source organism: uncultured Flavobacteriales bacterium (assembly GCA_913031595.1). GTDB lineage: Bacteria > Bacteroidota > Bacteroidia > Flavobacteriales > BACL11 > CAJWCP01. Next base: position 15,256 of record CAJWCP010000015.1, on the reverse strand, counting down.
CCACTCTAATGACAATATAAAAAATTTTAACATTAATTTCCCTTCTCATTGGGAAAGCTACCAATGGATCAATGCAAAGAATGCGCAAAAAGCAAATAAAAGAGCACTACAAGCTCTAAATGAAGGAATATCTGGAATATGCTTCTCACAACCTAACAATCTTAAAATACTACTAAAAAATATTAAAATTGAAAATATAAGAATAGACTTTACTAACTACTCCTCACAATTCGCAAAAGAATGGAAAGAATACAGTACAAATAAAAAAATACAAGGCGCATTTCATGGAAATGAAAAAATAGAAATTAAAAATTTTCTAAACACAGTTTTTGCAAAAGGAAACACAATAAAAGAAGAAATAAGACATGCATTTGAAGAAGGAAAGAAAAGAAAAAAAGAAAATCAATTCTATTTTAACATAGGAAGTAATTTTTTTCTAGAAATTGCTAAACTAAAAGCATTTAGAATACTTTGGAAAAACAAAACTGGTAAAGATGCATATATATATGCATCAACATCACTTAAAAATAAAACTAAGGAACACCCATACAATAACATTATTAAATCAACAACTGAATGTATGGCTGCAATATTTGGAGGTGCCAATGCTATTATGACAAATGCTTATAATCACAGTTTTGAAAACCCTACCGAACTATCAGAAAAAATTGCTAGAGATCAACAAAGAATATTAAAAGAAGAAAGCTATCTTCAAAAAGTAACTGATCCAAGCAAAGGTGCATATTACATAGATTATTTAATCAATGAATTATTACAAGATTTTAATGTTGTAAATAAAAATAATACAATAAAAAAAGATTCAGAAAAATATTGGTTAAGCCCAGAGCAAATTAAAATAAAACAAGAATATACAAAAGAAGATATCTCTAACTTAAAACATATAGATTTTGGAGCTGGGATTACTCCTAACTTAAGAGGACCTTACTCTACAATGTATGTAATGCGACCATGGACTATTAGACAGTATGCAGGCTTTTCAACTGCAGAAGAATCTAATGCTTTTTATAGAAAAAATCTGAAAGCTGGACAAAAAGGCCTTTCAATAGCATTTGATTTAGCAACCCATAGAGGATATGACTCAGATCATAAAAGAGTAATAGGAGATGTAGGAATGGCTGGCGTGGCTGTTGATACAGTAGAAGACATGAAAATCTTATTTAACAAGATTCCCCTACAAGATATTTCTGTTTCTATGACAATGAATGGAGCTGTTCTTCCAATATTAGCATTTTATATAGTAGCCGCGGAAGAACAAAATGTAGATATAAAAGAACTAAAGGGAACCATTCAGAATGACATATTAAAAGAATTCATGGTACGAAACACGTATATATATCCACCAAAAGAATCTATGAGAATTATATCTGACATCTTTAAATTCACATCCAAAAAAATGCCAAAATTTAATAGTATTTCCGTCTCTGGATATCACATGCAAGAAGCTGGAGCATCAGCAGATATTGAACTAGCCTACACTTTGCTAGATGGTATAGAATATATTAAAACTGGACTAAAAGCAGGTCTTAATATTGACGAATTTGCACCTAGATTCTCTTTCTTCTGGGGAATCGGAATGAATCATTTTATGGAAATAGCAAAAATGCGTGCAGCAAGAATACTATGGGCAGAATTAATAAAAGGATTTAATCCTAAAAATGAAAAATCGTTAATGTTACGTACTCATTGTCAAACAAGCGGATGGAGTCTAACAGCTCAAGAACCTTTTAATAATATCACAAGAACATGCGTAGAAGCAATGGCAGCAGTGATGGGGGGAACACAAAGCCTACACACAAATGCTCTGGATGAAGCAATTGCATTACCAACAGATTTCTCAGCAAAAATTGCTAGAGACACACAAATATATTTACAAGAAGACACAAATATATGTAATACAGTTGATCCTTGGGGAGGATCATTTTATATAGAAAAACTTACAGAACAAATCGCCACAAAAGCATGGGCGCATATAGAAGAAATCTCTAAATTAGGAGGAATGGCAGAAGCTATAAACACAGGTATACCTAAAATGCGTATTGAACAATCGGCAGCAAGAAAACAAGCTAGAATTGACAGCAAAAAAGATATAATAGTTGGGGTAAATACTAATACATCAAATACAAAAAAAATAGATTTTGAGATCTTAGAAGTTAATAATGATAATGTAAGAAAAAACCAAATCAAAAGATTAAAAGAAATTAAAGAAAAGAGAAATAAGAATAGAGTTATAAATAGCTTAAAAGCACTATCTTTAGCATGTAGTAATAAAAAAGAAAATCTTCTTGAACTAGCAATAAAAGCAGCAAGAGAAAGAGCAACATTAGGAGAAATTTCAAAAGCATTAGAAGAAGTATTTGGAAGATATAAAGCAGTAAATCAAACTATATCAGGAACATATAAAATGGAAATTAAAGATGATCAAGAATTCAAAGAAGCTATCTCATTATCTAATAAATTTGCAAAAGAAAAAGGAAGAAGACCAAGAATTATGATTGCCAAAATGGGACAAGACGGACACGATAGAGGAGCTAAGATAGTTGCTAGTGCATTTGCAGACCTAGGTTTTGACGTTGATATAGGATCACTATTTCAAACCCCTGAAGAAGTAGCAAAACAAGCTATTGAAAACGATGTTCATATTCTAGGAATCTCTTCACTAGCAGCTGGACATAATACCTTGGTCCCTAAGGTAATTAACACTTTAAAGAAATACAAAAGAGATGATATATTAATAATCGTTGGAGGAGTTATACCAGAAAAAGACTATAAATTTCTATATAATTCAGGAGTTAGTGAAATCTTTGGTCCTGGAACCCCAATTGCTAAATCCGCTATCAATATTCTAAAGAATATAATTGACTAGAAAACTAATTATTTACAATTAGAAAATTGGATGTTACTGTTTTAAAATTCGAAGTAATATTCAAATAGTAAAGTCCATTTTTAAGATCACTAACATCTAAACCTAAAATATTAGAACCTCTTTCAAATGAAAGAGAAGACATATTTAATGACTTTACAGGCTGACCTAAATAATTAAAAAATCTAATTTGAAAATCTTCTTTTATCACTTGATTTAATAAACTAAAATTAAGCGTTCCATTAGAAACAGGATTTGAATGAATAATCAGTTTAGCGTAATTATCTTCTTCATTAATCATCATAGGAGCAGAAAGCGCATTATTAATAGCTAATTCCACTCCACTTTTAGTAATAGCGATATCATTTTCATTAAAATAAATTGTATGATCTACACCTCCTAAAACTACAACCTTCGGCATTCCATGTGTACCATATCCATCCATACTAACATCATTTGAAGAAAAAGTTGTAATAGAACCACTTGGAAACCCATTACTATTTGCCCAATTATTAAGATTAATACAAGAAGTATTAGCATAATCATCTGCCATATAAAAATGCACTCTACCTGGATGACTTGACACAAATGTCTGCGTAGCATTATAAGCTGTTATAGAATATGTCGCGCATGGACCGCATGGCATCACCCAAGCAATAACTATAACATTACCCGCATCTAATGAATCAAATAAAGAATGTTGAACTCCATTACAATCATCAGTAATAAAATTAGTTGCTTGACTAAATACAATTCCAGGAATTAATAAAAAACAAACAACACTTATTAAAAAAAATCTATTCATATCCAACGTTTTATTAACCTTACTCTTCAAACTCAATATGCTGACAACATAAAGGTAATTTATCATGAGCCTTCTTATCTGCCTTAACATCATCAGCAGTATATCCTAGTAAAGAAATCGCCTTTCTTAATTTATCAATATTTGTTTTTTTTGTTTTAAAAGTGACTGTAAGAACAGCACTTGGAATATCTAAACTTACTGCTGTCACTCCTCTTGTAAACTGCATCTCTTCTTCTATTATATCTTTACAACAAGGCATATCCAAACAAGGTGCTGAAGTCTGAATTTTTACTGTCTCTTTTTGTGCCCAAACACTAAGTGAAAAAAAACAAAAAATGATGATGATAATTCTATTCATATTTATTTTATTTTAAATCTAAAACCTAAATAACCCATTCTACCTGATATAGGTGCATAAATTAAAGAGGCATCAAATAATTCTGAACTTGTATTGTCTGCAGCTAATATAGGGTTTTTTTGTCTATAATCAGATATATTTTCCATCCCTATGTAGACATCAAAATGCCTAAATCTCTTTGTAATCTGTGAATTAAAAAGATAAAAAGGATCTGAATAGCAGTTTATTTCATTCAACTCATGTTGAGGTATTCTACTTTCTCCAACATAATTAGTCGTAAAATCAATAACCAATTTATCAAAGTATGTTGCATAAGAAATATTAAATAACCCTCTTTGATTAGGAATTAAAGGAACCTTCTTATGAATCCCTTCAAAAGTTGTCTTAACGTCATTAACCTTATATGACACTCTAACATCGAACCTTTCAGAAAGATCATATGCGAAATCAAACTGAAAACTATTAGAATAAGAACTGCCATCTAAATTATAAAATAATAATCTACTTTGCTCTTCTATATCTATTACTATCTGATTTTCAAAAAGAGAACGGTAGAAGTCTGTATTTATAGTTCCTTCACGAGAAAACATCCTAAAACAATAATTAAAATTAATTCCATAATTCCAAGCAATCTCTGGAGATAATTCTGTCAATACAATGCTACGATTTGATGCTAACAAAGAAATATTCTCAGATAACATATTAGGAATTCTTAACGCTCTTCCAGCTGAAAGACGAACAGCTGTTTTTTCTGTTGGATTATATTTAACATTTACCCTAGGAAGAATATAGAGCTTACCTAATTCATTATAATAATCTGAACGAACACCAGAAACAATACTTAAATTTTCTTTAGACTTATAAGAATACTCTGAAAAAAAGCCGCCAATTAAATCAGAATGTATTTTGTCTGTAATAGTATCATCTATATGGCCAACAAAACTTTCTGTATATCTATCAGCGGAATAACTTATGCCATACATCAATTTGTGATCCGTATTACCTATATAAGTTTGTCTTAAAAAATTTAAATATGCTCTTTCCTGCAGAGCTTTATAATTATTAATCCCAAAAATTGCTGTTTGATAATGCCTCCTAAATAAGGTTTGTAATCCAAAACTTTTTCCTGGAATGTTTTTCTGTAAAGCACCTGTCTTAGTACTTAACTCGATCAATTCATTGTGCACATCAACTAGATAAGGAGATACAGCCCCATTAATAGTCCCTCCTATTCTATCATCAATTAAAGCCCTTGCAGTGATACCAATATGGTAATCACCTTGATATTCCCATCTATTAAGAATATTAAACTGAGTTTGTGTAGGCATATCTAAGAACCCATCATGATTATGATCATACTCGTTCTTAAAGTAAGTGACATGTGTAAATAAATTAGACTTCCAATTACCTTGTTTTTTTGCAAATAATAAATTATTTTCTAATTTCCCATGAGAATTTACATATCCATTCCAAAATAACTTTGGCGCTGATGTTGGTTTATAATATTCTAAATTAATTTGACCTGTCAATGATTCAAATCCATTAACAACTGACCCACTGCCTTTAATAATCTGTATTGATTCTATCCAAGTTCCTGGGATATAAGTTAATCCATAGGCAGAAGACAACCCTTGTATAAGAGGCATATTCTCCTGTGTAATCTGAGTATATACTCCATATAAACCCAACATTTCTATTTTCTTTGCTCCAGATACTGCGTCAGAAAAATGGACATCCACTGCTGCATTAGTAGAAAAACTCTCTGAAAGATTACAACATGCTGCCTTTTCTAATTCTCCTGTTGACAATGTTTGTATGTTAAGAGGATTAATTGTAGAAAATTTAGTCGTATTTTTTTTACTATTAATATCAACATCATCCAATTCGATTGAAGGAAGAAGAACTACATATAAAGAAGATAATCTCTTCACTTCTTCAATATGTGTTTTATAACCAATAAAACTAATAATAAGTTTAGAAGGGTAGGTATTAGGTTCTAATATAGAGTAATTGCCTTCATTATCAGTAATAACACCTGCTTCAGGGTCATTCTTCCAATATACATTAGCCCCAACTAATGGTATTTCTTTACCATTTTCTAACTTCTCAACGACTTTTCCACGTATTTCACTCTGAGCCAAAAGACTTAAGAATGGAAAAAATATAGCTATTAAAAATATTATTTTCTTCATCTAATTTCTAAAAAATAAACCCCTTCACAATAAGATATGGAATGAGAATATATAAAATAGAATCTCTAATTAAATAATATAAAAAGAAATAAAACAGAACCTTCCATCCCCCCTCTTTTATAACCCCCTTAAATCCAGATTCTTTATATATCTTGGTATATTTTTGAACAAATTTTATCTTAAATATTTTCTTCAACATAAATTATCATTAAAATGATAGAATTGTTTTTTTAATGATAGAAATACAATCCATTAACTGTTTCTCATTAATCACTAATGGTGGAGCAAAACGAATTATATCTCCATGTGTTGGTTTTGCCAACAATCCATTATCTCTTAATCTTAAACAAACATCCCAAGCTTCTTTTCCATTCTTAGGCTTAATAACAATAGCATTTAACAGTCCTTTTCCTCTAACAATAGTAATCATATCATGTTTTATAGCTGACAGCTCAACTCTTAAAATATTACCTAAACGCTCTGCATTTTCAGCTAACTTTTCATCTCTTATCACATCCAATGCAGCAATAGCTACTTTATTTGCTAATGGGTTCCCTCCAAATGTAGATCCATGCTCTCCAGGACGAATACACATCATCACCTCATCATCAGCCAATACTGCAGAAACTGGAAATACACCTCCTGATATTGCCTTTCCTAAAATTAAAATATCAGGCTTAACATGTTCATGATCTACAGCTAACAATTTTCCTGTACGTGCAATACCTGTTTGAACCTCATCAGCAATAAATAAAACACCTGCTTTTTGACATAAATTATAAGAGGACTTTAAATACCCTTCTTCCGGAACAAAGACACCTGCTTCACCTTGAATCGGCTCCACCATAAAACCTGCAACATCAGGGTCATTCAGAGCCTTTTCTAAAGCCTCTAAATCATTATAAGGTATATTTATAAAACCTGGAGTATATGGTCCAAATTCATTTCTTGCATCAGGATCATTACTAAAAGAAATTATAGTCGTTGTTCTTCCATGAAAATTTCCATCACAAACTATAATCTTTGCTTTCTCTGGAGCAATACCTTTCTTTTGATAACTCCATTTTCTACAAATCTTTAATGCCGTTTCTACTGCTTCTGCTCCTGTGTTCATTGGAAGAACCTTGTCAAAACCAAAATATTCTGTTATATATTTCTCATACTCTCCTAACGTATCATTATAAAATGCTCTAGAAGTAAGAGTAAGAATATCTGCCTGATTCTTTAAGGCACTAACAATCTTTGGGTGGCAATGCCCTTGATTAACAGCAGAGTATGCAGAAAGAAAATCGTAATATTTCTTTCCCTCTACATCCCAGACAAAAACTCCTTCCCCTCTACTTAAAACTACTGGAAGAGGATGATAATTATGAGCTCCATGTTTATCTTCTAATTCTATATAATCTAATGATGTTTTCATTGTGTAATTTTTAACAAGTGCAAATATAATGTATTAATAAGTAAATATCTACCTTTACAAAATGGGAAGCCGAAAGAAGAAGAAACCTGTATTTCTAGAAAAAGTTGAAATTATAGATACTGCTAATAAAGGTAAAGCTGTAGCTAAACACAATGATAGAGTAATATTTATCGAAGGGGGAGTGCCAGGAGATATCTGTGATATTACAGTTTTTAAACGAAGGAAGAAATATTGGCAAGCTAAAATAGAGAAGATTCATACATACTCTCCAAAAAGAACAAATCCTAAGTGTGAACATTTTGGAACATGTGGAGGATGTAAATGGCAAAATATGAAATATGATTCTCAATTAGCATTTAAAGAAAAAGAAGTGTTAAATAATTTAAAAAGAATTGGAGGTGTAGAAATAAAACAACACCATAATATCTTAGCAAGTGAAGATATATATTTCTATAGAAATAAAATGGAATTTACATTCTCAAACAAAAGATGGCTCAGTCTAAAAGAAATACAATCAGAAAAAGAAATTGTAAATAAAAACGCTTTAGGATTTCATATACCAGGCATGTTTGATAAGGTGCTTAATCTTAATAATTGTCATCTGCAAAAAGAACCATCAAACAGTATTCGTGTATTAATAAAAGAATTTGCAGACAAAAACAATCTAACATACTTTGATATTCATAATCATAAAGGATTGTTACGCAACCTACTTATCCGAACATCATCTACTAATGAATTAATGGTATTAGTGCAATTCCATGATAATGAAAAGAAACACATAGAGCTTCTCATGAAGCACATTAAAACACGTTTTCCTCAAATCACTTCGCTACTTTATACTATTAATCAAAAAGCAAACAACACTATTTATGATCAAACTATTATATGTTATTCTGGTCAAAACTATATTACAGAAGAAATGGATGGCTTATATTTTAAAATTGGAGCAAAATCATTCTTTCAAACTAATAGTAAACAAGCAAAATTGCTATATCAAAAAACAAAAGAGTTAGCGAAGATAAAACAAGATGATATTGTATATGATCTATATACAGGTACAGGAACAATAGCGCAATATATTGCAAGAAATGCAAAAAAAGTTATAGGTATTGACTCTGTTGAAGAAGGTATTCAAGCTGCAAAAGAAAATTCAAAAAAGAATCAAATTACAAACTGCTATTTCTACACTGGTGACATGAAAGAAATATTCACAGATGAATTTATAACAAACAATGAAAAACCTAATATTATTATCACTGATCCACCAAGAGATGGAATGCATAAAAAAGTAATAGAACAAATACTAAAAATAAAACCAGAAAGAATTGTATATGTTAGCTGTAATTCAGCAACTCAAGCAAGAGATCTAGCATTACTAAAAGGAGAATATAGAGTAACTGAAATCCAACCGATTGATATGTTTCCTCAAACTCATCATGTGGAAAATATCTTAGTTCTAGAAAAAAATGTAACTTCGTAAAAAATAAAAAAATATGTCATTGAGAAATCTATCCTTAAAACTATTATTCACTATATTATTTTTTCTACCTCTAATCAGTCTTAGTCAAGACAATATAAAAGTAAAAATGAACTTACCACTTGATAAATCAGGCAAGTTTTTGTATGTAGATATTGATAACCCAATACAAATAAGTGTCTCTAATTATCAGAGTAATGATGAAATTATTCACTATAATGCTAATGATTTAACTTTTAGATCTAGAAATGCCTCCATTGAATTAATTGATCAAGAAAAAGGAATATGGAATGTGAAAACTGAAAAAGCAGGCAAGATAGAAATCCATTTATATATTAGAGATACAAGAAAAAAAATAGAAACATTCGTGTTTCGTGCAAAAACGAAGTGAAAGATATTTGGGAAAAATTAAAAGAATTATATAATCTCAACCCTACCTTATTTGGTGTTTTATTATTCATAGATTTGGCAATAATATACTTGCTGATTCAATACCTATTTAACTAATGTTAATACGTATCCATCCTAAAAATCCAGATCCACGAAAAATAAAGAAAGTAGTTGAATGTCTTAGAGATGGAGGTGTAATAATTTGTCCTACTGACACTGTATATGGAATAGGTTGTGACATTTATAATAAGAAAGCTATGGAGAAAGTATGTCGAATTAAAGCAATAGACATCAAAAAACATAACCTTTCATTCATATGTTATAACTTACAACACATTGCTAAGTTTACAAAACATCTAAGCACCTCAACATATAAATTAATGAAAAAGACTCTACCCGGTCCTTACACTTTTATTTTAAATGCAAATAATACAATTCCAAAATTATTTAAAAACAAAAAGAAAGAAATAGGAATTAGAGTGCCTGATAATAATATTGCAAGAAATATTGTAAAAGAATTAGGGAACCCAATTATAACAACTTCAGTAAAAGATAAAGACACATTAATTGAATATACGTCAGACCCTGAATTAATACATAATGTCTTACGGGATCAAATAGATATTGTAATTGATGGAGGATATGGAGAAAATAAACCTTCTACAGTGATAAATCTTACTCAAAATGAAGCTATAATATTAAGAGAAGGTAAGGGAAGTATCACCCCATTTCTTTAATAATATCTAAAACCTGTGGCACTACCATATGCTTACCATCATTAACAATAATATAGCTTGATAGTGCTTTTTGCTTTTCTACATCCATTTGTTGATCAATACGAGAGAGCACCTCTGACCTATTAACATTATCTCTCTTCATTACTCTTTCAATTCGAATTTCTTCAGGACAAACAACACAAATAACAGCATCTAAACCTATATGAGAATCACTTTCAAATAAAATTGCAGCTTCTTTAATTACAAGTTTTGAGTTAATCTGAAAACACCAGTCTATAAAACCTTTCTTAACAATAGGATGAACTAAGGTGTTAAGTTGATTTAATTTTTCTTGGTCATTAAAAACAATAGAAGCTAATACCTTAGCTTGTAATTTTCCATCTTTATAAATATCAGAACCAAATTCTCTAATTATAGCCTTAACTAAGTCTTGATCTGTATGCATATATTCTTTAGCATAATTATCAGCATTAAAAACAGGAAAACCTAATTTTTCAAAAACCTTACTAACATAAGTTTTTCCTGAACCTATCCCCCCTGTTAAACCTATCTTTTTCATTTTTCTATATTACAGAGCTTATAATAAATTGATTTATATTTAGGTAAAATATTAGTAATATCAAATTTCTTAGCATGCAATAAAGCATTTGTTTTAAAAGTATCTAATAAACTCTTATCTCTTAACAGTTTTAAAGTATCTCTAGTCATCTTTTCTACATCTCCCACATCTGAAAGAAAACCAGTCAAACCTTCAATATTTACCTCACTAAGTCCTCCACTATTAGTAGATATGATAGCTGTCTTACTCGCCATTGCTTCAAGAGCAACAAGACCAAAACTCTCTGTAGAAGAAGGAAGAATAAATATATCAGAAATTGATAACATCTTTTCAATCACCTTAAGCTTCCCTAAAAACTCTACATCTTTACTAACACCTAACTTTCTAGACAATTCTTCTGCTTTTAAACGATCAGGACCATCACCTATCATTAATAATCTGCATTTAATCTCTTTATTTACCTTCGCAAATATTTTGATTACATCTTCAACTCTTTTTACTTGTCTAAAATTAGAAATATGTGTTAAAATAAACTGATCATGTTTAGCAATCTTTCTTCTTAAATCTACATCTAAATCTTGTTGATATAAATCAATATCAATAAAATTAGGAATTGTATCGATATAATTAGTAATATTAAAAGAATCTAAAGTTTCTCTTTTTAGATCTTCTGAAACTACTGTAACGGAATCTGACATATTAATTGCATATTCAATAACTGGCTTAAAAGACTTATCCTTTCCAAGCAATGTAATGTCTGTGCCATGTAATGTTGTTATAATGGGAATGTTTATCCCATGAGTAGCTAGTATCTGCTTAGCATTTACAGCTGCTGAAGCATGTGGTATAGCATAATGAACATGAAGAATATTTAATTTCTCATGTAATACCACATCAACTAACTTACTAGTAAGATTTAATTCGTAAGGTGTAAACTCGAAAAGAGGATAATCAGCAACAGCAACTTCATGATAATAAATCTTTTCAGAAAATAAATCTAAACGAAAAGGTTGATCATAAGAAATAAAATGAACTTCATTACCCGCCTCAGCAAGAGCAATACCAAGTTCTGTAGCCACTACCCCACTTCCACCATATGTAGGATAACAAACAATACCTATTTTAAGTTTATTCTTCATCAACACTCTTAAAAATTACATCCATTATCTCTGTTCGAACATTCATATCAAGTAGTTTCTTATTTGTATCATCAGGATGAATACGATTTGACAAGAAAATATAAACAATTTCAGTAGCTGGATCAGCCCAAGCTAAAGTTCCTGTAAATCCAGAATGACCAAAACTCAATGGAGATGCACTTCTCGATGCAGATCCTCCCTCCTGATTCTCTAAAGCAGGTTTGTCAAAACCAGCCCCTCTTCTATTTTCTTGATCGCAATATTGACATCTTGTAAATTCATTAATAACCTCTTCTGACAAATATCTTTCCCCTGCATACGTCCCTCCTTGAAGATACATTTGCATTAATTTTGCTAAATCATTAGCATTAGAAAAAAGACCTGCATGGCCTCCTACACCTCCTTGTAAAGCAGCACCCATATCATGCACATATCCTTTTAATAATTGTCCTCTAAATTTAAAATCATCCTCAGTAGGGACAATTCTTTCTTTGGATATTCTCTCCAAAGGTAAATAACCTAAATTCTCCATACCTAAACCTTTATAGAAATCACTTTGCACAATCTGATCTAATGATTCTCCATAATTCTTCTCAATGATTTCTTTAAAAAGATAAAAACCTAAATCAGAATAATAATATTCTTTTTCTTCTAATAAATCAGACTCATAAATTCTTGAAATTATAGAATCTTTATACGAAAAATGAAGATATATTTCATCAGCTACTTTATATGGAAAATCAGAACTTTCTATATTACTATATAACGTGTCTTTCAATTTTACTAATCCAGATAATGAATCTTGCTCAAGAGTTGATTTATAAAAAGGAATCCAAGGAAATAATCTAGCTTGGTGCGATAATATTTCACGAATAACCAAATGTTGTTTGTCGATTGAATCTATATCAAGATAATTACCTAGTTTATCATAAAGATCAAACTCATCGCTATCTACCATCTTCATTAATATAGGTGTAGTCGCTGCTATTTTAGTAATTGAAGCTAGATCATATATATCTTCATTGCTTACTGGATCATTCTTTGAATAAGTATGATAACCAAAAGACTTGTGGAAGAATATCTTTCCTTTCTGAGCAATCAAAATCTGACAACCAGGAGTGGCTTTTTGCTCAATAGCATTTAAAGCAATACTATCAATCTTATAAAGAAGACTAGAATTAAAACCTATCTCTTCAGGCGTAACATAACTCATTCGAATAGATTCAGTATCCAATCCCTTGTTTATCTTAAAATGCTTAGTAGTTACAGGTAATCTTCCACTTATAGCAATACCTCCAAAAATAGCTTGAGCAGATTGTTCTTGTGCAATTAAACTATTTTGATACGATAATAATAAACCATCAAAATTATTAGTAAATAATAAAGAATTAATGCTATAGGGGTTAGCAAATATATTTACGACAACTTTATGGTTTAATGCAATAGATTGAATTAAAACATCAATATCTCTTTCTATTTTATATGAAGACCACGCTGTTTTATTTGATTTATGAATACTAATTATAACTAAATTATATCTTCTTAATTTTTCTAGTAATAAAGCTTGTTCATTAATAGTAGAAGACATACCAATATTAAAATGATCAACAGGAGCATAGTTAGACAACATATCTTGAAATGCAGAAAAATCATCACCAATACTAACTGAAGCAATACTAAGAGTGTCTAATCTTTTAAGTGGAATAAGATCATCATAATTCTGCAATAATGTAAGAGATGATTTAACTAACTTCTTATCAAGTAATTCGGTGTCTTTATTTACTAAGACTGTATCTAAAGAAGCAATATCAACAGGTTTGTATTTATCTAATCCCATCCACTTCTTAGCCATAAGCACCTTTTTACATCTATCATCTATTTCTTTTTGTGTAATTTGATTATCTTCTATGGCATTTTTAATTTCCTCAATTGCCTTAGCAACATCAGATGAAAAAAGCAATATATCATTGCCAGCAAGTAAAGCCTTTAAGTCAACTAAACCTGGACTATAGGCTTCGCTTACTCCTTTCATATTTAAAGCATCAGTAATTGAAAGACCTGTAAATCCAAGGTCTTGCCTTAATAAACCTGTCACTACATTATACGACAATGAAGTAGGTAAGTCTTTTTGATTATCTAATGAAGGTATATTAAGATGAGCAATCATTATCGAACCCAGACCATGATCAATTAATTGCTTAAAAGGAATCAATTCCATACTGTTTAATCTATCTCTTGAGTGACTAACAAGTGGCAAAGTCTTATGTGAATCCTTATCTGTATCTCCATGACCTGGAAAATGCTTTGCACAAGCTAAGACATTATTATCCTGCATTCCTTTCATATACGCAATGCCAAGTTTTGCCACTTTATAAGGATCCTCTCCAAAAGAACGATTATTAATAATAGGGTTATTAGGATTTGAATTAACATCTACAACAGGAGCAAAATTAATATGAATACCAAGGGATTTACATTGATTAGCAATAGCCACTCCCATCTGATAAACTAAATTTGGATCTTTTATTGCTCCCAGAGTCATTTGCCAAGGAAAACGAACTGCTGAATCTAATCGCATAGAAACACCCCATTCTGCATCAATCGCTACCATTAAAGGTATTTTAGATTGAGTTTGAAAATAATTAGTTAATCTTGCTTGCCTAACAGGGCCTCCCTGAAGAAACATAACCCCTCCCACATTATATTTTTTAATGAGATTAGCTATTTCTTGCTTATGGGAATCTCCTTTATTTGAATAAGCTACAATCATAAATAATTGTGCTATCTTTTCTTCATTAGAAAGTTCTAATAAGACACTATCCGCCCATAAAGAAGACTGATCTAAAAATACTGCTTTACTTTGCGAAAAAACAGTACTATAAATACCTAAAAATAATAAAGCAAAAAATAAAAATCGTATGCGTTTCATATGATTGTAAAATTAAAAAATGAGAAGCATATATATAATCTTTTGACTTAGTAAAACAAATACTTATTAACGAATTATTATATATATTTGTGAATATGCAAGCACCCAAAATACCTTCTTTCTTTAAAACACAAAAAGCAAAATCTTTTAATTTCAATCCTAGATACTATAATGAAAGAGAAGAAAGAAGAAAAAACCTAAAAAATGATATCAAGTCTTCTTTAAGATTTAATCGCACAAAAGTATATTACAAAAGAGAAAAAGGAAGAAGTTATAAAATATTACTTCTGATAATTGTTTTATCTTTGTTGGCTTACAAATTACTAATTAGTTAAACCTAAATTGGATATAATACAATTATTACCT
>CAJWCP010000014.1 GCA_913031595.1 uncultured Flavobacteriales bacterium | reverse complement strand
TTAGAGCTGTCATGTAAAATAGCTCCAGCAAAAAAACGAATATTAGCAGGAGCTCGTGGAATATCTACACGAGCCGCTAAACTCTCAGGTTTGCCATTGTCTTTACTTTCCGCAGCTACTAATTCATCAAAATTTGCTTCTACCAAATCTGCAATCTTCATCAGTATGTCTGATCTTTCTTGTTTTGAAGTTTTACCCCACTCCTTAAAAGCCTGCTTGGCAGCAGCTACTGCATTATCTATGTCTTCTTTTTCAGAGTCAGGAATTAATGAATATACTTTGCCAGTAGAAGGATTATAATTATCTAAATAATTATTATTCGCTGGCTCTACAAGCTCTCCATTAATATAATTTAAAATTTTCTGCATCTCTATTATAAACTTTTTGTTCTGCCTCCGTCTACAGGTAAATTAATTCCATTTATATAAGAAGCTGAAGGAGTGCATAAAAAAGCAACTGCACTTGCTACTTCTATAGCCTTACCAAATCTGCCTGCTGGTACTTGAGATTGCATTTGCTGTGTTATTTCGTTTATTGTTAATCCTTGAATCTCTGCCTTTTTAGCAATAAGCGTTTTTAAACGATTAGTATCTGTAAATCCAGGCAAAATATTATTTACTGTAATTCCATAAGGCCCTAATTCAACTGATAAAGTCTTAGCCCAATTAGCCACTGCGGCCCTAATAGTATTTGAAACTCCAAGACCTGGTATAGGTGCTTTAACTGATGTAGATATAATATTTACTATTCTTCCATATCCTTGCTTTTTCATGCCCACCACTACTTTCTGTACTAATATCTGATTATTGATAAGGTGCATTCTAAATGCATCTTCAAATGATTCAGGAGCAGCCTCAGTAATAGCCCCTGATGCAGGGCCTCCCGTATTATTAACTAATATATGATAGTCTGAAGTTAATAAGTTTACTTCCTCTCGTAACTTATTAGAATCTCTAAAATCAATTGCTATAAAGGAATGAGTTTGTCCCTGTGTGGTGTCAAGCTCATTTAAAACATTTAATAATCTAGATTCATTACGAGCAATCAAAGTAATATTAGCTCCTAACTTAGCTAGTTCTATAGCGGAAGCTTCTCCAATTCCTTGTGTGCTTCCACATACAATTGCATTTTTATTTTTTAAATTAATTTCCATTTATTCTATTATTATTCTTTTTTCTACTGTCCCATCATCATAAAGATAAAATAGGGGTTGATTCGTTTTTTTTCATTGTTTTATTTGTTATATGTAAATCCTAAATTATTTTTTACACTCTTTGGTAGTTCCGGTAAATATGAACGGGAAATCATTAGCGTTGCAATATTTGCCAAATCAGTAAATACCTTATGCTTATCTACTGTTTCTTTCAAATATCCTTGCCCAGAACTTCCTCCTGTTCCTATTTTTTGACCTAACATTTTCTCTACCATTTGCACATGTCTAAAGCGCCAAGCAGCAACTTTATGATCTAAATCAACAAGACTTCTTAATAGCTGATAAGGAAGGTGAAGTATCGGCTCATCTCTATATAAATTAATTAATAAGGCTGACATCGTTGCTTTATATGATAGCGCTGTTTCCTCTTCTTTAATTGCTTGACTATGTTGATTTTCATCTAGAACGCGCTCAAAATATTTTTTATTCTCTTCTATCATCCTTATTCTCAGTTGTTGATCTTCTTTAGAAAGAGAAGAAGAAGTAATACTATCTATTTCTTGATCAACCATCTTATTTATTGCTTGTTCATATTTTTTAATAAAATCAAAATCTCCTATCTTTAAAAAAGGAATCCTCTCAAGCCACTTTTCTACTAAATCAAATAATGACTCTCCTCCCTCTAAGCCAAGTATTTCTTTTTTAGTGTCTCCCTTAAATTGATTGTGATATGGGCAGCCTCCAAACTGATGTCTTTTTTCAACCTTCAATCCCAACATTAATTCTATTTTTCTAAATTGATGAGACTGAAATCCTGAAGCTGGAGAAAGATAATGACGAAAATCTAAAAAATCCAAGGAGGTCATCGTTTCTAATATATCAACCTGATCAACTAATACATCCATTATCTTGTTTGCCCTTTCCATTCTACCAACAATAAGCCCAATATTCTCTTCATCAATATTATCTTTTCCAAAATAACTCATAACAGATTCTAACTCATGTAATATCTGCTTAAACCACAGTTCATAGGTTTGATGTATAATTATAAACAACATTTCCTCATGCGCCTCATTACCTTTAGAAGAGCTAACTGGATTTTGTGCCTTAAGTATTTTGTCTAATTCAAGATAATTAGAATAGTGAAGAGATGGCGATTTTTCGGACATATAAATAATTTAATATGCAGTAAAGATAAAAATATGATTTATACCATTTGCGATGATATGACTAAAATTATATAAAAAATTACACTTGTAGATTCTACGCCAAACGAAAAATACATTTCCCCTTTTTTCTCATTAGATTTTATAACCAATAAACCTGTTATAATAATACTTATCGATATTGCCACTAAATATATTACATTTAAATTATAAGATATAAATAAATATAAATAGCTGATTTGAGCAATAACTAAAGACAATATACCAATCATATGAGATTTTTTTATGCCTAATAAGCCGGGTATAGTTTTTAACCTTTTATTATCAAATTTTACATCTCTTATATCAAAAGGAATAGTAATTGCAAAGACGAAAAAAAACCTAGCTAAAGAATGTAAAAAAACTTCTTTATCAAAAATTAATTCCTGCTCTAATGCTATCAAAAGACAGGTGCTAATCATCCAAATTAATGAAATAAAAAATATCTTTAAGTATGGTATTCTACGTAAGATGAAAGGATATAGCAAAGAAATTAGTGCGCAAAAAATAATAGCTCCCTGAGTGTTAACATTAAAGAATATAAAATAATAACTACTTATCAAGGCGCTTATAAAAGCTGTCAAAAATAAAATAGATCTATTCTGAGCAATCCAAGAAATTCTAGGATGGCTTATATGCTTATTAGTTCGAGCTAATCTTTGAAAATTATAAGTAAAAAGTGTAGCGAAGAAAATAAATGCAGTAATATGAAAATTATACTGGCCAAATAAAAGCTGTGAGCTTAAACAAAGTGAGGCTGCACAAAAAGCAACAAAAACATTGCTAAAAATTAGGCTTTTAAAAAATGTGCTCACAACTCAAATATATCAAAAAAGAATTTTGTGAAATAAGCCATTGAATCAGATTTCTTCTAAAAAACTATGTTAACAATCCTTTTAGGAACTACGATAATTTTTTTCGGTTCTTTTCCTTGTAGATAATGAGCTGTTTTTTCATAATTCATAATAGCTTTTTCTATTTCTTCTTTAGAGCTTTCTGAAGAAAGAATAATGTTAAATCTCATTTTTCCATTAAAAGAAACAGGGTAGTTTATATCGTCTTCTTTTAAATACATTTCATTATAAACAGGGAATTTAGCAAAGCTAATAGATGTTTCATTTCCTAGCTTATTCCATATTTCCTCAGCAATATGTGGAGCATAAGGGGAAAGCAAAATAGTAAAGTCAGATATAATTTCTTTGTTAATACATTTTTGATCTGAAAGCTCATTAATACAAATCATTAATGTGCTGACAACGGTATTAAAAGAATAGCGCGCAATATCTTCATCAATCTTTTTTATAGTTTTATGTAATGTTTTTAAACTATTGGCATCCGGCTTTTCCTCTGAAACAAAAAACTTATTCTCTGAATCATGCACTAATCTCCAAAACTTCCTTAAAAAATTATGTACTCCATTTATTCCTTTTGTATCCCATGGTTTAAACTGTTCTAATGGCCCTAAAAACATCTCGTATAATCTCAATGTGTCAGCTCCAAATTTTTCCACAAGAGCGTCAGGGGTTTGAATATTATATTTAGATTTTGACATCTTCTCAGTTTCATAACCACATTTATAATTCCCATCTTCATTGAGAATAAACTCGGCATCTTTATATTCTTCTTTAGATTGCTTAAATTGATTCAAATCCAAAATATCATTATCTACTATATTAATATCAACATATAATTTAGTTGTTTTATAATCTGTAGATTTCTCAAAAGTCACAAAAGTATTTGTCTGATTAATTCTATATACAAAATTAGATCTTCCTAAAATCATCCCTTGATTAATTAATCTTTTAAATGGCTCATCAAACGAAATAAGACCTTTATCATATAAGAATTTTGTCCAAAAACGCGAATACAACAAATGCCCAACAGCATGTTCGGCTCCTCCAATATATAAATCTACCTGATTCCAATAATCTGATTTTTCTTTAGAACAAAAAGCATTGTCATTTTTAGGATCCATATATCTTAAGAAATACCAAGAGCTTCCTGCCCATCCTGGCATTACATTTGTTTCCATTCTATCTCCCTTAAATATATTCCAATCGTTCTTATTTGCCCTAGCAAGTGGAGGCTCACCAGTAGAAGTAGGTAAATATTTATCAATCTTTGGTAAAGTAACTTGTTCAGTCTCGGCTAAAGTATAAGGAATATCATCTTGATAATATATAGGGAAAGGTTCTCCCCAATATCTTTGCCTGCTAAAAACAGCATCACGCAAACGATAATTAACTTTTCTCTTTCCAATTCCATTAGTCTCAATCTTTTTAATTGCCTCTTTAATTGCTTCTTTTGCGTTAAGATTATTTAGAAAATCTGAATTAGTAATTTCTACATTTTTATCCTCATTAGCTTCTTTGCTTACATCAATATCTTTAAAAATATTTATAATCTCAATATCAAAATGATTTGCAAAATCCCAATCCCTCTGATCTCCACAAGGAACAGCCATAACTGCGCCGGTACCATAACCAGCTAAAACATAATCAGAAATCCATATCTGGATTTTTTCCTTTGTAAAAGGATGTATTGCATAGGAACCTATAAAAACTCCTGTAATATTTTTTTCTACTTGCCTATCTCTTTCTGACTTTAACTTTACAGATGAAATATAAGCCTTAACCTCATCTTTTTTATTGTCAACTGTCAATGCTCTGACTAAATCATGCTCAGGAGCTAACACCAAAAAATTAACTCCAAAAACAGTATCTGGACGTGTGGTAAAAACTTCTATCTCGCAATCATTTTTTTCTGTTTTAAAAAACAAAGAAACTCCTTCAGATTTTCCAATCCAATTTCTTTGCATTTCCTTAATAGAATCGCTCCATTGTATTGTCTCTAACCCTGCAAGTAGTCTTTCTGCAAAAGCAGTAATTCTTAAGGACCACTGCTTCATAAGCCTTTGCTCAACAGGGAATCCTCCTCTTTCTGATACGCCATCTTTAACTTCATCATTTGCCAATACAGTTCCTAATGTCTCACACCAATTAACCCAAGTATCAGATAAAAATGCTAACCTGTATTTTTGTAATACATCTTCCTTTTGATGTTTACTGAAATTAGACCAGTCTTCTGAAGTAAAGCGTGGTGTGTCTGCATCACAATATGCATTTAAATCTGTATTTCCTTGTTCTGAAAAACAATTAACTAAATGAGAAATAGGCACAGCCTTGTCTTGACGTTGACAATAATAAGAATCAAAAAGATTTGCGAAAATCCATTGTGTCCATTTATAATAACTAGGATCTGATGTCTGTACTTGTCTTTCCCAATCAAAAGAAAATCCAAGTTGATCCAATTGTTTCCTATATCGTTCTGTGTTTTCTTTAGTGGCTAATTCTGGGTGTATACCTGTTTCTATAGCGTATTGTTCAGTTGGTAAGCCAAAAGAGT
Source organism: uncultured Flavobacteriales bacterium (assembly GCA_913031595.1). Taxonomy (GTDB): domain Bacteria; phylum Bacteroidota; class Bacteroidia; order Flavobacteriales; family BACL11; genus CAJWCP01. The sequence goes on along the minus strand of CAJWCP010000014.1, from coordinate 21,714 downwards.
CATATCCCATAGGATGTAAAACATTAAAGCCTTTTAATCTCTTATATCTAGCAAATATATCAGATGCAATATACCCTAAGGGGTGACCTACGTGTAAACCTGCTCCGGAAGGGTAAGGGAACATATCCAAAACATAATACTTCTGTTTATTAGCGTTCTCTTTAACTGCAAAAGTTTTGTTGTCTTTCCAAAATTTTTGCCATCTTTTTTCAATATCTAAAAAATTGTATTCCATTGACTTTAATAATCCTCGAATTGCAAAGTTAAGCAATAAGACGAATTAGTAATTTGTATTTTTATATTTTAGCACAAATAATAATAAACATGTCATTATCTAGGAATATATTGTCTTCATCTATTTCTGTTGTTATCAGTCTTTCATTAGTGCTGTTTATCGTAGGAGTATTATCCTTAATATTAATAAACTCGCAAAAGCTATCTAATTATTTAAAAGAAAATATTGGCTTTACAATAATGTTAAAAGAAAATACTTCAGAGATTGAAACTGTAAAGTTTCAAAAAGAAATAGACGCTTCTGCATTTTCAAAACATACTACTTTTGTATCAAAAGAAACTGCAACAAAAGAGCTAGAAAAAGATTTAGGAGAAGATTTTATGAGTTTTCTAGGTTATAGTCCTTTGTTGGCATCAATCGATGTGAAATTAAACCCTAAATATGCAAACAATGATAGCTTAGCTATTATTAATGAAGAGCTAATAAAAAATATGAATGTACATGAGGTTTTCTATCAAAAAGATTTAGTGGAAAAAATTAATAGCAACGTAAATAGAATTTCTGCATTCTTACTAACCTTTTTTGCTCTTCTGTTTTTTATTGCATTTGCATTAATTAACAATACGATTAGATTGTCAGTATATGCTAAAAGATTTATAATTCGTACAATGAGATTAGTAGGAGCAACAAATAACTTTATACATAAGCCATTTCTAATAAAAGGCCTATATCAAGGGTTATACAGCTCAATATTTGCTATATTTATGCTACTAGCAGCAATTAAATTAATTCAATCTGAAACAGCAAGTATACTTAACATTAATGATTTGAAAATTATAGGAATAGTGTTTATTATTATATTTATCTCAGGTTTAATGATTAGCTCATTATCAACTTATTTTGCAGTAAGAAAATATATCAAACTAACTGAAAACAAACTATATAACTAAAATTTATAATTATGGCATTTGTATTTAAAAAGAAAAACTATATCTTATTAATAGTTGGATTACTCTTTATCATAAGCGGGCTTGGATTAATGATAGGTGGCGGGTCAGAGGATCCAACAAAATTCTCATATGATATTTTTGATTTTCAGCGACTTACATTAGCACCAATATTATTAGCAATAGGCTTTATTATTGAAATCTTTGCAATAATGGTAAAGTCTAAAGAAGAGTAAAATGGAGGTTATTATCAATGCAATTATCCTTGGAATAATTCAAGGATTAACAGAATTCTTGCCTGTTAGTAGTAGCGGTCATTTAGAAATTGCAGAAGCAATACTTGGAGAAAACAAAAAAGAAGATATGTTAATGACAATTGTGTTGCATTTTGCTACTGCATTAGCAACAATAGTAATTTTTCGTAAAGACTTAAGAAAAATATTTAGCGACTTACTCTTATTTGAAAAAAATGAGTCATTTAACTTTTCATTAAAAATTATTATTTCAATGATCCCTATTTCATTATTAGGGTTTTTATATAAAGATCAGATTACTTCTTTTTTTAATGGTGAATTAATTCTAGTTAGCGCAATGCTAATAATTACTGGCTTATTACTCTTACTAGCTGACAAAAAGAAAATATGCACTAGAAATATTAAAAAGAAAGACGCTATATTAATTGGGATTGCTCAGGCAGTTGCATTGTTGCCAGGCATCTCTAGATCTGGGGCAACTATCTCAACATCTGTTTTATTAGGTGTTGATAAAGAAAAGTCAGCGCGCTTTTCTTTCTTAATGGTGGTGCCGGTAATTTTTGGAATGATGGCAAAGACTATTTATGACGGAGAAATTCCTTATAATGAAAGTAGTCTGTTGCCTCTTTTTATAGGCTTTATCTTTGCATTCTTAACAGGCATCTTTGCCTGTAAATGGATGATAAAGCTAGTGAAGAATAGTCAATTGAAATATTTTTCTTACTACTGTTTCATTATTGGTTCTATTACCATGATAACAACATTATGGCTTTCTTAAAATATAGTAATGATTGAAAATAGTAAAGCCCATTTTTTAGATGGTCAAACCTTGCTTTTAAAAAAGCCTGTTGGCTGGACTTCTTTTGATGTAGTAAGAAAAATTAGGTTTCTCATAAAGAAAAAATATAACCTAAAAAAAATAAAAATAGGTCATGCTGGCACATTAGATCCATTAGCAACTGGCCTGTTAATTATCTGCACAGGAAAATACACCAAAAGAATATCATCTATTCAAAAGCAAAAAAAAACATACACTGGTGTTATCACACTAGGGGCAACAACTGCTAGTTATGACTTAGAAACTAAAATAAACAACACATTTGAAACAAAGCATATCACAAAAAAATTAATTGAAAAAACTGTTAATAAGTTCATAGGCGAAATAGATCAAAAACCACCTATTTTTTCAGCATTAAAGCAAGACGGAGAAAGGTTATATAAAAAAGCAAGAAGAGGAGAGAAAATAAAATTAAAAAGTAGAAAAGTAACTATTCATTCTTTTGAAATAACTTCTTTTAAAATGCCACATGCTACATTTAAAATATGCTGTAGTAAAGGAACATATATTAGATCTATCGCTCATGATTTTGGAATAGCTCTAGATAGTGGAGGATATTTGTCAAATCTTTCCCGTACTGCAATTGGCAACTACTTGCTTAAAGACGCTTTAGATATTTCAGGGTTTGAACAAATACTAAATAAGTAAATTCCCTTGACTTCCGCTTTTGAATATATTATATTTGGCGTCTTAAATTTCATTCATTACTCAATTAATACCTTAAAATCATGAAATATAAACTTTCAATGTTTAATTTTAATTTACCCAAAACAAGAATTGCAAAAAAACCAGCTGAAAATCGTGAAGACTCAAGGCTTATGGTTATAGATAGAAAAAGTGGAGAAATAGAGCACAAGCATATTTATGATCTAGGAGACTATTTTGAAGAAGAAGATGTAATGGTGCTAAATAACACAAAAGTGTTTCGTGCTAGGCTATATGCAAATAAAGAAAAAACAGGAGCAAAAATTGAAGTCTTTCTTTTAAGGGAGTTAAATAAAAAAAATCGATTATGGGATGTGTTAGTTGATCCTGCAAGAAAAATAAGAATTGGCAATAAGCTTTTCTTTGGAGATAATGATGAGTTAATAGCTGAAGTTATTGATAATACGACATCAAGAGGAAGGACTCTAAGGTTTTTATTTGATGGGACACATGAAGAATTCAAAAGCACACTAGAAGATCTTGGAGAAACGCCCCTTCCAAAACATATTGAAAGAAAACCTAATCAGGAAGACACTGAAAGATTTCAAACTATTTTCGCAAAACATGAAGGTGCAGTTTCGGCTCCTACCGCAGGAATGCACTTTAGTAAGATATTAATGAAGCAAATGGAAATTAAAGGAATTCAATTTGCTGAAACTACTTTACATATTGGATTAGGAACTTTTAGTGAAATTTTAGTGGAAGATTTATCAAAACATAAAATGGAGTCTGAAGAGATTCATATTCCTCAAGATGCAGCTCAAATAATAAATAATAGTCAGGGGAAAGGGAAAAAAATATGTGCAGTAGGAACAACAGTAATGAGAACTCTTGAGTCTTCTGTGTCTACCAAAATGGAAGTAATCCCATTTAAAGGGTGGACTAACTTGTTTATTTTTCCCCCGTATAACTTCCAAATCGCTAATTGTATGCTAACAAATTTTCATCTGCCTAAATCATCTCTTATGATGCAAGTTGCTGCATTTTCCGGATTAGACTTGCTAAAGAAAGCATATAAAGTAGCTCTTAAAGAAAAATATAATTTCCACACTTATGGCGATGCTATGTTAATTTTATAAAATGCGAAAAACAGCACTCATAGTAGCAGGGGGGAAAGGAGCTCGCATGAATTCTAGTATCCCTAAACAATTTTTGCTTCTAAATAATATCCCTATATTAATCCATACTATAAATGCGTTTTCAGATTTAGATGAAATACTTCTTGTGCTGCCAAAAGAACAATTTAATTATTGGAATCAATTATGTCTAAAATATAATTTAAACATCCCTCATACAATAATTGCGGGTGGTGAAAGTCGATTTGATTCTGTTAAAAATGGGCTGGATGAAATTTGTAATGAAAGTATTGTTTTAATACATGATGGTGTACGACCTTTTATATCAAAAAAAATAATAGCTAAATTAATTAATACTGTGAAAAAAAAGGTCGGAGTTGTTCCTGTGATCAAATTAAAAGATTCAATCAGAAAAATTTCTAATGATTCAACAAAACCCATCAGTAGAAAAGATTTATATAAAATACAAACCCCTCAATGTTTCCTTAGTACAGAAATTAAAACAGCATATCAACAAGTCTCTTCTAAAGAGTTTACAGACGATGCATCTGTCTTTGAAAGCATATCCGGCACTATTTTACCTATTATGGGAGAAGAAAGAAATCTAAAGATAACAACTAAAGAAGATTTAGAAATAGCTAATTCACTAATCTAGCTTTTTAACTTTACTTGTTTCTTGTATTTTTAAATTTTTAAGTTTTTCTATCAGTATAACTCCTGGCTTTTTCCCTACCTTAAAAGTTCCTAAAGTATTAAACCCTAATGCTTCTGCCCCATTTCTTGACCCTATTCTCAAAAGAGTATCTAAACAATAGTTAGAGTTTTCTTGAATAATAAAAAGCTCTTCTAAAATAGACAAACTAGTGTTAGATGCCAAGCTGTCTGTTCCTACACAAAGTTTTTCATAATTGAAAATTGTATAGTCTGGAAGAACACCTTCTATATATAAATTTGCTTTTGGGCAAGTACAATAATACTGATCTAGCATGTCTTCTTCTCTTGCAAATGTATTATGAACTAATAACATTTTTTGATTTTTTAGATCAGTCAGAAAATCAATTGATTTTTGTCTATTAGACCAAATTTTTGCGCTCCCTTGTATTTGCATGATCCATTGAAACAGGGAGCCTTTTCTCTCCTCAAAAAACTGATTTTCTGATTTACTCTCCTGCATATGAATAGAAAACAACTTATCTTTCCTGTCAAATGCTTTCATTATTTTGTTATTTAATTTAGGAGTAACAGAATACGGAGCATGTGGGACAATGGTTGCGTCTAATCCTTTATCTCGAAATTGATTTCTCATCAATATTAATTCTTTTATTTTTTGATTCGCAAATCTTTCTTTCACTCCAAATCCTTCAATAAAATTATAATATTGTAAATTCTTTTTTTGCTTTTGTAAAATTGTATCTGTTGTATTACAAATATCTCCTACTGCCACAATACCATTTTTCATCATTTGTTTTTCTGCCAATGCAATTGACAATAAAATTTTTTCTTTACTAAAACTATCTCTTTGATTAACTTGATTAATAAAATCAAGAAGTCCTTTTTTTTTCTTGCAAAAGCCATGCATGTGACTTAATTCCAAGTGACAATGAGCATTTATAAAGCCGGGTGAAATGACACCTTGAAAAATTTCTAATCTTTCACTAGGGGCTTCTTCTCGATTATTAAAAACCTTGATAATCTCTCCCTCTCTTGAAATTTGTAACACTCCATTTTTAATTGGAGAATGATCTAAGGGAAATAAATAATCTGCTGTTAAGAATCGCATACGACAAAAGTAACATATCTTTGTAAAAGAAATGAGAGCTAAAATAGACATTAGAAGTTTAACTGACGAAGCAATTATTGAATTCTGTTTAAAGAATAATCTAAAAAAATTTAGAGCTAAACAGGTGATTGAATGGTTGTGGAAAAAAAGAGCCACTTCATTTTCTCAAATGTCTTCGCTTCCCGTTAATGTTAGAGAAATGCTTTCTAAGTATTTCAATATTTTACCTGTTACGGTACACAAATCTGAAAAAAGTATAGATAATACTATTAAATATAGTTTGAAATTATATGATGCGCTCCTTGTTGAAGGAGTTCTGATTCCATCTAAAGATAGGATAACAGCCTGTATATCCTCACAAGCTGGATGCAGCTTAAGTTGTAACTTCTGTGCTACAGGTACATTAAAATTAAAACGCAACCTAGATGCTAGCGAAATATATGATCAAGTATTTATTTTAAATGAGGAATCAATATCTAAGTTTGGTAAGCCATTATCAAATATTGTCTTTATGGGAATGGGAGAGCCTTTATTAAACTACAAGAATCTTATTGAAGGAGTTAAGTTAATAACAACTGAAAAAGGCTTAGGAATATCTCCAAAAAGAATTACTATATCAACTGCCGGAATTGCTAAAATGATAAAAAAATTAGCAGATGAAATGCTGCGAATTAACCTAGCTATCTCTTTACATTCTACAAACAATGAAAAAAGAAATGATTTAATGCCTCTAAATGAAAAAATTAACTTAGACGAGTTAAAAGAGGCTGTTAAATACTATTACAATAAAACAAAAAATAGAATTACATATGAATATCTTCTTCTTAAAGATATTAATGATAATATAGATGACGCCAGAAGCTTAGTAGCATTTGCAAAATCTATACCCTGCAAAATAAATTTAATTGAATATAATATGGTGGAGGGAATCTCTTATGAAAAATCACTAAAAAATAATGTTATTAAATTTATAAACTATTTAGAATCAAAAAATATAATTGTTAACTTAAGAAAGAGTAGAGGCGAGGATATTAATGCCGCTTGCGGACAATTAGTAAATAAATTAAATTAAAATTAAGAAATATTCTCGTGTGATTAGTGAGGCTTAAATCTTTGTATATTCGCATTTCTACTTAGAATTGTTTTGTCAGAAATAAAAAAAATAAAAGCTCCTATTCTTAAGGAGATTGGTTTGTTTGAAAAAAAATTCAAAGAATCATTAACCAGTTCTGTACCTTTACTTGATCGTATTCTGCATTATATAATAAAAAGAAAGGGGAAGCAAATGCGGCCTATGTTTGTCTTTCTTTCTGCAAAAATGTTTGGAGAAATTAAAGACGAAACATATCGAGCTGCATCTATGATTGAGCTTTTACATACCGCAACTTTAGTACATGATGATGTGATTGACGAATCAAATCTTAGAAGAGGTTTTTTCTCAATTAATGCCCTTTGGAAAAATAAAGTTGCCGTATTAGTTGGTGATTTTTTATTAAGTAGAGGCTTATTATTAGCTGTAAAAAATAAAGATTTCCAATTATTAGAAATTATGAGCACCACGGTAGAAGAAATGAGTGAAGGTGAATTATTGCAAATTGAAAAAACAAGAAAGCTTAATATTACAGAAGACATTTATTTTAAAATTATTAAAAAAAAGACGGCTTCTCTTATTGCTGCATGTTGCGCTAGTGGAGCATACTCAGCAAGACAAGAATCCGCTGTAATAGAACAAATGAAACTATTTGGAGAAAAAGCAGGAATTGCTTTCCAAATTAAAGATGATCTTTTTGATTATACCGAGGCTTCATTTACCGGCAAACCTATAGGTGTTGATATTAAAGAAAAAAAAATAACCCTCCCCTTAATTTACACTTTAAATAAGGTAGAAAAAAATCAAAGAAAATATCTTATTAACATTCTCAAAAACTCATACAAAAATGAAAAAGAAATAAATGAATTAATTAATATTGTAAAAGAGAATGGAGGAGTGCAATATGCTCAAGAAAAAATGAAAGGGTATTATAATGATGCGAAAGAAATTCTCAATTCATTTGAAGATAATGATGCAAAAAAGTCTTTACAATTGTTATTAAAATTTGTAATTGAAAGAAATTTATGATCCCAAAAGAAACTATAGATAAAATATTTGAATCTGTTAAAATAGAGGAGATTATTGGGGACTTTGTGTCTTTAAAAAAGAAAGGGGTTAATTATATTGGAAATTGCCCTTTTCATAATGAAAAAACCCCTTCATTCACAGTCTCTCCAACCAAAGGAATCTATAAATGTTTTGGGTGTGGCGTAGGGGGTAACGCTGTAAAATTTATTATGGAAATCGAACACTATAGTTATCCTGAAGCTTTAAAGTTTATTGCTAAAAAGTATAATATTGAAATAATTGAAAAAGAGCTTACAAATGCCCAAAAGAAAAAACAAGGAGAAAAAGATGCGCTATATGCTATTACACAATTTGCAAACACTTTTTTTCAAAATACGCTTTGGCAAAAAGAGGAGGGGAAACTTATAGCAATGACATATTTTAAAGAAAGAGGGTTTGAAGAAGAAATAATAAAAAAATTTGAACTAGGTTATAGTGGGAAAACAAAAGATGCATTAACTCAAAGTGCTGTGAAATCAGGATTCGAAGAAAATGTGCTCATTAAGTCTGGCTTAAGTATAAATACTACTAATAAAAAATATATTGATCGTTTTCATGAGCGTGTAATTTTTCCAATTCATAGTTTCTCTGGCAGAGTATTAGGCTTTGGGGGGAGGTCCTTATTAGTAAATAAAAAAGCTAAATATTTAAATTCTCCTGAATCTTTAATTTATTACAAAAGTAAAGTTTTGTATGGGCTCTATCAATCAAAATCTTCAATTGCTAAAGAAAACAATTGTTTTATTGTAGAAGGATATACTGATGTTATTAGTATGCATCAAAATGGAATCGATAATGTAGTGTCTGCCTCAGGAACTGCACTTTCATTAGATCAGCTTAAACTCATTAATAGAATTACTGAAAATATTACTTTACTATTTGATGGAGATAATGCTGGAGTAAAAGCAACATATCGGACTATTAATTTAGCTCTAGAGCACGGGATGACTGTAAAAGTTGTAATGTTTCCTGAGGGAGAAGACCCAGACTCATATAGTAAGAAAAATAATATCAATGAATTTAAATCTTATTTAACTAGTAATTCTCTAGATTTTGTTGACTATAAAATTATAATGTCTAAATTAAATAGCCTGTCTAATCCAAAAGAGATTATTAATATTAAAAGAGATATTTTTAACTCTATTGCAAAGATTCCTGATAGATTAATCCGGACTCAATATTGTAAAATATATTATAAAAAATTAGATCTAAGTGAGGAAATTATGTTAAAAGAAGTTTCACAGGCTAGAAGAACAATTAATACTACTGACTCAAAAGATGAAATCATATCAAAAAAAATAGAGAAAAAAGATTCTGTTGAAAAAAATAATGATTCTATAACCAAAGAAGATAAAAGGTTAAATACTCTTGAGAAAGAACTAATACGATTATTACTTAATTATGGGAATCAAGAATTTACTATTAAAAATGAAAGAACAACTGTTGCTGAAATGATAATAAATGACTTGACAGCTGACAAAATTAAATTTTCAATTCCAGAATTAAATATATTATATGAAAGAATAAGGAAAGAAATAAAAGAAAAGGGAGAGATTGATACATGTTATTTCATAAATACTAATTTAGATATAAGTGATATGGCAATTGATTTAATTAGCAATCAACATTCTATTAGTGAAAATTGGGAAGAAAAGCATAATATTTTTACTATTCGTGAAAATGCAAGAATGAAAAAAACAACAGAAAAAGCAATTTTGTCTCTAAAAAAAGCGCATGTTGACTTGCAAATCTCATTATTACAAAAGCAAATAAATACACCTGATTTTACTGCTTCTGATATTGAAAAATTAAGTGCTCTGACGAAAATAAAAAATAAAATTGCCAGGTCACTAGGAAGAAATGTGGGCTAGTGTAAAGTCAACTATTTATTTTTAAGTCTAATATTTGTATTTGCAATTCTTTTCTTCCATTCCATTCGTTTTGATCAATTGAATAGCAAATGTCAAAATCATTAACTCTACTTATACTCTGCAAGTATCGCCCCATATTAAAGCCTATAGCTGGTATGACTTTTTCACTTTTTTTAATATTTAATTTTAAGTGGTTTTTCATGTCTCCTACCTGTTTTGCAAATCCACTATCTGAAACCCCTTTACTAAGAAATATTGGTCTTTTATTTGTTGGACCAAAAGGAGAGAGTTGATCTATAATTCTAAATAATTTATAGTCAATTTCATCTATATTTATTTCCATATCAATTGCTATGTTAGGCTGCAATTGTTCCAGAGTAATTTTTTCAGAAACTATTTTTTCAAATTCAATAATAAATTGTTCTAAGTTTTCTTTTTTAAGTGTAAGACCTGCAGCATATTTATGCCCTCCGAATTTTTCACATAAATAAGAGCACTTTAACAACGATTCATATAAATTAAAATCATTAATTGATCTAGCCGACCCTGTCAATAAACCATCTTTTTCAGCAAAAACAATTGTCGGCCTATAATGTGACTCTATAAGTCGTGAGGCAACAATTCCAATGACTCCTTTATGCCAATTAGAATGAAAAACAACATTAGTATTTTTTGTTTTATCAAGCATCTCTATAGCTTCTCTAGTTGTTTCTGCTTCTAACTCTTTTCGTTTAATATTATTTAAATCGATTAATTGAGCTAACTGTTTGGCTTTAATATAATCTTGTTCAATTAACACTTCTACTGCCTTTCTTGCGTGATCTATCCTTCCTGCTGCATTAATCCTAGGCGCTATACCAAAAAGAATGTCTGAAACATTTAATTCATTTTTTTTATTTGTTAACCCAATTAATGCTTTTATTCCACTACTTGGTTTTGTATTAATTTGTTTTAATCCATAAAAAGCAAGCACTCTGTTTTCTCCATTCATTGGCACTATATCTGCACTTATGCTAATAACAACTAAATCTAAATATTTAATAACTTCTGAAAAAGAAATTTCATTTTTTATACTAAAGGCATGTATAAGTTTAAAGCCAACGCCACAAGCCGAAAGATCGGAAAAAGGATAATTACATTCTTTTTGCTTTGGGTTCAAAATAGCAATCGCTTCTGGCAAATGTTCTCCAGGAGTATGGTGATCACAAATAATAAAATCAATTTTTTTTTTATTAGCATAGTTTATCTGGCTTACTGCTCTAATCCCACAATCTAATGCAATAATTAATGAAACATTATTTTCATATGCATATTCAATTGCCTTAAAAGAAACCCCATAACCCTCAGTATATCTGCAAGGAATATAATATCGTATATTTTTAGTTGTTTTATAAAGAAATTGATAAACCATAGCTACTGAGGTTGTGCCATCAACATCATAATCTCCATAAATTAAAATGTTTTCATTATTAGCAATGGCTTTTTCTATCCTTTGAACAGCCTTGCTCATATCCTTCATTAAAAAAGGATCATGTAAATGTTCTAACTCTGGACGAAAAAATAATTTAGCCTCTTCAAAAGTATGAACCCCCCTTAAAACTAATAGTTTAGCGATAATATCACTAACATTCAATGAAGTAGATAGATTATTAATTAATGATTTATCAGCGTCTAAAACAGACCATTTTTTTTCAACCGTCATCTATGCATTATCTGTGTTTGTGTAACTATGGAGTATTTATGAATTAATTCAAATAACTCTGCAATCATTTGCAAATCAAGCTCTAGATTTTTGCCTGTCTTTTTTCTAGTTCTTAAAATTTCAAACCACCTTTCTAATTGAAAAATAGTTATTCTGTTTTCTTTTTTAAACTCTGCTATGTTTTTTACTATTTCATTCCTATCATGTAAAAGCTTAATAATTTTCTTATCCAATAAATCTATCTTCAACCTAAACTCTGATAGTTTTTGTGTAATAATCGTGTTATTTAAATTTTCTTCCCTTAAAATTAAGTTTTTAATTATACTACTAAATTCTTTTGGTGTGAGTTGTTGATCTGCATCGCTTAATGCAATAGAAGGATCTAAATGAGTCTCAATCATCAATCCATCAAAATTAAGATCCATTGCTGTTTGCGATATTTCTTTAATTAATGAGGTGTGACCAGCTATATGAGAAGGATCACATATAATAGGAATTTCTCTAAATTCTTCTCTTAGTCTTATTGGTATTTCCCATTTTGGATTATTTCTAAATACAGATTTTTCATAACTATAAAAACCTCTATGAATAGCTCCAATCTGGGTGATTCCTGCATTCATTAATCTTTCAAATGCCCCCAACCATAGTCCTAATTCTGGATGAATTGGGTTCTTAACTAAAATAGGTATATCAACTCCTTGTAGGGCTTTAGCTATTTCTTGGACATAAAAAGGGTTAACTGTTGTTCTTGCTCCAATCCAAAGAACATCAACTCCTGCAGATAAGCAAATATCAACATGTTTTGCATTTGCGATTTCTGTCGCTACTTTTAAAGACGTCTCTTGTTTAATAGATTTTAACCAGTCTATGCCCTTCAGGCCTACACCTTCAAATGAATTAGGATTTGTTCTTGGCTTCCATATTCCTGCTCTAAAAACATCCGCAACATCTTCTACTGCTTTCGCAATTTCTATTGTCTGTTCCTCAGTTTCAGCACTACATGGTCCTGCAATTACAAAAGGTTTCTTGGTAATAAATTCTTTAACTTTCATTCTTTCCGCTAATAATAATAACAAATTCCCCTTTTGCTTTATTTAACTCAAAATACGATACAACCTCTTGCACGTTCCCCCTTATTGTTTCTTGAAAAATTTTTGATATCTCTCTAGATAATGAAATTTTTCTTTCTCCTCCAAAAACAATAAGTAATTCATGAAGCATCTTTTTAATTCTATGTGGAGATTCATAAAATATCATTGTTCTTTTTTCATTTATAAGGCTTTCTAATCTTTTTTTTCTTCCTTTTTTGTTTGGCAGAAACCCCTCAAAAATAAATTGATGAGAAGGAATGCCTGAGTTTATCAATGCTGGAATAAATGCAGTAGGACCTGGTAAACAATCAACTTCAACACCTTCTTTAATGCATTCGCGAATTAATAAAAACCCTGGGTCAGAAATTCCAGGAGTTCCTGCATCAGAAACCAAAGCACATGTTAACCCTTCCTTTAATCTAGAAACATATTTATTAATTACTTTATGCTCATTATGTATGTGAAATGAAAACAATTGAGTAGAAATATTATAATGTTTAAATAATTTCTTAGTAGTTCTTGTGTCTTCAGCAAGAACAAAATCAACTTCATTTAATAATCTTACTGCCCTTAAAGTAATATCTTCAAGATTACCAATAGGTGTTGGAATAATGTACAGCTTTGACATATGACAAATCTATATAAATAGTAAATAAAAATTTATAAATATTAGATAAAAATTTAAGCATGATCATCTATATTCTGCTGATTATTTTTTAAGGAACTAGATAATATTATTTATAAGAAAAATACTACATCAAAAAACAAACTATTATAATTAATAAAAAATGGCTTTCGTTTTTATATTTTTGTTTAACCAGACATCTATAATTAATAATTCTTTAAATGAATTTTAAAAAAAAATATAGTGCTAAAAAAGGTAGTATAGAGGTAATATGTGGCTCTATGTTTTCTGGTAAAACAGAAGAGTTATTAAAGCGATTAAAACGAGGCCTGTTTGCTAAAAAGAAAATTATTGTTTTTAAACCTAATGTTGATGTGAGATATGATGAGAAAAAAATAGTTTCACACAATAAAAATCAAATTAATTCTATCATTATAAAAACGCCAAAAGAAATATTAGGTTTTGTCACAGACGAAGATATCATAGGTATTGATGAGGCGCAATTTTTTAATACTAGCCTAATTAATATTTGCACTATTTTAGCAAATAATGGAAAAAGAGTAATCATTACAGGATTAGATATGGATTTCTTAGGCAATCCGTTTAATCCCATTCCACAACTTTTATCAATAGCTGAAACAATTACAAAATTACATGCAATATGTGTAGATTGTGGAGATCTAGCAAATCATTCATTTAGAAAAAATAATGAGAAAAAATTAATAAAATTAGGAGAGCAAGATATTTATAAACCTTTATGTAGAGCTTGTTTTTATAATTTACAAAAAACAAATAATTGAAAACATCAAATGAAACTATATTGTCAATTGATTTGAAAAAATTAGAACATAATTTTAATTATTTTAAAAGTAAAATAAATTCTGCAACAAAAATCATTGCAGTTGTTAAGGCGTTTGCATATGGACATGGAGATATTAAAATTTCTAATAAATTAGAAAAATTAGGAGTTTATGCGTTATGGGTAACTGATTTTGAAGAAGGAGTAATATTAAGAAAGTCTGGTGTTAAAGGGAAAATAATCGTGGCAAATCCAGGCATAAAAAGCTATGAAAAAATAATTAAATATAAGCTTGATGTAGTATTATATAATAAGAAATTATTAAATCTATATTCCTCCAGAAAAAATAAAGTGAATATTCATGTTAAATTTAATACTGGCATGAATAGATATGGATTTGAAGAAGAGGAAATTAATTTAATAGTAAACCAAGTACAAAAAAACACTCACCTAAAATTAATTTCAATTTGCTCTCATCTAGCGTCCTCTGACAAAATAAACCAAAATAACTTTACAAAAAAACAATGTGAAAAGTTTAAAAGAATTTCGATTAAATTTAATTCTATTATAAAGAAAGATATCCCAAGGCACATTCTAAATTCTCACGGAGTTATTAATTTTCCAGAGTACCAAATGGATATGGTTCGTTTAGGGATTGGACTATATGGCTCTGCAAATGACACCAATTTAACCCCAATTAGCACCTTAAAAAGTATTATTACACAGCAAAGGGCTATTAGAAAAGGAGATGTTGTTGGCTATGGTGAAAGCTTTATTGCTAAAAAAAACATGCAAATAGCAATGGTTCCTGTTGGTTATGCTGACGGTTTAAACAGACAGTTAAGCAATGGGGTAGGAAGTGTTATTATTAATAAGAAATTATGTCCAATTATTGGCAAAATAAGTATGGGTAATTTTATTGCAGATATAACAGGGATAATAGCAAAAGAAGGGGATCCTGTTGAAATTTTTGGCGAAAACCTTTCTGTAACATCAATAGCAAATAAAATTAATACAATTCCTTATGAAATTTATTCTACACTAAATCGGCGCCTTAAAAGAGTTTATTCAGATCGAATCTTAGAATAAATTATGTATAAATAAATATACGTAATTGTGAGCGTGAAAATAAATAAATATGAATCAACAAGCATTAAAAATAAAAACGAAATAGGCAGTAAGGCTTTATGCACTCCTTCTTCTGTTTTAAGTAATTCTCTTATTTGGTCATAAAATATCATTAATAACAAAATTAATCCAAATATCCCTATTTCAAACCAAACATATAAGTATTGATTGTGAGGGGTTGTTTTTTCTGTAAAGTTATATGTATGAACTACTTCTTTTTGAAAAATAGTTCCAAAACTGCCTGTACCATATCCAAAAACAGGTTTCTTAATAATCCTTTTTAGTGATTCACTAATAAACATATATCTAGGATCTTTTTGGTCTGTTCTTAATTCTATTCCTTTGTTCTTTATAACGTGCGTTGTAGAGTTAATCCTTTCTTTATAAGTATTTGTAGTATTATAAATGCTATATTGAAATAAAAATAATCCTAATAAGACTGCTCCTATCTTTAAAAAAGATTTTTTATAATAATATATATAAAAAAGTGAAGATATATTAAAAAGAATATGGCCAGCCCTGCCTGCTTCTGTAAATATACTAAATGCATAGACTATTATAAATAATAAAAATAAATACCGGATGTTCTTTTTAATATTACAAAATAAATACATTGAGATTGCGGCTGATAATGATAATAAAATATTATGATAATTATATGTGAGAAATGCTGATATACTAGCTTTATTTCCAATATTTAAAAATAAATCATAAAATGAAACAAAAAGATCGTAATTAATTGAAAGCGCTATAAGTGCTGCAAAGAAATTAGTTGTTAAAAAGGAAAAAACTGCATATTTAATTGTCTTTTGACTTAAATCGATTGTTAAAAATACCGGAAAAAGAAATAATAACGCTAATCTTTGAAATTGCCAAAAAGCATTATTATGATGATCCCCCCAAAATATGGCTAAAAAATATAAAAAAACTAACCCAAATAAATAAATGATATATTTAACGGAAAAAATTTTTTTAATCTTTCTTTTAAAATCTAATTGTATAAACCAAAATAATACAATACTTATAATAAGAATATTGGTAATAGCTACTGAAGTTGGTATAGCAACGCCTAATAGCACAAAGAGTATCTGTTGAATTTTATTAATTCTCTTGCTCAACCTCTAAAAGTGTCTTGTATTTGTCATTGTTAGATAATATATCTATTGCCTCTTCTACATCTTTGTCAAAAGATAAATTAGCTTTAACTCTTCCTTTCTGATAAAAATATCTGCTCATAATTTCGGCGGTTAGAAGCTCTATTATTTGTTCTTTACTTTTTGAAAGATCATCATTTTTATTAACTTGTAATTCTTTTGCAAAAAGATCATATTGGCTTTGTAAATTTTCAAAATAATTTTCATTAGATGCTTTTTGTTTTAAATTATCTAGAGCTCTTTCTGTTTTTGTCTGATATGAATACTCTTTATCAGCGATAAAATCTTTAAAATCAAGAAAATCATTGTCAGAAAAAATAAACTCACTTGAAATCTTTTCATTTCTAATCCTAAAATGTGTTGCATAATCAAAAAATAATCTCTCTCTAAATAAAGATGCAACAATGTTATCTAATTCTTCTTGATGTGTTAATATATCAGGGTTTATCCCCCCTCCATCATACACAATCCTTCCTTTCTTTGTGTAGAACTTTGTTTTTAATGAGTCTGGTGTTTTTGCAATTCTTTTCATTTGACTAATTCTATTTGAAAAGGTTTCTGCATTAATTCCTCCATCTTTATTGTTTTGCATCCAGCTAATAAATTGATCTATCTCTTTTTCATCATACTCTTTAATGTTTTGTTTAGAATAATCTAACGCTTGTATGCATCTTCCACTTGGAGTATAATACTTAGCAACCGTTAATTTTAATTGTGAATTATATGTCAATTTTCTTGTTTGTTGAACTAATCCTTTTCCATAACTTCTTTCACCAATCACTATTCCTCTATCCAAATCTTGTATAGATCCAGAAACAATTTCTGAGGCTGAAGCTGAAGTAGAATTAATTAATACCACTAATGGTAACTCTAAATCAAGAGGTTTAGATTTTGCAACATATACTTTTTCCCAAGATTTTATTTTCCCTTTAGTCTTGACGATTTCTTCTCCTTTCTCTACAAAAAGATTAACTATATCTACTGATTCATTTAATAAGCCTCCTGGATTATTTCTTAAGTCTAAAATAAGGCCTCTTAACTCTCCTTCTTTTTTTAATTTTAATATAGCTTCTTTAACATCCTTTGCACATCCTTTAGTAAAACTTCTTAATTTAATATATCCTAAGCCCTCTTCAACATATTCTGCATAAGAAACACTTTCAATAGAGATTTTTTCGCGATCAAATTTAACTTCAAAACGAATTGGATCTTTTATTGTCTCTCTTTCTATTAATAATGTTACCGAAGTGTTTGGCTCTCCTTTTAAGATTTCACTGATTTCTTCTGTGTTTTTACCCTTTGCAGATCTACCATTAATCTCTATAATTTTATCGCCCGACAGTAATCCTGCTTTATGAGCTGGATAATTCTCATAAGGTTCGCTAATATAAACGAAGTCTTCTCGTTTTGTAATAATCGCTCCTATCCCTCCATATTTTCCAGTAGTTATAAAACGAAAATCCTCAATCTCTGATTCTGGAATATATGTAGTATACGGGTCTAAAGATTTTAGCATCTCATCGATCCCCTTCTTCATTAATTCTCCTGGATCTGTTTCATCAACATAAAAAACATTTAACTCTTTATATAGGGTTGTAAAAATGTCAATATGTTTTGCAATCTCAAAATAAGAATCAGTAAATCCTGCTGAAACAAAACCTGCTGTTACTAAAGAACAACTTATTATAAATATTTTTAATTTCTTTTTCATATCAAAGCATGTTTTATGTTAAGGCACTGGATCACAACCTTCTCCTCCCCATGGATGACAAGTTAATATTCTTTTAAATGTTAATTTTATACCAACCCATGGCCCATGTTTATTAATCGCTTGTATAGCATATACAGAACATGTAGGGGAGTACCTACATTTAGGTAAAAAGAAAGGAGAAATTGTTTTTTGATAAATCAAAATTAATGCTTTAAAAATAAATGCAACTATAATTCTCATAAAGTATCTTTTAAACGGTTTAAAAGTAATTTTATTTTTTCTTCTATTATATTATATTCCTGTATTTCTTCACTTTGATAAATAATAAAAAGATGTTTTTTTTTATTAACCTCTTTTAATCTACTGTATAATAGCGCTTTATTCATCCTATATGCTTCTTTTATTCTCCTTTTTATAAGGTTTCTATGAGAAGCTAGTCGTATTTTCTTTTTAGGTACTACTATTAATACTTGACAAATTGGCGCACTTTCAAAATCATTAAATTTCCATAATAACTGTAATGGTTGTATTTTAATACTCTGCCCATTATTAAATAAATTATTAATTTGAGTTTTATTGGTTAGCCTTTCTTTTTTTGTGAATTTGTGCATGAATAAACCAATTATAACGTCTTATCTCAAGAAAAAACTATCTTTTTCTCTTATTAGCCTCTTTTATATACTGATCTAAAGCCATAGACATAGATGGGGCTTTCTTGTTTGGAGCTTCTATATCAATTCTTAGCCCTCTTTCCTTGACAGACTGTAATGTTGTAGACCCAAAAATGGCTAATCTAGTATCTCCTTGATCAAAATTAGGGAAATTTTCAAACAATGACTTTATTCCTGTAGGGCTGAAAAACACAAGAATATCATATTTTACATCTGCTAAATCAGAAAGATCTGAACAAACAACTTTATACATCTTCGCTTTTGTATATTGAAGTCCACTTTCTTCTAATGATGTATGAGTTTGTATTTTCAGAACATCTGAACAGGGAAATAAAAACTTAGACTCTGGATGCTTCTGCATGACTGGAATTAAGCTTGCTAAACTTTGTTCTCCCGTAAATATTTTTCTTTTTCGATAAGTAATGAAGTTCTGTAGATAATGTGCAATCGCTTCAGAAACACAAAAATATTTAGTGAAATCAGGCACTCTTAATCTTAATTTTTCCATCATACCAAAATAATGATCCATTGCGTTTTTTGAAGTAAATATAACTGAATCATGATTAAGTAATGATATTCGCTGCTCTTTAAATTCTATAGCGCTAATCTCCTCAACATGCATAAAAGGACGATAGTCAATCTTTAATTTATACTTCTTTTGGATTAAAAAATAAGGAGATTTTCCTTCTGGCTTTGGCTGTGAAATTAATATTGATTTTACCTTTTTCATTTCTAGTTTTTATTTTATCTAAGAAAAAGTATCTTTCCTAGTAATAAAACTGGGTACAACTCAAGGATGCAAAGATATAAAAATATATAGAAATGTGAAAATCCAAATGCTTTTGTACCTATTCTCCATAACCAAAAAATCTTTAATCCAAAAAAGAAAAGAAAAAAAGAGGCAATAATAACAGTCATAAAAATAGCAAGGTCGAAAGCGAAAAAATAAAGAAACACTAATGGCACATACAAAACAATGGCAAAAACTCTATCAAATAAAAAAGAAAAAAACACTCCTAATTTCATAACATTATTAATCATCAATATAACCCCAAAAGTTCTCATAATAATTTTTTTAATAACATAAAATAATACTACTGATACAGCTATAAATCCTAAATCAAAAAATAATTTCACCTCTAAAATCTTAGCTATAATCAGCGAAAAATTAATTATCATTAATAATAAGGTTATAATATTAATTCTCTCTGTGAAAACATTATCCTCTCTAAGGAATTGATTTGCATATCTTTGAGAAAAAACACCTAATATTAATAATTTAGTGTGTTTCCAATAATTTGATTTTAATATAGAAAGTAACAGTAATGAAAATGTCAAAAAAATAAAAAAAATATCCTGACTAATATGTGTGTTCAATAGTGTGGCCATTGAGAGAATAAAAATACCTCTACAAAGATAAGTTTTCATATTTCATATTTTATTCATAAAATATATACTTTTGTCAAAAAAAATTAACATTCATTATGGCAGAAGACTTATATCAATCCCATGACTATTTTTACATGGATGAATTATTAACTGAAGAACATAAATTAATTAGAAATGCTGCAAGAGAATGGGTAAAAAGAGAGGTGTCTCCTATTATTGAAGATGCTTGTCAAAAAGCAGAATTCCCAAAAAATATTTTACCTGGACTTGCAGAAATTGGCGCTTTTGGCCCATACATCCCTACAGAATATGGTGGGGCTGGGTTAGATCAAATATCTTATGGCCTTATCATGCAAGAATTAGAAAGGGGAGATAGCGGGATTCGATCTACAGCTTCAGTACAGTCTTCATTAGTAATGTTTCCTATTTGGAAATATGGCAATGAAGATCAGAAGAAAAAATATTTACCAAAATTAGCAGATGGCAGCCTTATTGGGTGTTTTGGTCTCACTGAACCTGATTATGGATCAAATCCTGGGGGTATGAAAACAAATATAAAGGATAAGGGGAATCATTTTATTTTAAATGGCTCCAAAATGTGGATTTCAAATTCTCCATTCGCTGATATTGCAATAGTTTGGGCAAAAGATGAATCTAATAGAATAAAAGGATTAATTGTTGAAAGAGAAATGGATGGCTTTACAACGCCTGAAACACATGGTAAATGGAGCTTAAGAGCCTCTGCAACTGGAGAATTAGTTTTTGATAATGTAAAAGTACCTAAAGAAAACATATTGCCAAATAAAGATGGTTTAGGGGCTCCTTTAGGGTGTTTAGATTCGGCTAGGTATGGAATTGCATGGGGAGCAATTGGTGCAGCAATGGACTGCTATGATACTGCCCTTAGGTATGCCAAAGAAAGAATACAATTCGGAAAACCAATTGCTTCTTTTCAATTACAACAAAGAAAATTAGCAAAAATGATTACAGAAATTACTAAAGCTCAATTCCTGACATGGAGGTTAGGGGTCTTAAAAAGTGAAAACAGGGCCACCTCTGCCCAAATTTCTATGTGTAAGCGTAATAATGTGGAAATTGCTCTTAAAATAGCTAGAGAAGCAAGGCAAATTCTTGGCGCAATGGGAATTACTGGAGAATATTCTATTATGAGACATATGATGAATTTAGAGTCTGTTATAACTTATGAAGGAACACATGATATTCATCTTCTTATAACAGGAATGGATATTACGGGAGAAAACGCTTTTAAATAAATGACCTCTTTTTTTAAGATTGTCTCCTTTCTTGAGGGGGCATCATATATTTTACTTCTTTTAATTGCAGTGCCTATTAAGTATATTGGAGGAAATGAATTTTGGGTAAAAATACTTGGCATGCCTCATGGAGTTTTATTTATTCTTTATATTGTTATGGCCTGTATCATAAAGAAAAAGCAACAATGGTCCAAAAAAGAATTTCTAATTATACTAATAGCTTCCTTAATACCTTTTGGAACTTTCTATGTTAATAATAAATACCTAAAAAAATAAGAGAGAAAAAAACATCTGCTTCTTTCTCTC
>CAJWCP010000013.1 GCA_913031595.1 uncultured Flavobacteriales bacterium | reverse complement strand
GCCAAAACTTTATGATGTCCTTAGTAGCTGAAGGATTTGATTCTTGTCCAATGGAGGGATTTGATGAAAGAAGAATTAAAAAAATCCTTAAACTAAATTGGAAATGCCATGTGGTTATGATATTCGGAATTGGGAAAGCTGACAGCGGAGGTGTCTACGGTGAACGGTTTAGAATAAATGAAGAATTAGTTATTAAAGAAGTGTAAAAAAAATCAAAAATAATTACTGAGAGACCCAAAAAAAACCTGCTCATTTGAGCAGGTTTTCTTTAATTAAATGGATTTGTAGCCCAAATATTAAGCTCATTAATAAATCCTCTATCATCCATCTCAATTGCTGAGACTATTGAGTGAGAGACTTCTTTTGACGTTAACTTATTATACACCTCTTCCCTCTCTACTCTTTCAGGGTTCCCAAATGCAGTGGTAACTTCACTAGGATTTACCTGACAAACTCTAATGTTATGAGGTCTTAATTCAGCTTGCCAACACTGAGTCAAACATCTAACAGCAAATTTTGAAGATGAATAAATGCTACCATTCTTATATCCTTTTAAACTTGCTGTGGAACCAATATTAATAATAGTACCATAAGATTCTTTAATCATATAAGGAATGATTTCTTTAGTAAATAATGCAAGTCCAAAAACATTTACATTAAATACTTTTAAAAAATCCTCTATATTTAATTCATTAATAGATTTTCTAACACCAATACCTGCATTGTTTATTAAACCATCTACTCTGCCATCTAAGATATCGACACATTTTATTGCATTTTTAGAGATATTTTCATGATCAGAAATGTCAAATTCAATAATCTTAGCTCCAGTATAATGTTTAGCCTTAATCAATCTACTTTCTGACCTACCAGTAATCAATACATTCGCTCCTTTTTGAACAAGAGTTCTTGCTGTTTCCTTTCCAATTCCAAGACTACCTCCTGTTATTATAATATTTTTTCCCTGTACATTCATTTCTTAATTATTTAAGCTACAAACTTACTTAATAATTTTATGAAAAAGTTCTGGTTTTTCTTAACAAATAATCTAAATAAGTTTATTTATTATTGTTTAATAAGTTTAAGATAATGAACCTGTAAATCATTTATTATTATTGAAATAAAATAATGCCCTTTAGGAATTTTAGGATCTGGATTCCAAGCAACAGAATATTTATCAGGATCTAATATTCTTTCATCAAGATTTGCTACTATCTCCCCTCGAATATTATATACAGCTATAACAACCTTTGATTTTGTAAAGACCCCATAATTTATATTAATATAATCCGTAAATGGATTAGGACTTACATTATAAATGATGCCCTTATCAAGATGAATATTGTTTGTTCCAAGCGGAACTCCATCTCCATTAATTACAATATCCCAAGTCCCTTCCAGGTCTCCATCAGAGTTTGCAATTAAAGGAATAATACGATTAGTGGCATCAAATGATCCATTAGTAATTGAAGCAGCAGCA
Organism: uncultured Flavobacteriales bacterium; assembly: GCA_913031595.1. Lineage (GTDB taxonomy): Bacteria > Bacteroidota > Bacteroidia > Flavobacteriales > BACL11 > CAJWCP01. Next base: position 28,268 of record CAJWCP010000013.1, on the reverse strand, counting down.
TCTGTAGCTATATAAGGGTCTCCCTGGAAATAAAGTTGTGTTATTAAAGGGCTAAATCCTGGAGGTGTTATTTTAAAATGAATATGTGATGGTCTAAAATTAGAGCCATTAAGATAGAATCCCGGCTTAACAGATTCAAACACATAAAAGCCTTGACTATTTGTTATTGTCTTTCCTCTCAAATTATAACCTGTATTATCATATTCTCCTGCACTATTAGCATGCCAAATATCAATTTCAGTGTTTGGAATAACTTCTGAGCAATCCAAATTATATACCTGACCGCTAATAATAATTCGTGTACCAACTTCATTAGTGTCTGCAAGCTGATCATTCTGAATAAAAGGTGCATTTGCTGTATAAAACGGCCCTTGACCATATGCATCCTCGGTAGATTGATTACAAGTAAAAATTGAATTATCCTTACTTAACGAAACTGCAGAATTATCCGACTTAAGAATGGTTGGAATGAGGGGAACTGACAATAAAGATAAGGAAGTGTTTTTTAGAAATTTTCTTCTATTATTTTTTTTACTCTTGTTCACAAAGCAAACTTAATCAATAATTTTCAAAAAAAATCAGAATAATAACCAACAGTTATAACTGAAATTAACTCTATCAATAAGTGGTTTTTTTATCTTTGAATTCATAAAATTATTATATTGAATAAATTAATTAGATCATATTTAAAAATAGAGGAACATGTGCTTTTGATGATAAAATCAGAATTCTTTATTCAATTAATTGGAGCATCTTTCTTTCTGATTCTAAATATCTATCTGGCAAAAAAGGGATTCTCTGATCCCGAAATTGCTAATTTTATCTCCTATCGTTTCTTAGCAGTTATGTTACTAGCATTTCCCTTAGGATTTTATATCAGAGGAAAGCCTTTAAAACCTTTTTTTATATTAGGAAGTGTTGGAGTACCCTTTATTGCTATCTTATTAGTGTTAGCAGTGGAAAATACATGGTATGAATATTTACCTTTATTATTTATTTTATGGGGGGTTGTATTTACTTTATTTCAAGTAAGTTCATTACCTTATATAATGCGGAATACAATTCCCAAAAACCAATCACATGCTATATCTTTGAATTATGCGACACATAGTTTTGGCACAATTTTAAGTGGAATAATCATATTTGGATTTGGGAATTACATGCAAAAAATTAATGAAGGAGTAATTTTATTATTTATTGCTTTCATTGGTTTTTTTGGAGTATATTATCTATTAAAAATAAAGATCGATAAGGCAGTTCCTTTAAAAAGAAACTTTCGATGGAGAAACTTGGATTGGAGTTTATTAGTAAAAGCTATTATCCCTACCCTTATTATTGCAATTGGAGCTGGCTTAACTATTCCTTTTATTAACTTATTCTTTTATCATAATTTTAAGGTAGATTCATCAGCATTTGCAGTTATTGGTGGGTTTTCTAGTTTACTAGTTGCTATTTTATCTTTACTTGTTCCTAATATAAAAAACAAATTAGGATTCAAAAAAGGTATTACTTATACTCAAACTACTGCTATTATTGCTTTAATTGCTTTAGCTACAACTGAATTTTTTGCAAGCTATTGGTGGGCTTTACCTATCGCTATTGTATGTTTTTGGATAAGAACGCCTCTTATGAATATGGCTGCCCCTATGACCTCTGAGCTTACCATGAATTATGTAGGAAAAAAGAACCAAGAAATGTTAAGTGCTATTACTGCAGCAATTTGGAGCGGAAGTTGGTTCTTCAGCTCCCAAATATTTAGATACTTAATAGCTGAAGGACTTCCTTATGCTTATATATTTTACATAACAGCCTGCATGTATGCATTTGGGGTATTCATGTATTATCTATTAATATTAGATTATGAAAAAAGAAATCATTCAAGCTATGAAAATTAAAATAGAATCATATAATAATAGTTGGCCACATCTCTTTGAAGAATTAAAATATAAAATAAGATGCAAGCTAAAAAAATATGATATAGCTATTGAGCATATTGGAAGTACATCAGTAAAAAATCTTGCATCAAAACCAATTATTGATATTTTAATAGGGATAAGCTCTGAAGAATTAGATAATTATATTGAACCTATCATTGATTTAGGATTTACATACATAAAAAAATATGAGAAAGATAACCCTAACAGAAGATTCTTCTTTCTTATAGAAAACAAAAAAAGAATAGCTCATATTCATTTAGTAAATATTAATAGTAGATGGTTTAAAAGGCATATGGCATTTCGAAATGAATTAAGATCAAATAAAATCATAAGAGAAAAATATGAAAATCTAAAATATAAGTTAGTAAAAAAAGAATGGAAAGATGGAAATGATTATGCTGATGCAAAAACAGAATTTATTAGAGCTATTGAAAAGAACCTAGGATTTAATTAAAAGAAATCTGACATTAAGAACTTTATTTATTGTGTAAAATTCTTCAATTGCAAACTTACTCCACCATAATCAGCCCACTCCCAAATTTCTGAAATCTTACCTTGCTCAAAATTCACTGTTTGGTAACCTGAAAATTCAATGTTATTTGTATCCAAAGATAAGATAGCTCCATAATATACTCGAACACTTCCATTCATCTCGTATGAGTTTTCATCTATACCAGGCAAATAAATTGAATGACAAATATTTATTGACATATCCTTTTCTTTCATCTCATTAAAACCATTAATATAATTAATCTTAGAAGTTTCTACGCCTTTTCTATAGTTAACTGGATAGGAGTGAAAAAGAAAATCTTCAGTATAGTAACTTGATATATCAATGTTTTCTAAAGTAGAATCTAAAAAATAATTATTAATATCTTCTATTAAATTCTTAAAGTGCTCTAGATTCTCCTCATATTCAGTATTGCTTTTACAAGAAGATAAAATAATGACGCACAATAAAAAGAAAAATACATTATTCATAATACTACTCAAGAAAAATCTGTTTAATTGCCATTTACTAGATCCAATCTAATTCTTTAACTGTCAGGTCTGTGTTAATATCACCAGTATGTAAAGTTGTATTAGGCTCAAATAATAAATTAAATACTAGTTCTCCGTTAGTATGTGGTCTATGCTCTATTCCCTTTGGTATAATTATTATCTCCCCTTCTTCCACCTTAACTGTTCTTCCATCTCTAAAGTCAATTAAAAGGGTTCCTTTAAGTACCATAAATAATTCATCTTCATTAGCATGACTATGCCATACAAAATCACCTTTAAGCTTACAAAGCTTTACATGTTGACCATTAAGTTCTCCTATAATTTTAGGAGTCCATTCTTCTTTAAATAATGAAAACTTTTTCATTATATTAATTGGTTCTATTTTCTTCATTACACAAACTTAATCAATAATTTTCTGAAAAGTTAAAGTTAGAAGATTATTATAAAGAGTAATAGTTTTCTCATTAATTTCTAATTTTGTAAAAAAGATATAATGCCAGAAGGTCCTGAAGTTAAAATAGCATCTGATTATTTTAATCAATGTTTTTCAAAAAAAGAAGAAATAAAATTTGAAATACTAACAGATTACTATAATGAAAAGTATTTTGATGTCTTTAAAATAATTGAAAATAGCCTAGAAAAATCTCATCAAACATATACAATTGGGAAAAATATCTTTCTAGATCTAAATAAAAATAAAGTTTTCACTCTTCATTTAGGAATGACTGGTGGATGGTCAAAAGAGAATGTTAAACATTGCCACTTCAGAGTATTTAGTCAGAAAAAAGAATTATTTTTCAAAGATGTAAGAAAATTTGGAAAACTAAGAATAATAACAAAGTCAGAACAAAATAAAAAGTTTCAAGCAAAATTAGATTTACTAAATAATGCATATGATATGAAATATCATTTAGACTACTTGAATGAAAAAATTAGTGATAAGAAACCTATTTGCTCTATCATTATGGATCAAAAATATTTTCCAGGAGTTGGAAACTATATTAAATCTGAAACTCTTTACAGCTCTAAAATTCATCCCGAAGAAAAATGGAGAAAAATTAATCTTAAGAGCAAAATAAATTTAATTAAAAATACTCAAGATATTATGCGAAAAAGCTATGCAGCTGGAGGAGCTGAGTTAAAAGATTTTAAAAATCCGTTTGAGAAATCAGAATTCCGATTACAGATCTATGGTAAAAAGCATACTACTAAAAAAAATCCTGTCACATCTATTGTAACCTCAGATTACAGAAAAAGCTGGTTCTGTCCTATTGAACAGAAACTTAAAAAATAAATAATCAAACTGTAATTTATACAGTTTGATTATTTATAAAAATTGTTTAACTAATTTTTAATCTTAATGGTCGTGATCATGATCATGTTCCTCACAGTGGATTTCCATGTTCCCATTTCCATAAGTTCCAGCTGGAATAGTATCGTTTCCAACTATTGTTTCAGAAATTGTTACAGTATAACCAGGGGACTCGGCATCTTCTAATGCATCACCGCAGAACTCTCCTATCTCAACTACAATTTCATTAGTTGCGCCAGCTGCCATATATGCAATATGACACTCTTGACAGCCAGGATCTTTAGAGCAAGAAGCTAGTGCTGTGATAAATAAAAATGCACTTGCAAACAAGAAATAATTTATTTTTTTCATTTTCTTAAATAATAATTAATACTGACTCCTCTATAGAGGAGTTTCGCTTCATCAAAGCTCATCAGAGTATTTGTTAAAATTCATATTTCATATTAATATTAAAAGAACGGCCTGGATTTGGCACTCCATTTTGGCCAACTCCTCTAAGTCGTGATGTGTGTGGAGAATACTCCGCATTTAATAAATTCATTGCCCCTAAGACACAATGTATCTTTTTGGTGAATTTCAAGCCAACTAATAAATTAAATACATTATAATCTGACGTAAAATCTTCATATTCAGCATGCGTATCTTGCTCAAAAACATACTTATGATCTATAGTAAGATAATTTAACTTTAATTTTTGTAATCTTTCATAATCATTTAAATGAAAAATGATTTTAGTATTAATATTATCAGCAGGAAGTAATGCTAACCCATCAGCACTGCCTTCATTTTTAGACTGTAAAAAAGAATAAGATTGTTCAATATGTAAATTATGTAAAATATGTGGATGATAATGTAAATTCATTTCAATACCTTTTAATTCCACATTATCAAACTGTGTATAATAATATACTGCAAATCCTTCGCTAAAAGTGTCAGTAGGCAAGACAGAAATAAAATCTTTTATGAAATGTATGAAAGGATTAATAACAAATCCAAAATGGTCATTAGACCATTGATATTTTAAATCAAACTGATGACCAGACTCAATTTTTAGATCTCTATCACCAATCTCAAACCTATTAGTTCCATGATGAAGGCCATAAGAAAACAACTCTGCAATGTGTGGTGCTCTATAGGCCCCCGAATATGTTAATCTTAAGATATGATTACTAAATTCTGTATACACTCCATTTGAAAAACTTATATTAGAAAAAGATTCATTATAATCTTCTACTAATGATGGATCTATTGACTGTATATTTTTATAATCAAATCTCACACCAGAATTAAACCCAAAATTATTTTTTTCATAATCAAATATTAAATAAGGGCCAAAATCTATAGAATTAGCATCTGGAATTAACCTGTAACTTACATTATTTTTATTATCAAGAAAACTAATTTGTGCCCCAAGATCAAAAGTGTAGTTATTTAATTTATATCTAAGATTTGGGGTAACTTGCGTGTGATTAATAGTAAGATCAAAAGCAGGCAATGTCCATTTATCCCATTCTTCAAGATGATTTATATAGTGTCCAGTGTGTAAACTAAACTTAATATCATTAATGAAATATGTTAAGTCGTGAATAAATAGCTGATTAGTCACAAATTGATTTGGTCTTTCAATTTGAAAATCTTCAAAATCTAGTGATTCTGATGATATATCTGTTATGTCAATTTGACTAATATCTCCATGTGAATGAGCTGCTAGACCAACGATTTCATTGTGAAGATGATATCTAAAAATATTTTGCATTCTCTTGCCTTTATGAGCAATAGAAAGTTTAAAAGCATTTTGACTATATCTAGAATTAAATAGATATCTATTATTAGGCAATCTATAATCAGATGAAATAGCATACTGCGCATAAAAATTTAAAAATAAATTTGATTGATTAAATTTTATACCAAATTGACTGTTACTTAACTGACTACTATTATCATATTTTGTAGACACAAATCCTGACAATTTTTCAGATGAAATAAATGGATCATCTTTAAAATATAGAACTCCCCCAATAGCTTCACTACCAAACTTTAGTGCTGAGGATCCTTTTATTAACTCAACCTCATCAAGACCTAAATCCGTGAACCCAATTCCGTGGTCATTAGCCCATTGTTGATTATTAATTTTCATGCCATTTAAAAAAGTAACAACGCGCATTCCTGAGAGACCTCTAACAACTACTTTTTGAATGCCAGTACCAGATGAAATCATATCTACACCACTTAGCTTTGTTATGTTTTCTAGCATAGAACTATAATTAAGGAAATTATCTTTTAGTGATTTCTTTTCTATATTGATTAGTTTACTGTTACCTAATTCATTAACAGATGTAGAAACCCCAACTTCATCTAACGAAACATGTAATTTATTTAAAACAAACTTAAGCTCCATGTCTTTTTTATAGTTAACCAATTCAGAAGAATAACCAAATTTGTATACGTGAATAGTATTACTATTAGACAGTTCATTATCTAAAAAAAACTCCCCCTTATCATTGGTATAAAATAAGATCTTTTGATCAGCAAGAAAGACACTTGCCTGGCTAATCGGTTGACCATCTGAATCTACAACAATTCCTGTTTGACTATAAAGAAAAGCTGACATCATCAAAAATGATGATAAAAATATATTTTTCATTCTTAAAATTTAATGTTTATTCAGTAATACATTATACTGAAGTTAAACGTGGTTATTAACTAAGGTGGAAATTAAAATAGTTAATAGGTGGAGATTTATTGAGATAAAAATAAATAGTCTCAGTAATGAAACTAGTTTGAATCGATGGTAGATATTCAAAGAAATAAGAGTAAAATTTTAATGTAAAATCAGAAAAATCATGATAGTCATTAAAAAAGGAAACTGAGCACAGATAACAATAGTCTTCTGAAAGCTCTTTATGAGTAAAACAGTTAAGAATTGAGGTGTTTTCTTTACTAGAAATAAAATTACAACTAAGTGCTTTAGTTACATCACAACAATCATTATGCTTATAATAAATTAAAGATGGAAATAAAGAAAAAACATATATAAGTAAAAATATATATGAACAAACTTTATTTCGCATCTCAAATTAATTTATCGAACAGTATTATCTTTTTTTCCTATACTCAAAGACAGAAAATTTTTCACTTCCAGTAGGGTACTCAGGAAACATTTCTACATCCCATGTTTTTGTTGCCCATTCATCACATGTTCCATCTCCAAAATCAATAGAAGCAATCCAATTACCATCAGCATCATAGTACTCAAATAGTCCAGAAACTGGAGTAAGAATTTCTTTTGCACGATCAAAATCACAATTAATTTTTACAATTGGATTTACTTCAACCTCAGTATACCCTTCTTCAGTGTATGCCAACCTTGCTTGCATACCATCATTACTTACTATGTGATCATGATCATCATGATCATCCTCTTTCTCACAAGAAACAAAAAATAGAGAGGTGCAAAGAAAAGACAACGCAAATAAAAGATTTATTTTTTTCATTTTTTTTTTTTTAGTTCATAATATATATCAAGTACAAAAGTAATAAAAAACGCAACTTAATTGCGTTTTAATAAATAAAAATTATAGAATTAATTGATTTTTTTAAGACTAATCTTGACCACTCCATGCTCAGTATCCCATTCATCTTGCTTAGAAAATCCTAGTTGCTTATATAATTTTATAGCAGGAAAATTATCTCTTCCTGTTTCCACTGTAAATAAATTAGAATTATACTTGTCAATTATAAAATGAACTAATTGTCTGCCAATGCCTTTTCTGAAATATTCTGGATGAACAACTAAACTTTGAATATGAGTTGAATGCTTATTGCTTTTTATTTCAATAACCCCAACTACCTTCTCATTAAAATAATATGCGTAAAATATAGAGCAACTATCAATAAATTCTGATATAGTTCTTTTTAGAGGAGGGAAATCAACAGCCCTTAAAAGCTTTGCTTCAACAGAATATGACACTTGAAATATATTACGTATCTCATATGCAATTTCTATTTTGGTGTGATCAATTTTTATAATCATACTACAAAATTAATTAACTATTTAAATATCTCTATAATTTCATTACATTAGCAAAACATTAATTAAATATCACCGTAATGAAAAAAACATTTAATCTATTTTTATATTTATTAACTTTTAGTTTCCTGCTAATTTCTTGCGCAGGACAAACCTCAAGCCAAGGAAAATGGTCGTCATCTGATATGGAAAAATGCATACAAGAAGCTTCTGAAGGATTACAAGAAGAAGATGGAGTAGAAGAAATGATGTCTCTTGCTGGAATATCTTTCGATGAGTTTATTACTTGTTGCTGCGAAAAGCTAGAGGAAAACTATGATTCATATATCATTGCAAATGAAAAGATGGATGAAAAATCTGAAGAAGAAGCTGGACTATTTATGTTAAGCTGTTTTGGCAATTTAGAAGACCTCTTTAATCAAGAATAAGGCTAATTACAATAGGTGTATAATATGAATTTTCTCTTAATTATTAAAGCAGGAATAATCTTTTCTATGCTTTCTGTAATTATCGGAGCCTTTGGTGCTCATGCTTTATCAGAAATAATAAATGACAAAATAGAAGTTTTTAAAACAGGTGTGCAATACCATATGTTTCATGCAATAGCTTTAATTATGGTAGGTATTATATCTAAAATTCTTGCAATCAATACAAGCACTGCAGCATACTTCTTTATAATGGGAATAATTTTATTTTCAGGCTCTCTTTACTTAATTTCTATTTTTAAATTTTCAAATATTGGCATTATTACTCCCATTGGAGGCGTATGCTTTATTATAGGATGGTCAATATTATTTTATAACATCATCAACTCATAAATTAAACAAATATAGATTGTGTTTTCTATATTTGCCATCTTTAAAATTCCATAGCATAACATGATAAAAATAACAGATCTGCATAAATCTTATAAAATTGGAAAAAATTCTTTACATGTTTTAAAGGGAATAAATTTTAATGTAGAAGAAGGAGAGCTTGTTGCAATTATGGGGTCTTCTGGTTCTGGAAAATCTACGCTATTAAATATTATTGGCATGCTAGACACTGCAGACTCAGGAACATATAATTTAGATGGGCTTGAGATCAAGAATATGAATGAAACAAAAGCTGCTCAATACAGAAATAGATTTTTAGGTTTTATATTTCAATCTTTTAATTTAATTAATTACAAGAATGCTCTTGAAAATATCGCATTGCCTTTATTTTATAAAGGTATTAATAGAACTGAAAGACAAAAAATAGCAATGAAATATCTTTCAAAAGTTGGTCTAGCAAAATGGGAAAAGCACCTTCCAAGCGAACTTTCTGGAGGTCAAAAACAAAGAGTAGCAATTGCAAGAGCTATGGTGACTCAACCAAAAGTACTGCTAGCTGACGAGCTTACAGGAGCGTTAGATTCTACAACCTCAATTGAAGTAATGTCTTTAATACAAGAGATTAACAATAATGGAAAAACAATATTAGTTGTTACGCATGAAGAAGATATTGCAATGATGTGTAAACGAATAATACGCCTTAAAGACGGTGTTATTTTAGAAGACAAAAAAGTAAAACAAATAATCGCCAAATAAAATGTTTAGTAACGATAGATGGAAAGAAATATTTGATACTATTCGTAAAAACAAATTAAGGACCCTATTGTCTGGATTCACAGTAGCATTAGGAATATTTATCTTTATTATTTTACTTGGTTTTGGGAATGGATTAAGCAATACGTTTGAAGGCTTCTTTAATGATGATAATATTAACACAATTTTTATATTCCCAGGAACTACAGAACAGCCTTTTAAAGGATATGAATCTGGAAGAAGAATTGAATTTAAAAATAATGACATTTCGTCAATAGAAAAAGAATTTAGCAATTATATAGAAAATATAACTCCACGCATCTCAACAGCTGGCATTGTTAAGTATAAAACAAAAGCAAATAATTATTCAATAAGAGCAGTTGGTCCCGCACATCAATATAATGAAATGACAATCATGATGTATGGAAGATATCTTAATGAAGACGATATAAAATATAAACGTCATTACGTGGTAATTGGAAGATTAGTGAAAGAAGATTTATTTGGCCAAGAAGATCCTATTGGGAAATATATAAGTGGTAGTGGTCACACCTGGAAAGTAATAGGAGTATTCCAAGACAATGGGGGTGATGAAGAAGAAAGAATGTTATACATACCTTATACTACATTACAAAAATTACAAAAAAATACAGATAAAGTAGATCAAATAATACTAAGTTATGATCCTAAAATTGGATATTCAGGGGCTATGGATCTAGAAGAAAAATTAATAACCTTCCTTAAAAAGAAAAAGGATATTGATCCTAAAGACAGAAGTGGCATTTACATAAGAAATGTGGCTGACAATCTGAAAGATAATCAAAGGTTTGCTAGTATATTACAGCTAGTAATATCATTTATTGGCATAGGAACATTAATTGCAGGTATTATTGGCATTAGCAATATCATGGTATTTGTTGTGAAAGAACGAACAAAAGAGCTTGGAATACGCAAAGCAATAGGAGCAAGTCCAGCTAGTATTATTATAATGATTCTTCAAGAAGCAATTTTTATTACTACTATATCAGGTTATGTAGGTTTAATTAGCGGAATAACCTTTTTAAGATTTATAGGAGATAAATTAGAAGCAGATTATTTTATTACAGATCCTTATATTGATATTAATACGGCAATAAATGCAACAATAATATTAATTATATCTGGAGCAATTGCGGGATACATTCCTGCAAGAAGAGCAGCTAACATTAAACCTATTATAGCATTACGAGACGAATAAGATGAAAAAGATATTTGACAAAGACACGTGGCAAGAAATATTTAGCTCTATTGCTCAAAATAAAATCCGTACAATAATTACAGTAATCGGTGTACTGTGGGGGATATTTCTATATATCATGTTATCAGGAGCGGCTCAAGGGGTAGATAATGGTTTTGAAAGACAGTTTCAAAGAATCTCTTCTAATAGTCTCTTTGTATGGGGGCAATATACAAGCGTTCCTTTCGGAGGCTTTAAAACAAATAGAGGTATCCGCCTAACATTAAGTGATGTTGAAGATCTAAAAAATAAAATCCCAGAAATTCAATATATAGTTGCTAGAAATGTAAGAGGAGTATTCGGATCAAACGGCTCATCAGTAGTAAGAAAACAAAAAAAAGGAACATATAACATATATGGAGACTTTCCTATTTTCATTAAGGTAGCAACAAAAAATATTTATGATGGAGGACGATTTATTAATGAATTAGATATAAAGTTAAAAAGAAAAGTTTGTGTTATTGGAGAAAAAACACAACAAGAATTATTTGAAGAAAATGAAGATCCAATAGGTAAATTTATAAGAATCAACAATATCTACTTTAAAGTTATTGGCGTGCATAAATTTGTACCTGAAGGAGGCAACTTTGCAAATGATGGAGACATCCATCTTCCTTTTTCAACATACAGAAAGTTATTTAACACTGGAGAAAATGTCGATTTTTTAATTGTTGCTGGCTATGATGATATTGATATTGTACAGGTAGAAAATGATGTAAAGAAGGTGCTGAAAAAGATTCATACTATAAGCCCAGAAGATAATCGTGCTATTGGTTCATTTAATCTAGGAGAACTCTTTAAGAAAATTATTAAATTTGCTTCCGGAATGACTTTCTTATCATTAGTAATAGGAATTGCAACTATTCTAGGAGGAATTATTGGAATTGGGAATATTCTTTTAATATCAGTAAAAGAAAGAACAAAAGAAATTGGAATAAGACGTGCTATTGGAGCTACGCCAAAAGCTATTAAATTACAAATTATGTTAGAATCAGTATTCTTAACTATCATTTCAGGAATAATAGGGATTATATTAGGAGCATTTGTATTATCTATGATAAACATAGCTACAAAAGAGCTAAAAGATTATCCATTTACAAATCCTACAGTTCCAATATCATATATATTAGGGGCGCTAGCCCTAATGGTAATATTGGGGACCTTAATTGGACTGATCCCTGCACAACGAGCAATAAGTATTAAGCCTATTGATGCTTTAAGAGAAGAATAAAATAATAAACAACATGAAATACAAGAATAAAATATGGATAGGAGGTCTAATAATCGGTATAATATTTGCTACTAGCTTTTTTATTAGATCTAATAAAAAAGGACTAATAAATTATGAGACCTCAACACCTTTAGTTACTAATATAGAAAACAAAATAGTCGCGACAGGAAAAGTCATTCCAAAAGATGAAGTAGAAATAAAACCTCAAATTACAGGAATCATTCAAGAAATATTAGTAAAAGAAGGAGATGAAGTATCTGCAGGTGATTTATTAGCACAAATAAAAGTAGTGCCAAATGAACAAAGCCTAAACAATGCTCAAAATAGAGTAAAAAATTCAGAATTAGTATTAAAAAATGTAAAAGCTGAATTTACAAGAAATCAAAATTTATTCTCAAAAGGGATTATCTCACAACAAGAATTTAATACTATTGAATTACAGTATAATCAAGCTCGACAAGATTTAAAAAATGCCAGAAGCGATCTTCAAATTATTAAATTAGGTTCTGCAAGAGGATCAAGTATGGCAAATACGAATATACGATCTACAGTAACAGGAACTGTTCTTGAGATTCCTGTTAAAAAAGGTGATCAAGTTATACAAGCCAATACATTTAATGCTGGAACAACTATTGCTATAATAGCTGATTTAAATATTATGATATTTGAAGGTAAAGTAGATGAATCTGAAGTAGGAAAGTTAAATGAAAATATGGATTTAATTGTTACTCTTGCAGCTATAGAGGATAAAGAGTATAATGCTAAACTAAAGTTTATTGCACCTAAAGGTAAAGAAGAAGCAGGGACTGTACAATTCAAAATAGAAGGAGAAGTGTATTTAGATGATGAATATATTATAAGAGCAGGGTACAGTGCTAACGCTTCAATTATAACAGAAAAAGAAGATAGTGTATTAGCAATAAGTGAAGCTCTACTACAATACGATTTAACTACAAAAGATCCTTATGTTGAAGTTGAAATATCAGAACAAGAATTTGAAAAAAGAGATGTGCAGCTAGGATTATCTGACGGTATATATGTCGAAATAATATCAGGAGTTACAGAAGAAGATGATATTAAAATATGGAACCAAACAGAACCTGAGAAAAGAGGGTATCAAAAAAGAAGTAACTAAAATGAAGAAAAAGCGAAATAAAATAATATTAATACTTCTGTCAGTAATAACAATAACTTTACCTGCTCAAGAGATATGGACATTAGAAAAATGTATAGAAAGGGCTGTTAAAAAAAACATATCAATTAAACAAACAGAATTAGATTTAAAAATCATTAAAGAAAATAAAAAAACTGCTATAAGTAGATTTATTCCAAATATCAATCTTGGAGGAAGTCACTCTTGGAATGTAGGTTTAAATCAAAATATTACTACAGGTGTATTAGAGAATATGACAACTAGCTCAGCTTCAATAAATGCTAATATCGGCTTAGATTTATTTACTGGATTACAGAATATACAACAATTATATAAAGCCAACCTTAATGTCTTAGCAAGTCAATATCAATTGGATGATATGAAGGAAGATATTTCTTTAATGGTCGCTAATGCTTATTTGCAAATATTATTTAATAAAGAAAATTTAACTGTTCAAGAATCTCAACTTGAGATTGCAAATAAAGAACTATTTATTGCTCAAGAAAGATTAAATACAGGAGTTATCCCAAAAGGAGATGTAATTGAGATTGAAGCTAAGGTTGCAAATATGGAACAAAACGTATTAATAGCAGAAAACAACTACAGAATATCTAGAATTGCATTAGCACAATTATTGTTAATACCTGATTATGAAAATTTTGAGATTGCCGAAGAAAGATATGATCTTCCAAATAATGAAATTCTTAATCAAGATATAAATTCAATCTATAATATAGCATTGTCAAATCGTAATGATATCAAGCTTGCTCAAACAAATCTTAAAATAGCGAAAAAAGACTTAGCAATTGCAAAATCAACACTCCTGCCGCAGGTAAGCGGATTTTATTCTTTTAATTCTAGAGTGCTTTTTGATGAGCAAAATTCTTTTATAGATCAATTAGATGCAAATGCAGGGGAGATTTTTGGTATACAAATATCAATACCTATATTTAATCAAATGAGTGTTCAAACAAACATTAAACAAAATAAATTAAATATTAAAAAAGCTGAATATGCTATAAAGCAAATGGAGTTAGATTTAGAAAACACGATACTCCAAGCGTATACTGATGCAAAAGGGTCTTTAAAAACATATGAGGCTGCTGAAAAAACATTATCAGCAAGAAAATTAGCATATGAATATGCTAGAGAAAGATTTGATAATGGCGCTATGAATACATTTAATTTCTTACAAGCTCAGCAAAGATATGAGTCAGCACAATCTGAACTAATTAGAACTAAGTATGATTATATATTTAAATTAAACGTACTCAAATTCTATTTTGCCACACCCAACTTTATGAATAAAGATAGTAGCTAATTGAAAAGGGAAATCAAAATAAGGAAAGGAGTGAAAAAAGACATTCCTAATGTATTAAAGCTTATTAAGGAGTTAGCTGAATATGAGAATGCAAAAGAAGAAGTAATAATCACAGAAAAACAATTAGAACTAGATGGCTTTGGAGATTATCCTTATTATCAATTTTTAATTGCAGAATATGATAATATAATTGTTGGCTTGTCTTTTTATTGGATTAGATATTCAACATGGAAAGGGAAATTTCTTTTTTTAGAAGACTTTGTAGTTACAAAGAAATATAGAAGAAAAGGAATTGGCGCAAAATTATTTGAAAAAACAATTGATATATGTAAGGAGCTAGATGTTAATGGAATGATATGGCAAGTATTAGATTGGAATAAGCCTGCAATTAATTTCTATAAGAAATATGATGCAACTATAAGCAGTAAATGGTTAAACGGAAAACTTACAAAAGAGCAAATTGATAAAATGCATACTGAAATATCAAGATAAAAAATTAAAAAAATTTCTATACAAAACGTTTTACAATACTGATTAGTTGCGAGTGATAAGACCCTCCAAATAAGTTAGCATGAACTAAAAGCGGATATAAATTACAAATATCTACTCTCTCTTCCCACCCCTCAGCTAATGGAAAATGTTCATGATATGCTTCATAAAATCTATTATTAAAACCTCCAAATAATTTAGTCATAGCAATATCCATTTCCCGAAACCCAAAATAAATAGCTGGATCAATCAGGAAAATCCCATCAGTACTCATTAAGAAATTACCCTGCCAAAAATCTCCATGTAAAAGAGATGGACACTCTTCTGGAAAAAACTTTTCTACATTAATGAAAAATTTCTCAAAGAGATGTATTGTACTTGAAGGAAAATTTCCGCTAAGTAACTGAGGGTATATTCTTTGATTAATATAAAAATCTACCCACATATCTTTCTGTTGATTATCTTGTATAAGGGTCCCAATAAAATTATTATAATCTAACCCGAAACTTTTAGAGCTAATCTGATGTAATTCTGCAATTGCTCTACCTGCTTCTTCCCAAGAAGAAGTATTAACATTAACTGTTTCTATAAAATCCATTAGTAGATATTCAGACTCAATGGAGATAATTTGAGGCGTTTGAATAGATTGAGCGCTTCCCAACATATCTAATCCTTTCTTTTCTAAATCAAACATATTCTTATCACAATCAATATTCCATTTTAGAAAATATGACCCCTCATTTGTTAATATTTTAGAAGTGTTATTTATACATCCTCCGCTAACAGGGACTATATCAAGAATTGATATATTATTTCCTTTCTTAAATACTAAAGATTCTTCCATTTTAGATCTTAAAGAGCTTGGAATTGCAGACATTTATTGAAAAAAATATTTTATATCTAAAAAAAGAAAATATAATCCTATTTGACTATCACTTTCTTTTCTATTACTCCATTATCATAGATATATAAAAGTGGAATATTGTAATAATCAGTAGCATCATATATTCTTCTGCCTAAAAGATCTCTCACTTCTATAAGTAATCGTGTATTATCATTTGTAAATGATGGTAAATTAGAAGGTATAGAATATTCATAAAACTCATATTCTGCTCTTTCAGGCAAAAGAGAAACCGCTTCATTATTCTGAGCTCTTATGTAAAATTTTATTTCTAATCCACTACTAAATGGCAATAATGCTGTGTATACCCCATCATTAGCTAAAATATCACCATTTGTTCCATCATCATGCATTACAAAAGATTCAAATCGGGAATTATATTCACTTGTAGTTGCCATTAGCTCTACATTTATTGCGTTATCTACATTAATAGTTATAACATTATTATTAATATTAAGTCCGTATAAGTTCGGAGCTTGATAAGATATTTCTGGATGAGATAATAAGTAAGATTTTCTTTCATTAACAGTTGACATAATACCTCCAAAACCCCAGCCGAAATTAGCCCAAATAGCATTTTCAGCATTACTAAAATACTCATTCATAGAAAAAACTTTATATTGATCCTGATTGGCAGCTGTATAAGCTAAAGCTTGCAGCTGGTTAATATTAGATCTTATTGCTGCAGTATCTAACGACTCATTTATAATAGTCCTAATATGTGCTGTATAAATTTTTCTATATAAAGGCTCATTTAATAAATTATATAATAAAGGGCGTTCATCCCATGGTTGTGTTGTTCCTCCAAGTGGGGGTCCTTCATAATAAGCATCATATTGATATACGTTAGAGGGACTCCAAAAATCCCACCCCATAATAGCTCCTACAAAACTATTATCTAAATCCCAGGGAATCATTTGAAACAAACCATCTTCTGTTTGATATAAATAATAATTATGAATATAATATGTGTTGTAGCAATCTAAATTAGCAACTACTTGATTTACAGCAAATGCCCATAAAACTCTGTCAACATTTAAAATAGTATCAATATTTTGAAAATCTAAGTTAATCGTCTTTATAAGCTGTATTAATTCTAACCATCCATTATCAGATTTCATATCATAACTATTATAATAAAGAGTGCTGTCATCTCCCATATAATACAAATTTGGAGGCATGGCAGAAGGTGCATTAGCAGTATCACAGAATCTATCAATATTATCACATTTAAATAATGGGCCTGACTTTTCATCAAAATGTTTTTCTAGAAACTGTTTATTAATTGACTCATCATTTACATACAAACCATTATAATCACCCTGCACATACAGCTTTACTAAATTAGACTCTCCTGTTGGAAGGTATTTTCTATATATATTACTAGAAACAATCTGTTTTGCAAATGTTGGATCCATCCATGCATTTGCTAATTTCATTTTCTTGTAACCAAGTAATTTCTGTCCTCCAATAAAATAGTTCATATCAATATTATATGGGACCTTTGGACTAAAATTATCATTAGGCAAACAAAAAGTAGAATTGCCTTTATATCTAACCCCTACACTATCATAAAGCACTCCATTTAAAGTTAATTGAGCAGGTATTCTATAAGATGGATTATAAAACCATGAGTCTACTAAGATAGTATGATAGTCAGAATCATAAAATGTTAAGTAAATCTCTCTAATCGAATCTTCTTCGAAGAATCCACCTGGATTATCATAAAGTTGTTGAGGGTTATAAAGAGTTTGACCTATAATTAAATAAGGAAAAAAGAAGCATATAAATAAGAATTTTTTCATAAAACAAAAATATTATTATAAAACAAAAATATTATCAGATTTTATATTTTTTCTACTCAATAATTCATTTACTGCTCTTCTTCCTTCTTCTCTTAATGAAATAGAAAAAGGATTAACGTAAAGGTTAATATGGGACTGAATAACATCTTCATCTATTTCTTGAGCATGTGATGCTACATATTTTTTAGAAATATCTGGGTTTTCTAATGCATAAGTAATAGAATTTCTTAAAACTCTTTCAAATGATTTCTGGATTCTATATGGAATTACTCTTTTAATTACAATACCTCCTAAAGGAATTGGCAAACCAGTTTCTTTTTCCCAAAAATCACCTAAGTCCATAACCTTAATAAGTCCTTTAGATCTAAATGTGAAACGGTTCTCATGTATAATTACACCAGCAGCAACCCTGTCATCTAAAATAGCACTCTCTATTTCAGAAAATGACATTACAATTCTGTTTTTATAATCAGGGAAAGCCAAAGAAAACAACATGTTTGCTGTTGTAAGTTCTCCTGGAATAGCAATTTGACTTTTATCATTTAAAATTCTAGATTTCTTTTTGATTAATAAAGGTCCACATTTAGTCCCTAAAGCTGAACCTGAATCTAATAATATATAGTTTTGTATACAAAAACAAAATGCATGATAAGATACTTTTGTAATATCTAATAGGTTCTTACTAGCTAATAGATTAAGCTCTTCAACATCTGCAATCGTTATATCAAAATCTAATCCTTCGGTATCAATTCTCTTGTTGACTATTGCATCAAAAATAAAAGTATCATTAGGACAAGGAGAAAAACCAAGTGTTAATTTCATAATTTATTAATTATATCTCTTACTGTGTTATTTAGATTACTAATTGCTAAATCTATATCCCAATCTTGTTTTCTCCTAACTTCAATTTTATTAGAGATTGTCCTTATTTGCATACATGGTACTTGAAATTGTTCACAGACCATAAAGCAAGATGCTCCTTCCATCGTCTCAATATCAGGACTTAATCGTTCTATAATTTTCAAAATACTTTTTTTCTCTCCATGTACAGTATTAACTGTAATAGCGTTAGCCTTTCTCAAGATAGTTTTTGGTTTTATGCTGAAAGTATTTTTTAATTCAAATTCGTCAAATATCATAAATTTATTATCTTCTTCAAATCCAATTTCTGAGAAGGTATCTTCAATAACTTCAACAGAGTCTCCAATTTTAATGCTTGGATTAAATGACCCTGCAATACCCATGTTAATCACTAGATCATATCTCTTCTTTGATAATATTTTAGTCAAATTATATGTAGTATTAATCATTCCTACTCCAGATATTAAAATATCAAATTCTAAAAAATCTTTCTTATTAATCTCTTTTTGAGTGGCTGCTACTAAGAGTATCTTCATTTAGCAAATATATCAAAAGAAAAGGTAGTATATTTGCAAAATATTAATATCAAGAAATGAAAGGATATATATTCCCTGGGCAAGGAGCTCAATTCCCTGGAATGGGAAAAGATTTATATGAAAAATCTATACAAGCAAAAGAAATGTTTGAGCATGCAAATATGATATTAGGATTTTCAATCACTGATATAATGTTTGGAGAAGATATAGAAGCTTTAAAACAAACAAAAGTCACTCAACCTGCTATTTTCTTACACTCTGTTATATTGGCTAAATGTTTAGGAGATTCTTTTAAGCCTGCAATGGTAGCAGGGCATTCACTAGGAGAACTCTCTGCTCTAGTAGCAGCACATTACATATCATTTGAAGATGGTCTGAAACTAGTTGATATTAGAGCAAAAGCAATGCAATATGCTTGTGAAAAAAATCCTTCAACAATGGCTGCCATATTAGGATTAGAAGATCAAATAGTAGAAAAAGTTTGCAGTGAAATACAAGAAATAGTAGTGCCTGCAAATTACAATTGTCCAGGGCAATTAGTAATTTCGGGAACCAATAAAGGTATTGATATAGCTTGCGAGAAATTAACTAGTCTAGGAGCAAGAAGAGCTTTAAAATTACCTGTTGGAGGAGCTTTCCACTCTCCATTAATGGAGCTAGCAAAAAAAGAATTAGAAAAAGCGATTGAAAATACCATTTTTTCAAGCGGAATAGCGCCAATATATCAA
Source organism: uncultured Flavobacteriales bacterium (assembly GCA_913031595.1). GTDB lineage: Bacteria > Bacteroidota > Bacteroidia > Flavobacteriales > BACL11 > CAJWCP01. The sequence continues at coordinate 8,118 of CAJWCP010000013.1, read as the reverse complement.
AATGTAACTGCAGCCTCCACAACAAATTTAGAGTTAATAAAAGAAAATCTAAAAAAACAACTTACCTCATCTGTATTATGGACACAAACAATGCAACAAATGATTAATGATGGAGTAACATCAATAATTGAGGTTGGGCCTGGAAAAGTATTACAGAATTTATTTAAAAAAATAAATAGAAGTTTAGTAACAGAAAGTGCAACTCTATAGAGTATGATTTAATAGAGTTCCTCTCTTGACTAAATCATGCCATAATACTTCTTTTTCACATTCTTTATATAATTCTGCATGATGCATGTTATGACAATCACTTCCTGCAAAACTAACAAGATCTTCTTTTATTAACTTTGCTGTTTTTAATTTAATATCTGAGGAATAATAACCAATTAAAGACAATAAGTTAATCTGAAAAAATACTCCTCTAGATCTCAATTGCTTATAATCATCTAAAGTATAATAATTATATCTTTCCGGGTGTGCTAAAACAACGTTGTAACCTTCTAATTGTAATTTAAATATAATATTGAATAAATTTTTGATAGGCTCAATAAAAGAAAGCTCAACTAATATATAATTATCCCCAAAAGTTAGAAATTTCTCTTTACCTATTTTCTGCTCAAATGCAAAATCAATATAATACTCTGCTGCTGCATCAATCTGAAAGTCAACACTTTCTTTTATTAATTCTCTCTGAAGCATTTTTAATCCCTCCATAATATCTTCAGAACTGTTTTGATAAAAATCACTCATTACATGTGGAGTTGTAATAGCTTTCTTATATCCTAATGAAGACATTTTTTTAATGAGAGAAACGGCTACTGCTAAATCGGGAGCTCCATCATCTATTCCTGCTATAAAATGAGAATGTATATCTGTTTCTAATATATTCAAGGGAACAGTAATTAATTCCTCTTGCTTATTTGAAAACCATCCTAACATAAATTAATTATACTGATGATCATAATATTTCTGATATTCCCCTGAAGTAACGTTATCCAGCCATTCTTCATTAGATAAATACCAAGATATTGTTTTTTCTAATCCTTCTTCAAATTGCAAAGAGGGCTCCCATCCTAATTCATTTTTTAATTTATTAGCATCAATCGCATACCGTTTATCATGTCCTGGCCTATCTTTTACATATGTAATCAATGTTTTAGAGACCCCCTCTATATTACCTAATGCTATATCCATTTTCTCACATAATAAATGTATTAAATCAAGATTTGTCCATTCATTAAATCCTCCTATATTATATGTCTCACCATTCTGGCCTGAATGAAAAATCTTATCAATTGCAATCGCATGATCTACTACATAAAGCCAATCTCTTGTAAATTGACCATCTCCATAGACAGGTAATGATTTTTTATGCTTAATATTATTAATAAATAAAGGCACTAATTTCTCAGGAAATTGATTAGGCCCATAATTATTTGAACAGTTTGAAATTACAAATGGGAGTTTATATGTGTTCCCATAAGCTCGAACAAAATGATCAGAACTTGCTTTAGAGGATGAATAAGGAGATTGAGGATCGTAAGGAGTTGTTTCTAAGAATAATCCTGTATCTCCTAGACTGCCATAAACCTCATCTGTGGAAACATGATAAAATAGTTTATTTTGAAAATCTTCAGTCCATAAATTTTTAGCAGCATTCAATAAATTAACAGTTCCTACTACATTCGTCATAATAAATTCCATTGGATTTGTTATTGATCTATCCACATGACTTTCAGCAGCTAAATGAATAATTGCATCAAAATTATATTTCGCAAATAATCTGTGAATAAAATCTTTATCTACTATATCTCCTTTTTCAAAAATATAATTTGATCTCTCTTCAATATCTTTTAGATTCTCTAAATTACCTGCATAAGTTAATTTATCAAGATTAACTATTTTATAATTTGGATATTTATTTACAAATAATCTTACAACATGAGAGCCTATAAAACCTGCTCCTCCTGTAATTAATATTGTTTTATTCATTGTTTTTTACTCTATTAAATAAAACACAAATATAAGTAATTATTCTTCAAACATTTACGTTTACAAAGAAGACAAAATATGTATTTTAGCGGTTAAATCTTGACTTTAATGAAAATTCTCATACTATCTTTCCTGTCACTAATCTCTTTAAATGCTATTACACAGGAGTATAACCAAAAGATATTTAATATTGGATATACACATCAATTCCCTGTTGGTAAGCTTAGTGAGCGTTTTGGAAATAATTCATCAATTGGGATCTCATACTTATCAGAACATAAAAGTCATGTCTTCTATGGTTTTGAAACAAATTATCTTTTTAGCGATAATGTAAAAGATAGTTCTATATTTGACAATATAAGCACCTCAAATGGTGCTCTAATAGGAGCTGATGGTCATTATGCGAATGTCAACTTAATGCAAAGAGGCTTTGATTCTTATTTAATACTTGGGTATGCATATCATCTTAAAGAATTAACTGGATTCTACTTTTCCTCAGGGATTGGTTTTTTACAACATAAAATATTTATTGACACAAAAAATCAAAATTTACCTCAATTAAACGAAGAATATAAAAAAGGTTATGATCGACTAACAAATGGTCTAAGCACAAAATGGGAGGTAAGCTATAAATATTATTCCCCAAATGGAAGATTTCAGATGAATACAGCAATAAATATGGTAGTTGCTTATACAAAAAATAGGAGGCCTTACCTTTTTGATCAAGAAGAGTACGTGTCAGATAAAATGAATTGGGATAAATTATTTGGGATCAGTGTTGGCATCATTGTACCTATTAATAGAAAGAATGAAGAAAAATTTCATTATTATTAAATGCAAACCTTATATAATATAAGCATCTATCTTTATATAATTAGTATTCATATTTATTCTTTATTTAATACTAAAGCAAAGTTATGGGTAAAAGGAAGAAGAAGTATTTTTAAAAAAATAAAAAATAAATTATCTCAAGAAAAAAACATTGTCTGGATTCACTGTGCTTCTTTAGGAGAATTTGAACAAGCAAAACCTATTATTATTAATTATAGAAAGAAATACCAAAATCATAAAATATTATTAACCTTCTTTTCTTCATCTGGATATGAAGTGCAAAAAGATTATAAACATGTTGATTGGGTCTTCTATCTTCCTGCAGATACTAAAAAAAACAGCAAGCAATTTCTTGATATAGTAAAGCCCCTAAAAGTAATTTTCATAAAATATGAATTCTGGTTTAATTACATTCAAGAATGTAAGAAACGTCAAGTCCCATTCTATATGATTGCGAGTGTCTTTCGAAAAAATCAATTTATTCTTAAATATGAATGGTTTGAAAAACAATTAAGTAATATCTCTCATTTCTTTGTGCAAGATAAAAAATCTGCTCTCCTCTTGAATTCTAAAGGAATATATAATACTACAGTTACTTCAGACACACGCTTTGATAATGTTATCTTAAATAGAATCAATAAAGTTGATATTCCTATTATTAATGATTTTGTAAAAGATAAAAAAACTATAATCTTTGGCAGTACATGGAAAAAAGATGAAGATCTATTAATCTCTTTCATTAAAAAAAATGATCAATTAAATTATATTCTTGCCCCCCACGAATTACATAATATTGAATCTATTCAAAAGAAAACTAAAGGATTATTATATTCAAAGTATAAAAAAAATAAACTTATCACGTCTAACATCCTTATTATTGATAAGATAGGTATACTGTCTAATATTTATCAATACGGAGATTTAGCATATGTTGGAGGTGGATTTGGCAAAGGAATTCATAATATTCTAGAACCTCTGACATTTGGTGTGCCTGTTATATTTGGCCCAAATTATAAGAAATATAATGAGGCTAAAGAAGTTCTCAAAAAAGGAATAGGATACAGTATTAATAATCTACAAGAACTAACCAGCGCTTTTAAAGAGCTTGCTGTAATTGATAATAAATTAGCCATTGACTATATAGAAGAAAATAGTGGCGCTACAAAAGAAATATTAAAACATATCTAAAAGATATTTTTTGATTCTCATAATATAAGATTATCTCATTAGATATAATAGTCCTTTATATTCAAAAAGTTTCTGCTTATAATCGTACACATTAATATTATACATGTATATTCCTATTGGAGCTATCTCATTATTAATCTTTCCGTCCCATTGTCCATTATCTTGTCTATAAATAATTTCTCCCCATCTATTAAATATTTCCATAGTATAGTGACTCTCTCCTATAACTTGTGGATAAAAAACATCATTATCGCCATCATTATTAGGGGTAAAAGCAGAAGGAATAGATGTGTTATATAAAGGGTTTATTGTTAAAGTATCTATTAAAGTATCTGTACAATTATATTGATTTATTACAATACAACGAATTATAAAAGTACCTGTATCCTGGTAACTATACCAGAAATCTAAACTATCATATATACTATTTCCATCACCAAGATCCCAAATACAGTGACTAATTCCTAAACTGTTATTTATAAAATGAATGTCTGATTCCGTGATATCTGTAGGTTGAGGGCTAAAATAAAAACTAGCCTCTGGAGATTCATATATATTAACACTCTTTTCTATAGAATTACTACATGAATTTATAGGATCTGTATATTCATATACGATTGAATATACAGATGGCTGAAGATTCTCAACATCAAAAAAATTAGTGCCAAGGCCGTCTATATAATAATTACCTCCTGCTGGAGTCCCCTGATTCAACACAAAAGAATTAACCCCTACACAAATATCATCTAAATTCAGATTTACTATAGGGAGCTGATTCACAATTATAGGAAAGGTGTCATTAATGCTTGTTACACATCCATTATTGTCAGTAGCAGAAATAAGAATTAAATCTCGACTATAATTAGGAGTTAAATTAATTAATGTAGCCTGCGAAAGTAATAATCCTGTTGAGTCAATTACAAACGATTTATATATTGAGTCCTCCAAAAGTAAAGTATATACGTTAGTGCTAGGATTTAAAATATTTATTGTTAATTCAGCACTATCATTTCTACAAATAGGACTCACTGAAGAAAACTCAAAAATAACACGATCAGGTTCCTCAATAGTCAAGACACTATCTATCTGACATCCATTAATATCAGATACAGTAAAAGCATAATTGCCGGGAGATAGGGAGCTAATAGTGTTGCTCGAAATTCCAGTATTCCATGTAAATTGATATGGAGAACTTATTCCTGAAGGATTTAATATTATTGAACCATCATTATAGCCATAACAACTAATATTATTATGATCAATGAATAATTCAATATCATTATCATCACCAATAATAAGATTAAGAATCTCTATATGCATACATGAAGAATTATTCATACTAGTATCTGTATAGGTGCCTGATAAATTATAACTCTGACCATTAATAGGCCATATATATGTTGTGTCACACAATCGTATAGTATTAGTATTTACTGATGAACTATTAATAATTAATTCTAATGTATCAATATGTATACAGCCAGAACTATTAATACTACTGTCTATATAAACCCCACTAATATCATACATCTGACCATTAATAGGCCATATATAATTATCGCATTCTGTGATATTAGATATATTTGAAGTATAATCTCCGACTATAATATCTTGATTTATAGAATTAGTACATCCATTTAAGTCAGTATATGTATATGTAATTAAATTGGTTCCAAAAGCACCTATATCAGGCGTGAATATATTATTTGCAACTCCATTTCCTGTATAATATCCTCCAGAAGGAGAAGCGAAATTTAGGTTTATAGGATTATCCCCCACACATAGTACGGGTAGCATTGTTTGAGATATCATTGGAATACTGTCCACATAAAGAATAAATGAATCAATACTTGAGCAGCCATAAGAATTAGTTATTTCTAACAGATACGTTGTTGTTGTATCTGGAAAAAACAAAGAAGATGCTGAAGTATTGTTAGCAATATTATAATTAGGAGACCAAAGATATGAATAGGTATTTGAATTTATCTGTGGATCAATCTGTATAGTATCGTATTGACAAATTGACACATCTGATAATTGTATTGAAAGTGTGTTAACTCTAAATTGCTGTAAATTATTAGCTCCTCCTGTTGCTGCTGTGAAACCCCAGTAAACATAAGGATTCCCATTGAATATCGTTGTAACTATATCATTCGTATAATTAAACAATACTGTTCCATCAAACACAACCTTAAAATTAAATGTAGTAGGATCCCAAGAAAAAATTACATTATGCCACAAACCATCCTCTATATTAATATTACCTGGAGGGAATCCAATTGGGCCATCTAAATTATTTACACCATTATGATTTAAATCTCCATCTCTTTGAATTGCAATATGATCATAAGAAGGATCTGCAGCCCAACCAGTATTTTGCCACGTATCAAATTCAACACAAAAAGAAGGTGCTATTCCTTGATATCCAAGTCCTCCTCCAGAAGAACCAACACTTGTATTTACTTGCTGTAATAAAAAAGCTATCCCATCTGCCCCACCATTATTATAGCCAAAAAATAAATCTACATCAAAATTAAATGGTTGTGTTAAATCTAATGTAACACTATTCCAGGCGGAACCAGATTGATTCCCAATAGCTTGAGTAAGTTGATATGTATTAGTGTTTGCTTGTATAGCATTACCATTCAATAAAAAATTACCTGTTATGGTTGGCGAAGGATTTACTATTAATGAAGTAGTAGTAGCGCCATCTGTATAGATTCCTGTTTGTGTTTCCCAATTATTGTAAAGATATACACTATCTCCATTACAGATCGTCACTACATTTTGTCCAACTCCAGTGAAAGGTAAAAGAAATAATATAAATATTAGCTTTCTCATTATAAAAAGCTAAAATACAAAAACTAGTTAATAGTAGTTATTATACAAAAGTATCTATTGAGTATACTGATGCATAATTAATGTATAAATTTCTCCTAACTTTATGGAAAAAAGTTCAGTTCCCACACTATATATTTAAAGACAATAAGTATTGCTACTAGATTAAATCAATTTAATAAAACTATCCAAGTCATTAATAATCTGAATGTTTTTAGGTATTTGGACTATATCATTATCTCTAAGATTAGTAATAAGATAATTATTTGATTCTTTATAAATATTTCTAATTACATTTAGCGTACTTTGTAAATTAGATTTACTAGAATTAGATATAGAAAATAACAAGGTATTATCTACAATAGTATTTTCCTTGATATTTGATAAAGAAATATGAGGTACATTTGCTCCTAAATATATGATTTCATGACCTTTTTGATAAAGTAAAAATTTAGCAAAAAGCAGGCCTATTTCATGATACTCGTCTTCAGGTAAAAAAAGTAACCACTTTTTTGCATTAGGGTTTTCTATTTTGAGATTATCTGTTGCAGAAGCAATTTTTTGCTTAATTAACTCTGAGAGAAAATGTTCATGAGCAGGGGAAACTCTATTAGTTAACCATAAAACACCCAGTCTCTGAAGTGTAATTAAAATTATACTTTTATAAAAACCAATAAGACTATAAGTTTCTACACCCTCATCATAAATTTCATTAAACTTTCTTGTATCGAAAAAAAGCGCTGAAGCAATAATTTCGTTTATATAAAATTCTTGATTATCGACTTCTGAATTGATTTTCAAATCATTAACAGCCTCTATAACGTCATTATCAGATAGCTTAGCAACTTGTGATATTTTAAAGCCATTTGATAATAAGTAATTAGTGTTAAGAGCTTGCATAAGCATATAATCATCATATATTCTTATGTTAGTACTAGTTCTTTTTGCTTTAAGATATCCATATCTATTTTCCCATGTTCTTAATAAAAACTTGGTAATACCAGTAATCTCAGAAAATTGATCAATAGTATATTGTGTCATATATCAGTAATAACTAATAGTTATAGTAAGTTCATTAACTAATGCAAATTTACAAATAAATTCATAATTGTATAAAAAAAAATAAAAAAAGTTATACAAATTGTTGTTTAAGTCAAAAATGTATGTAATTTTGCATAGGTTTTAAATTAAAAAGTTATACAAAAAATAAAAAGAATTAAATTATGTCAAGAAAAAAAACACTCAAAAAAGTTAAGAAAATAATAGAGA